>JAEYYP010000300.1 GCA_023428425.1 Pseudomonadota bacterium
CCGGCTACGCTCCGGAAATGGCCTATTTCGAGTGCCTGCACGAAGTGAAGCTGATCGTCGACCTGATCTACCAGGGCGGCATCGCCAACATGAACTACTCGATCTCGAACACCGCCGAGTGGGGCGAATACGTCTCGGGCCCGCGCATCATCACGTCCGAGACCAAGGCCGAGATGAAGCGCGTGCTCTACGACATCCAGTCGGGCAAGTTCACCTCGGAGTGGATGCAGGAATACAAAGGCGGCGCCTCGCGCTTCAAGGCGACCCGTCGCCTCGCCGACGAACACCAGATCGAGGAAGTCGGCGAGAAGCTCCGCGGCATGATGCCGTGGATCAAGGCCGGCGCCCTGGTCGACAAGGCCAAGAACTGAGTTGTCAGGCTCGGCATGATTCGGAAGGGGTCTCCCGGCCCCTTTCGTGATCAGCAGGAATCAGAAGGGCTCCGGCGTTCAGCGCGGAGCCCTTCGGCATTTTTCCCTGGTTCCGGCCGCGCTACTCATGGTCGCGGGCCGGATAGCGGCCCCTGCGCATCACGCTGACGTCGGCGCGGGTGACGCCGATGTCGCGCAGCAGGTGGTCGTCGAGCTTCAGCAGTTCGCTGAGCGACCGGTTGCGTTCCGCGCGGCGGAACAGGTCGGTGAAGTAGTTCATTTGATGCTCTATCTTTGTGCCGGGATCGGCGGGCGGGCTTATGGGCAGCGGCGGCTGAACGCCTTCTGAATAGGTCCTTCAGGCGTGGGGGCGCATCGCCGCCCGACTAAAGCTTGGCTTGCGCCGGGACATGCTTTCCTCGATACCCCTCGCCAGCACGGGAGGGCTGCATGTCGGTCGAAAGCGATATCGCGCGGATAGTCGAGCAGGAGCGAGCCTACGTCTTCGATCGCTTCGACGAGGACACGGCCTTCGCCATCGGCTCGCACGTGCGCGAGGCGGCGCGGGCACTCGGCAAGGGTATTGCGGTGGGCGTCCTGCTATGGGACCGCACCATGTTCTACGGGACCGCGGCCGGCATCGCCTGGGGTAACGAGCCTTGGGTCAGGCGCAAGGTCGGCACTGTCCGGCTGATGCTCAAGTCGAGCTATCGCGTCGTGCTCGAGCGAGGAGACAAGCCACGGGTGCTCGAGGAGAGCTGGGCGCAGGATGTGCGCGACTACGCCCTCGCCGGGGGCGCATTTCCCATCACTTTGAAGGGCTTCGGCGTCGTCGGCGCCGTCGCCACGTCTGGCCTCAGCGAGCGGCTCGACCACACGTTGAGCGCCGCGGCGGTCGCCAGCGTGCTCGGGCTTGATGCCGCCACGCTTGCTTTGCCGGACTGAGGGAGAGGCCATATGTCCAGGGAAACCGATATCGCTCTCATAAAGCGGCAGGAGACGGAACTCGTCTTCGCGGAGTTCAACGAACTGGTTGCTTATGCGCTGGGCGAGCGAATCCGGGAGAGGGCCCTGCGCGAGCAGCTCGTGATCGTTGCCGATATCCGCACGTTCGACCGGCAGCTCTACTTCATGTCCTTGCCCGGCACGACGGCCGACAACGCCGAATGGGTGCGGCGCAAGGCAAACCTCGTGCAACGGGTGCAGAAGTCGTCCTATCGCGCCGTGCTCGAGAACAAGACCGACGCAGATCATTTTCTGCCGCGCCGCGGGCTCGACAATGCCGATTTCGTGCTGGCGGGCGGCGGCTTTCCCCTTCGGGTGAAGGGCGCCGGCGTCATCGGCTGCATCACCGTGTCGGGCCTGCATGAGCGCGACGACCATCAGGTTGCGGTCGATGCCGTGTGCGAGCAACTTGGGGTCGACAAGATCTCGTACACTCTGCCGCCGCTCTGATCTGCGGCTCCACTTGACTTGCCCCCGGCCCGCCCGGCATTTGCTTGACCGGCTTGGGAGCGGCGAATGAAACTCGACTATCTGCTTTTGGACGTCTTCACGCGCGAGCGCCTGAAGGGCAATCCGCTCGCCGTGGTGATGAAGGGCGATGGGCTGCTCGACAACCAGATGCAGGCCATCGCACGAGAGTTCAACCTATCCGAGACGGTGTTCATCTGCCGGCCGCAGCAGGAGCGCCACACCGCGGCGGTCCGGATTTTTACTCCTGCGGTCGAGTTGCCATTCGCCGGCCATCCGACCGTCGGCGCCGCGGTGGCCCTCGGGCTGCAGACGCGGGCCAGCGTCATCCGGCTCGAAGAGCAGGTCGGTGTCATCACCTGCGTTGTCGAGCGGATCGACAGGCAGATCGGTCAGGCGCGCTTCGCGCTTCCGGTTCTGCCGGAGCAGGTGGGAAATGTGCCGTCGGCCATCGCCATTGCCGCCACGCTCGGGCTCGACTCCGACGATATAGGCTGTGGTGAACTGAAGCCGGCGTTGTTTTCGGCCGGAAACCCTTTCTACCTGATCCCGGTGCGCGACGCGTCGGTCCTCCGCCGGCTCCGCCTCGAGCGGCGCGGCTGGGACGAGGTCTATCCGTTTGGGCGCGGCTCGATCTATGTGTTCACGCGGACGCCGGAGGAGCCGGACTTCGATCTTGCGGCGCGCATGTTTGCGCCGGGCATGGGCTTGGGCGAAGATCCGGCCACCGGCTCGGCTGCCGCTGCGCTGATTGGCCTGCTGGCACGGAGCGCCGGGCCAGGCCAGAGCGAACTCCGGCTGCGTCAGGGGCACGAGATGGGGCGGCCCAGCACAATCCACCTGCAACTGCGCCTAGAAGATGACAAGCTGACCCATGCCGGTATCGGCGGTGACGCCGTCGTCGTCGGACAGGGTACGCTCCACCTCGACGACTAACCCTGCCCGTGCTGGAGACTCAGCGCCAACTGGTCTAGCGTTTCGCGCGGGCAGGAAATCCGGAGAGAGCCATGGACTTTGTCGCGATCGTCGCAGCGCTGTTGTTCGTCATACACATCGTCGCGTTCATTGCCGGCGGCGCCAACTCGGTGATCATGCCGATAATCGGGCCGAAGATGGCGACGGCGACGCCAGAGGTCCGCGCTCAACTAGTTGATATCGTCGAGAAGCTCGCCAAGGCAGGCAAGGTCGCGATGGGCACGCTGCTGGTCACCGGCGTGCTCACCTTGTGGCTGAAGTGGAACTGGAGCCCGCCCAGCCCGATCTGGTTTTGGATCAAGATGGCCGGCATCGTCGCGATGATCTTCTTCATCGTGCAGAACGAGCGGAATGCGAAAGCGGCGCGGGCGGGGGACCGCGACGCGGCGAAGCGGTCACAGATGTTCGGCCAGCTGACTGGCGCGGCGTTCGGCCTGGTTGTCCTCTCAGCGGTGTTCGCCTTCACATGATGCCGCATCTGGACCACGTCAACATCACAGTCGCCGACGGGCCGCGCATGGTGCGTTTCCTTGAATTGGTGCTGGATGCCAAGGAAGGGCCCCGGCCCGCATTCGACTTTCCGGGGCACTGGATCTACCTGGGCGACCGGCCGGTGATCCACCTCGGCGTCGTGCCGCGCGACGCCGACTTCCCTGCGGGCATGGTCAACCACATTGCCTTCGGCGTCTACGATTTCGAAGCAGCGAAGGCCCGCGTCGAGGCTGCGGGGTATCCGTGGATACTGGCGGGCATCCCGGGCACCCCCATCGGCCAGATATTCGTCACCGGCCCGGAGGGGCTGGTCGTCGAAATCCAGTACAACCGCTAACTCGGCCGGAGGCCGCCCTGGACCAGTTTCTGCTCATTGCGCATCTCGCCGGCTTGATGCTCGTCGCTGCCGCCTTCCTGCCGCTGCTGGGTATGATGGGGCAGGGCGGTGGCAGCCCGCAGACCAATCGGCTGCTCACCCGGTTCGGACACTGGGGCATCATCGTCCTGCTGGTCAGCGGCCCGATCCTGCTGTTCTCGCGCTACGGTGGCTTCGACGGCATCAGCCACTGGTTCTGGGCCAAGATGGGGTTTGTAGTATTGCTGGCCCTCGGCGTCGTGACGTCTGCGATGTCGGCGCGAAAGATGCGGGAGGGCGACGCCGCAGCAGCGCGAAGGGTTCGGATCGGCCGTATCGTCGCGGTGCTGTCGCTGACCGGGATCTTGGTGTTCGCGGTCCTTGCGTTCAATTAGGTGAGGGGGTGTACACCCCTGCCCATATCGGCCTTGCCAAGGCCGGTGATTTCCAGCAGTATCCCGATCCGTAAACGGAACCTCGCCATGCAGCGCTCTCGCGCCATTGCCATTGCCGCCGCAGAACAGAAGGCTCGCCAGAGCCGACTGGTCGTTGCCGCGTCCTTGCTGCTGCTGCCGGCTGCCCTGCTTCTCCTTCTTATCAGCCCCTGAGTACCGGCGGTCCGCGGATGGCGGACGGGTGGTCAGGGGATAACGACTGAGCAACCGAACACTTTGTCCGGCCGTGCGCGATTTCTCCCCGGCCGTTTCCTCAGGACTGAAGCATGACCACTACGACCTCCAACAAAGACCGCGTCTATATCTTCGACACCACCTTGCGCGACGGCGAGCAGAGCCCAGGCGCCACGATGACGCTCGAAGAAAAACTGCAGGTCGCCGAAGCTCTCGACGAGATGGGCGTCGACATCATCGAGGCTGGGTTCCCGATCGCCTCGAACGGCGATTTCGAGGCTGTTGTCGCAGTCGCCAAGCACGTGAAGAG
>JAEYYP010000326.1 GCA_023428425.1 Pseudomonadota bacterium
ATCATGGCGCTTGCCGCGATCCTGGCGAACGTGTCTCGCGTCGGCGTCTGGTGGCGTGAAGTCGATTGGCGCGTTACCGCGGTTTATTGCGCGACGGCGGTTCCAGCGGCAGCGCTCGGCGCCCGCATTCTCGTCGGCTTGAATGCCCGCTTCCTGGAAGCGGCGCTTGGCGCCTTCTTGATCATCATGATCCCCGCGCGCCGCTGGTTCACCGCACGCGGCTGGACAATCGGCCTCCGCGGCATGGCTATCGTCGGCGCCTGTATCGGCTTCCTCACCGGTCTCGTCGCAACCACAGGGCCGATCAATACGCCCTTCTTCCTGGCTTACGGTCTGGTCAAAGGTGCTTATATTGCAACGGAAGCCGCCGGTTCCGTCGCCGTGTCCATGACCAAGGCCATCGTTTTCCGAAACTTCGGCGCGCTCCCAGCCGAGACGATAGGACGTGGCTTGGCTGTCGGCGCGACCCTGATGCTGGGCTCCTGGTTCGCCAAGCACATCGTGCTCCGCTTCGATGCCTCTCAATTTCGGGTGATCATGGAAGCCATGATGCTGATCTCGGGCGTGCTGCTTTTGTGGGGTGCGCTGACCGCAGCCCCGTGACCCAAGCGGCACGCTTCACAGCGAACCCCAGCGGCGTGCAATTCCTGTTTGGCCTTCGCCGGCAAATACCGGTACTTTGAGGTAAGTTTCGGTATTGGAGAGTCGTGCGATCGATGTCTGCCTCAGAGCGCAATCCTGCTTTGGCTCGTATCCGCACGGCGATGATCGAGAAGAAGCTGACACAAGCCGAACTCGCCGACGCCTCCGATTGCCACGAAAAGACCGTCCAGAACCTGCTGAACGGGCGCACTGTCCGGGATCAGACGCTCTTCGATGTCTGCATGGTGCTCGGGCTCGATTTCGATGAGATCAAAGCCGCATGGAGCGGTCAAACCGTGGGCCGGGATGCTCCCGGTCAGCCCAGCCTCAATCGTGAGGTCGCCCCCGTTTACATGGGCGCGTATACTCGGGCCGGTGTCGAGGATTATATTGGCAGTTACCTGACGCTACGCCCGGCGTTTTCGAATTCCGGGCAGATCGTTGCCTACCGCACCGACATCACCTGGGATCCCGACTGGCCAAGCCTCCTGTTCGAGGAACATGATCGCCCCGATGCGCCCTATGCCCATCGCGGCCGCCTCTATGTGCCGCCAGCCTCGATGTTTCTCCATCTCGTCTCGCTGACAAAAGGCGCAATGCGGATGATCGTGGTTTCGCAGCGCGATCGCCTCGGTCAAATGCGTGGACTGATCACCACGCTCAACAAGCAGCGCGCCATGCTGGTGCCCGTCAGCGCCCCGATCATTTATCGTAAGACCGACGATTTTCGCGACGTGGCACTTGGAGAAATCAACACGACGGATGTTGCGTTCGCAGGATACAAGGCGCTTCTCGATGAAGCTGTCGTGGAAGGCTACGCCAAGCTCGTAAAGCCGTAACGGTGTAAGCTACAGCACGCCTCCGTCCGCCAATACGCGAAAAACTCCCACACTTTCAGCACGCTGCACACTCTCTTGGTGCGGTGTGGCTGGCGCGCAACCAATTCGTGTACGTCATATGATTAGTGTTTGGTTAGTTGTGTTGTTTTTGTGGCGTGTATGGAGTGTGGGTTATGCGTACGGGAATGCTGTTGGCCTTATCCGTTGCAGCCACGGTCGCCGTTTCTGGCGCGGCACAAGCGGGCGGTAGCCTCAAAGATCTTCCTCCTCCAGAAATCGTCTACGATTGGTCCGGCGTTTACGTCGGCGTGCACGCTGGCTGGACGAGTTTCGACCAGGATACGGAATTCGAGAACTTCCATTTGAAGGGGATGGGCAAGGGCACAACCCACGAACTCGAAGGCTGGCTCGCGGGTGGCCATGTTGGCGTTCAACGGCAGATCGGCCACTTTGTCTTCGGCCTCGAAGCATCGCTGTCGGCGGGCGACGTCAACGACACGGCCAGCGACTCTTTTGAGTTCCGAGCAGTATCCGGCAGACCTCCATTCGCTTTCGGAGCATTCGGCTCCGGCGACGAGCACATCACCGCTGATATGCGGCATCTCCTTTTGCTCACGGGGCGCGTAGGCTTTGCCTGGAACCAGTGGTTGGTCTACGCCAAAGGCGGATACGCTGGCGCCGAAATCGGAACGCACACGCAACTCGCGGGAGAGCTGGGCGCCTGCATCTTTGTTTGCGGAAGTGAAGACTACAGCATTTCTGGTAAAACAAGTGAGCGGCACCACGGCTGGACCATTGGCGGCGGTCTCGAATTCATGGTTCGCCCGAACCTGATCCTCGGCGTCGAATACAATTACGTCGACCTCGGCAGCAAAACGCATAAGGGAACGGCCGTCGGTGAATTCGCCGACTTGGATTTCGATGCGAACTACGCAATGAAAGTCGATCCCGACGCGATGCATACGGTCTTTGCCAGGCTGAGTATCAAACTTGGAGACGCACCAGCGGCATCGATGAAGTAAGGCTTAGGCGCATTCGTCAACCCACGACTTGCTGGCTCTCGTATCTCGTCCCAGCCACGCCTCCGGCCGCAAGCCGGAGGCGATTTTCGTCCACCCACAGCTTGGGCAGCATCACAGGACAACCTCGTTCCGGTTCATATCCCAACAACTCGTTGGGTGTGCGGGGCAGAAATACAGTACTCTGCGTGACTCAGCATCGCGTGAGCGATCCATTCTC
>JAEYYP010000358.1 GCA_023428425.1 Pseudomonadota bacterium
GGGGGCGCCGACCGCCGCAGCCGCGACGGCCGCAACCACCATCAGAAGGTCGATGTCGAGTATACGCTCATCCCACAAGGTGCCAGCCGCCCGCAAAGCGGCCGGGAGGCCTCCAGCAAGATAGACCAGTGACAAACCGGCGAGCGACAAAGAAGCCGAGGCTGCGCCTTGAAGCGGCCACAACGCGAGTGTGGCCAACAACATTCCCAGAACGGTGAGGCCTGTCATTATCATCGAGCGATCAAGATTAAACAGTTTGCTCACTTCTTCTCCTGGTCTCGATGTAACCTCTCACCCTGGAGCTGCACCGGAGGTCGCTGCCATGGCGGGAGACGGCTATTTGGTTAAGTGCACAAGATCCGGGCGCCGCCGCTAGCTTCAGGCATTACGTCGTGCCGACCGCTCTGGGCCCTGTCCCGGCTGTGACCTCGTTCACTACGTCGGCATCCAGATTGCGCCACGTCCTTATCTGAGCGGCATACAAGAACTTGCCTTTGTCATGGACTTGTTCGCGGATTTCCTTGCCGGGCAGGTATTGGCGCGCCTACTTTAGGTGACCGGTCTATCATACAACAAGATCAGGTTGGCGGGCTATCATTGGCTGGCACACGGATCAGATTTCCATGAAACCACCAACGACACAGGAACGCGGTATGCAGATACTCGTCTTCAATGCCGGCAGCTCCAGCCTCAAGTTCGGCGTCTTCAGCGTGGCGACAGAGACCCATGAAGTGCTCAGAGGTTCTTACGAGCGCTTTCGGGACGGAGAATGCGAATATCGCTTACGCCAAGGCGACGCCGACGAGCGCGGCACGGCCAGCTTTGATAGTCCAGGCGAGGCGCTGAAAGGCGTTCCGGAGATGCTAAAGCGGTTCGGCGTCAACGCATTCGACGCCGTCGGCCATAGGATAGTCCATGGTGGTGCCAAATTTTCCTCGCCGACACTGGTGAATGATGAAACGGTCGAGGCGATCGAGGCGCTAACCTCGCTGGCCCCGCTGCACATCCCGGCGAATCTCAAGGCGGTCGAACTGTGCCGCAGCTTGTGGCCGGACATACCGCAAGTGGCGGTCTTCGACACAGCCTTCCACCTCAGCAATCCCGCCTTCGTGACAACCTACGCGGTGCCCGCCAGATGGCGAGAGGCTGGCCTTCGCCGTTATGGGTTCCACGGAACCTCTCACAAATACGTCGCCGAGAGGGCCGCGAACGAAATCGGGCGACCACTTTCCGATCTCCAACTGGTAAGCATCCATCTTGGAAACGGGGCCAGCGTCTGTGCTGTCAATCGTGGGCACAGCATGGACAGTTCGATGGGCATGACACCGCTCGAGGGATTGGTGATGGGAACCCGTTCTGGAGACGTAGATCCCGGCGTGTTCGGGTTCCTGTCGCGCGAGCTGGGGCTTTCTGTGCAGGAGATCGAGGACGCGCTCTACGATGAGAGCGGGCTGAAAGGGCTGGCCGGCTCGTCCGATATGCGCAACCTTGAGGATCGGGCAGCAGAGGGAGACACCAAAGCCCAACTCGCGATCGAGATTTACGCCTACCGCGCCAAAAAATATGTCGGCGCATATGCGGCAGCCATGGGAGGGCTGGACGCGATCGTTTTCACCGGTGGTATCGGCGAAAATTCCCCCTCTATGCGCCGGCGCATCTGCGACGGGCTGGACTTCATGGGTTTGCAGCTTGACCACGACCTCAACATGGCCGTGAACCTATCAGATCGCGCGGCGCCGCAGATCCAGGCTTACGGTTCGCGTGCGCGCGTCTTCGTAACAGAGACGGCCGAGCAACTCATGATCGCCCGCGAGACGGCTGCGGCGCTCGCCGCCGGTCAGGCCGAGAGGCAGTTGCGCCTGCCGATTGCCGTTTCGGCCAGGCACGTCCACCTCTCACGCGAGGCCGTCGATGAGCTGTTCGGCAAAGGCTATGTGCTCGACCAGGCAACACCATTGCGACAGCCGGGCCATTGGGCGGCAAGGGAAAGGGTGACGCTCGTTGGGCCTAAGGGCCGACTCGAGCGTGTCGCCATACTCGGACCGCTGCGCCATCGCACGCAGATTGAAGTGTCGCGCACCGACAGCTTCGCGCTCGGGATCGAGGTGCCCGTTCGCGATAGCGGAAAGCTCGAGGCTACCCCGCAGGTCACGATCGAGGGACCCTCCGGAAGCTTCACCACGGACGGCCTTATCATCGCGGCCAGGCACATCCACACCAACCCCGTCGACGCAAAGCGTCTCGGCATTGAAGACGGCGAGTACGTCGACGTTCGCGTCGGTGACCACGATCGCGCCCTTACCTTCGGACGGACCCTCGTGCGCGTGGATGACAATGCGTTCACGGAAGTGCACATCGATACGGACGAAGCCAACGCAGCGGGAATTGCCGTCGTTGCGACGGGTGAACTCGTGCAAGTCTAACGCACTTGAACACGTTGCGGCTGAGAGATCGTCACTCTGCTTGTGCCGCAAGCTTTTAGAGCCAACGCTCGCGCTGGGCTCTGGCATGTCCTCACCGTCATCACAGGCAGTGAAACTGAAATAGCTATTTGAGTGAGCGCAGGTATTTGCCAATAATCCAGGTGCCTTCGGTGCGGATGTCGGGTAACCGACGAACCGGGGCCATGGCGAGATGGAAAAATTAAACTCATTCGTCAGCTTCATATCGAAAGGCGTCGTCGTACCTCCGTCGGCCGTAGACGTTGGCGACTGAAGCCCCTCCATGCAAATTTCCGATGCAGCTGGTGAAGCGTTTGTCGAATGCATATCGACACGACATCCTGACACGCCGGTGCTTGTATCGACACCCTACTAAGTCAGGGCATCTTTGACTTTAGGGACAGCCCAATGATCAGGAGCGCCATCCGGAACGCAGGGTTGGGATGTTAATCGGATCACTTGATCTGATGGAGCGCTGGCTCGATCCTGTTCTTCTTCGGCTAACCCAGATCGAGCAAGCGGCCGAGAACATCCTCGCGGCGCAACAACCCGATCATCTGTCCTGATCGAAGCACAGGAAAGGTTCGGTGCGGCTCTGAGAGAAACATCTCGGCGGCGGCGACGATGTCTGCTTCAGCCTCGATGGTCTTAACAGGGCGGCTCATCTGATCGCCTACGGTGCCCCGCCATTGCCGGTAGTAACTCGCCATCATGGCTGGGCGGAAGCAGTCCTTTTGCGTCAGAATTCCCACAAGAGCCCCTGACGCGTCCACGACCGGTGCTGCTTCCTGGCCGTTGGCGTGCAGCAGCCCGGCGGCCTGACGGATCGGCATCTCGGTATCGAGCGTCAGATAATCCGTTCGCATGACACTGGCGATAACGTCAGTCATCGCCGTCCACCTGCTGAGTCCGCTTCGGGCATCCCGCACAACGCGCATCGTCAGGTAGGCAGGCCATCCCCCCGCAGGAGGTCTGAAGTACGCGGCCACGAACCATCAGTCCCAGGGCAAGACCGCCTGTTGCCAGAATGACTATCAGCGGCGCGATGACAAGCTCCATGTCCGTTCCTCCTCAGGCCAAGTGCTCATCAAAGCGACCGACTGCGACACGTCGAAGGCTCGCTTCCTCGTTGAAAAGGAAAAGCGCGTCCAGCCCATTTCGCTGGGCCAGCGCAGGGCCTTTGACGCCCGCGGACACGAGCGCAGTTGCCCATCCGTCGGCCAGCATGGCGTTGTCGGCGATGACGGAGACCGATGCAGCGGCCCCCTCTACGGGTTCCTCTGTGGTCGGATCGATAATGTGGCTGTAGCGCCTTCCGCCAAGCGTATAGCCGTTGACCTTGTCGCCCGACGTAGCGATTGCCCGCCCAGCGAGGGCAATGATTTCGGCCGAACGGACATGGCCGTGGCGGTGATCCACCACCGCAATCTGCCATGAACGCCCGTTCGGATGATGTCCAAGCGCAGCGACTTCTCCGCCCAGGTCGACGATAAAATTCTCCTCGCCGTGTTCACGCAGCACACTCACCATCTGGTCAAGCGCATAACCCTTGGCAATCCCGCAGAGGTCGACGGTCACTTCAGGGTGAGATTTGCAAAGGGCAGAATCCGAAGCCAGAATCTCGGCGTCTTGGGGAACCGCTGCTGCCGCAATTGGACCGAAGCCCCAGCGTCCTACATGCGGTCCGACGGCGATGTCGAATGCTCTCTCGCTGGCGCCCCGAACCGACAGTGCCGCCCGAACGACCGTCGCAATTTCGCTGTCGATCGGCTGCCAGTCCCGGCTTCGCCTCTCGTTGAATGCTGTGATGGCGCTGTCGCGGCGCCATGGCGACATCAGCCGGTCGATCCGCGCAAGCGTCTCCTGCAGGGCCGTCTGAAGCACGCCTGCGTTGGCCGCGGCACTCAACACGGCCTTCCAGGAGGTGCCGAAGGCCGGGCCGCCGATTGCCAAAGCCGGAGATGCGGAGCGGGCGAGCGCCGGAAAGGCAAGTGCCGTTGCCGCTGCAAGGCCGCCTGCGATGACCTGACGCCGAGTGAGATGGAACTTGTTCATGTCCTCAGCTCCCGAAATCGTCGTTGAAGATAGATTGCGGCTCCACGCCCAGATCGTCGAGCGTGGAGAGCACGGCAGAGATCATCACCGGCGGTCCGCAGAGATAATATTCACATTCGTCAGGTGCCGGATGGTCACGCATCGCCCTCCGCAGGACCTCGTGAATAAAGCCGGTTGCGCCCCGCCAGCGGTCGCCCGGCGCGGGGTCTGAAAGGGCCACCGTCCAGTCGAAGTTCTCGTGCTGCGCAGCGAGGGCCTCGAATTCTTCAACATAAAAAAGATCGGCTACCGACCGGGCACCGTAGAAATACGACATCTTGCGGCTTGTGCCGCGCGCAAGTTGCTCATGGATCATAGCGCGAAGCGGTGCCATACCGACACCGCCGCCGACGAAGACCATCTCGCGTTGAGTCGGTTGGACGTGGAATTCTCCATACGGGCCGGACACGTCGATGCTATCGCCCAGTTTCAGCCCGAAGAGGTACGACGAGACGATGCCCGGTGGGATCTCCGCTTCGCGCCCTGCAGGCGGCACTGCCAGGCGGATATTGTGAACCAGACGGCCACGGTCCTCCGGTCGCCCCGCAAATGAGTAAGCGCGTGACGTGCGCTCTGTGGTCCCTGATCTCAGCCCCGACCAACCCGAAATGCGCCAGGTCAGCTCGTGCTCCGCATCGATCTCGAGCTGCGAGAAGTCGCGTTCATAGGGAGGCGCGGTCAGCAGCATGAAACCGCCCGCTCGAAAGGTCAGGT
>JAEYYP010000456.1 GCA_023428425.1 Pseudomonadota bacterium
CGGCCGCGGCGACGACTATCTCAAGGAGCTGCCGGCCGGCGTGAAGAAGGTGCCGATGGTCGTGCTCGTCGACGGCGGGACCGCGTCGGCCTCCGAGATCGTCGCCGGCGCGCTGCAGGATCACAAGCGCGCGACCCTCGTCGGCACGCGCTCCTTCGGCAAGGGTTCGGTGCAGTCGATAATCTCGCTGGGACCCAACGGCGCCATGCGGCTGACCACGGCTCGGTATTACACGCCGAACAACCGCTCGATCCAGGCCTCCGGCATCCAGCCCGACATCACGATCCTCCAGGACGTGCCCGAGGAGTTCAAGGGCCGGGACGAGATCCTCGGCGAAGTGGAACTGCCCGGCCAGATCGGCGGCGGCACCGAGGAAAACGCCACCGTAGGCTCGTCGGTCTACGTGCCGGCTGAAGCCGAGAAGGACAACCAGCTGCAGTATGCGCTGAAGCTCATCAACGGCGAGGAGACCAACCCGGCCTTCCCGCCCAAGACCGACAGCGCTGCCAGTTAACGCTTCGTTACCGCCTATGGCGCGAGAGTGATTCCCTGCGGGGCGGCCGATTCGCCGCCCCGTTGCTTTTCGGGTTTCCGGCATGACCGATCTCAGTGCGCCGCTCAGCCGCCGCCGCGTGCGGCAGGAAAAAGCCAAGGAAGGCCGAGCGCCGCTGCGGCTGCCGATTGCGCGCACCGCGTTCGGCCTGCTCGGAGCCATTGGCATCGGCGTTGTGGCCACGGTGCTGCTGGTCGACACGCCGGATGGCGGGCGGCCATCGGCCACCGTCGGCATCAACTCGACAGTCAATGCCAATCCGGTTGCCGGCGCCGTGTCGGACGGCGCACATCTGGGCGCGACCATCACCGCCGATCCCGAAATGATCGCCATCCCCGAGGCAGAGGGGCACTCCAACACCGCGATGGACGTGGCCCTCGCCGACCCTGCCGGTATTGCTCCCGACCTGGTGGAAGAGACCGAGTTCGGCCCGATCCCGCGCATTTCCTCGACCGGGGTGACGCCTTTCGACGCCTACTCGCAAGGCGCGGGCAACATTGCCGGCGCCGATGGCAAGCCCATGATCGCCGTCGTCGTATCCGGGCTCGGCATCAATCCGAATGGCACGCTCGAAGCGATCGAGAAGCTACCGGCCGAGGTAACCCTGGCGTTCGCCCCCTACGGCAAGGGGCTGCAGCGCAGCGTCGCCAGCGCCCGAACCAGCGGCCACGAGGTGCTGCTCGAAGTGCCGCTCGAACCGTTCGACTACCCCGACAACGACCCCGGCCCCGAGACCCTGCTGACCGGCCAGGCGCCGCGAGACAACCTCAACAAGCTGTTCCAGGTGATGAGCCGGTTCGGCGGCTATGTCGGCGTGCTCAACAACATGGGCGCGCGCTTCACTGCCTCGGGCGCCGATTTCGGCCCGGTGATGGAGGAGCTGGGCGCACGCGGCCTCGGTTACCTCGACGACGGCTCGTCCAACCGCTCGCTCGCCCCGCAACTGGCCCGCGCCAACCGCGTGCCGTTCGCCCGGGTGGACGCCATGGTCGACACCAACCCCTCGCGCAGCGCCATCCTGGCGCAGTTGCAGTCACTGGAAGACAAGGCTCGCCGCAACGGCTCCGCCATCGGCATCGTTTCGGCCCTGCCCGTATCGATCGAAGTCATCACCGAATGGGCTCGCGGCCTCGAGGACAAGGGGATAGAGATCGTCCCCGCCAGTGTCCTGATGGAAAAGACCGATGGTTGACCGCGAAACCCTGCCCTACCGCGACTGCGTGGGCACCGCCATCTTCAATGCCGAGGGCCTCGTGTTCATCGGCCGCCGCAAGCCCGAGGACGACCCCGAGGACAGCTCCGAGTACGGCGCGCCCTGGCAGATGCCGCAAGGCGGTATCGACAAGGGCGAAGCCCCCCTCGCCACGGCCCATCGCGAACTGTTCGAGGAAACCTCGATCCGCTCGGTCGAACTGATCGCGGAGGCACCGGAGTGGATCTACTACGACCTGCCCGACGAAGCGCTCGGCATCGCGCTGAAGGGCAAGTATCGCGGCCAGCGCCAGCGCTGGTTCGCCTTCCGCTTCCTGGGCGAGGAGAACGAGATCAACGTCACCGAGCCGGGTGGCGGGGCGCACCCCGCCGAATTCGACCGCTGGCGCTGGGAACAGCTAGAGGCCCTGCCCGACCTGATCGTGCCCTTCAAGCGCGACGCCTATGTGAAGATCGTCGCCGCGTTCCGGGACATACCGGCGCGGATCAGGGGCTGACCATGAAGACCATCGGCCTCATCGGCGGCATGAGCTGGGAATCGACCGCGCACTACTACGCCATCCTCAACCGCGAAACCGCCGCGCGGCTCGGCGGCCTGCACTCGGCTCCGGTGATTGTCCACTCGGTCGATTTCGCGCCGATCGAGGCGATGCAGCGGGGCGGCGACTGGGAGGGTGCCGGGCGCATGCTGACCGGCATAGCCGCGTCGCTCGAGGCGCAGGGGGCGGGACTTGTCGGTCTCGCCACCAACACCATGCATATCTGCGCGCCGCAGATCGTCGCGGCGCTGGGCGTGCCCTTCGTGCACATCGCGGCGCCCACGGCAGACGCGCTGCTGGCCGACGGGGTCGGCAAGGTGGGGCTGCTCGGCACCCGCTTCACCATGGAGAAGCGCTTCTACATCGAGGGGCTGGAGGCGCGCGGGCTCGAGGTGCTGGTGCCGGATGTGGGCATCACCAACCTCAACGGCATCATTTACGAGGAGCTGTGCCTCGGCATTGTGCGCGAGGAGTCGCGGCGCATCTATGTCGACGCCATCGCCCGGCTCAAGGCGCGTGGCGCCGAAGCGGTGATCCTCGGCTGCACCGAGATCGGCATGCTGATCGACGACAGCGTCAGTCCGCTGCCGACCTATGACACGACCGACCTCCACGCCAGAGCGCTGGTCACGGAAGCGCTGCGATAGAACTCGGACCAATCCTGGCCGACGGCGGTGGCCGGCTTGAGGTAGGCCTGCGACGCCCGGCGGACCTTCTGTTCCGCCTGCCGTGCCGAGTTGGTGGCGACGAGCTCTTCATCCGGCCGCGCATCACCCCTCGGAACTCAAGAAAGTCGGCTGCGCATTAGTAGATATCGTCGTCATGGCCGGTGGGAGCACCGCTGGTT
>JAEYYP010000006.1 GCA_023428425.1 Pseudomonadota bacterium
GGTCCGGGGCGGGCTCTTGCTCGCCCCGGACCGCGCGTGGCGGGAGGGCCCGATGGACGTTCTCAATCGCCGGACGCTGCTCGGCGCGGGCCTCGCCGCTGCGACAGTGCCGCTGCTGGGTCGTCCGGCCTTGGCCCAGCAACCGTTGCGCGTGGCCTTTGTGTTGCCCGGCCCGATCGGCGACTACGGCTGGGCGCTGGCGCATGAACGCGGTCGGGCCGCAGTTGCGGCGGAACTGGGCGACCGGGTCGAGGCGATCGCCGTCCCCAATACCAGCGAGGATTCCTCCGCCATTCCAATGATCCGCGACCTGGCGCAGCAGGGCTACCGGCTGATCTTCGCCGCCTCGAGCGGCTACGAGCAGCAGGTGCTGAAAGTCGCGGACGAGTTTCCAATGGTCAGTTTCGAGGTGTGTGGCGGCAGTGTGCGGACAGACAATGTCGCAACCTACGATCTGCGCCCGCACGAGGGGCGAGCGGTCTTGGGCAGCATTGCCGGCATGATGAGCCGCAGCGGCCGGCTCGGCTACCTCGCCTCCTACCGCCTGCCGCAGGTGGTGAGCAGTGCCAATGCCTTCCTGCTCGCGGCGCAGCGCCATCGGCCGGACACGCGGATGAGCGTCGCCTTCATCGACGCCTGGTTCGACCCTCCGTCGGAGGCGGCGGCGATCGACGTGCTGGCCGGGCAGGGGGCCGATATCGTCGCTACCGAAACCGACAGTCCAGCCGCCCTGCAGGCGCTGGAACGATTGGGCCTGCATGGCTTCGGCCAGGGCGTCGACCTGTCCGACTACGCGCCGGAGGCGCAACTCACCGCTGTCGAAAGCCTGTGGGGCGGATACTACGTCGCGCGCACCCGGGCGCTGCTCGACGGCACCTGGACGAGTGCCGGCACCTCGGTCGGATTTGCCGAGGGGGCGTTGGGCCTCGCACCGTTCAATGCCGCCATACCGAACGATGTCGCCGTCGAGGCCAGGCGCGTCAGTGTCGGCTACGCGGATGGCTCGTTCGACATTTTCGCCGGTCCAATCCACGATCAAACGGGCGTATTGCGCGTCGCCGAGGGTGACACATTGGGGCCGGATGAGCTGGCACGCATGGACTGGTTCGTGCGAGGCACAGAAATTACGCAGACTGCGGGGGCAGCCCAATGACCGACTATGCAATCTTCTGGGAATGGCTCTCGTTCGCGGTGCGCTGGACGCACGTGATCACCGCCATCGCCTGGATCGGCTCGAGCTTCTACTTCATCGCGCTCGACCTGGGCCTCCGCAAGACGCCGAGCCTGCCGCCGCTCGCGCATGGCGAGGAGTGGCAGGTGCATGGTGGCGGCTTCTACCACATCCAGAAATACCTCGTGGCGCCGGACTTCCTCCCCGAGCACCTGACCTGGTTCAAGTGGGAAAGCTACGCGACCTGGCTGAGCGGCGCTGCGCTGCTCGCCGTCGTCTACTATTTCGGCGCCGACCTGTTCCTCATCGACCGGCACGTGCTGGACATCCCCGCCTGGGCGGCCATCCTGCTCTCGATGGGCTCGATCGTGCTGGGCTGGCTGATCTACGACACACTCTGCAAGTCGCCGATCGGCAATTCGACCACGGGTTTGATGGTGGTGCTGTTCGCCGTGCTGGTGGCGATGAGCTGGATCTACACGCAGCTCTTCACCGGCCGCGCCGCGATGCTGCACATGGGCGCCTTCACCGCGACCATCATGGCGGCCAACGTCGCGATGATCATCATCCCCAACCAGAAGATCGTCGTCGCCGACCTCAAGGCTGGCAAGACACCCGACGCCAAGTACGGCAAGATCGCCAAGCAGCGCAGCCTCCACAACAACTACCTGACGCTGCCCGTCATCTTCTTCATGCTGTCGAGCCACTACCCGCTGGCCTTCGCCACCGAGTGGAACTGGGTGATCGCCTCGCTGATCTTCCTCGAAGGCGTGCTGATCCGGCACTTCTTCAACTCCCGCCACGGCCGCAAGGGCAACCCGCACTGGGTCTGGCCGCTGGTGGTGGTGATCTTCGTACTCTGCGCCTGGCTGTCGAGCGGCCCGAAGCTGCCGACCGGGGCGGAGACCATGCCCTCGCCGCAGGCGAGCCTCTTGATGCAGTCGCCGCATTTCGAGGAAGCGTCGAACACCGTGATCTCGCGCTGCTCGATGTGCCACACGGCCGAGCCCGACTTCATGGGCATCTTGCAACCGCCCAAAAACGTCATCCTCGACAATCCCACCGCCGTCGCCAACCACGGCGAGCAGGTGGCGCTCCAGGCCGGCTACAGCCACGCCATGCCGCCGGGCAACGTCACCGAGATGACGCCAGACGAGCGGGCTCTGCTGGTCGCGTGGTTCCGGGACGGATCAAATTGAGCCGGCGCATCCTGCGCGGCCGGGTGCTGACCTTCGTTAGCGAGCCGCAAGCCCGCGACGACCACGCCTCCTACCGCCACATCGAGGATGGCGCGGTGGAGATCGAGAACGGCATCATCGTCCGCGTCGGCCCCTTTGAAGGGGCGCATGCCCCCGACGCCGAAATCATCGACCACCGGCCGAACCTGATCATGGCCGGCTTCATCGATCCGCATATCCACTTCCCGCAGATGCAGGTGATCGGCGCCTATGCCGGGGCGCTGCTCGAATGGCTCAACACCTACACGTTCGTCGAGGAGCAGAAGTTCGGCGATCTCGACCACGCCACCCGCATCGCCTCACGCTTCTTCGACGAGCTGGTCCGACACGGCACCACCACTGCCGCCGCCTATTGCTCGGTGCACCCGGAATCGGTCGATGCCTTCTTCGGCGAGGCCGAGAAGCGCAACATGCTGATGGTCGGCGGCAAGGTGATGATGGATCGCAACGCCCCGCCGGGCCTCCGCGACACGCCGCAATCGGGCTACGACGACACCAAGGCCGGCATCGCCAAGTGGCACGGCAAGGGCAGGGCGCACTACGCCATCACCCCGCGTTTCGCCATCACCTCGACCCATGAGCAGATGGCGATGGCCGAGGCTCTGGCCCGCGAGTTCCCCGACCTCCACATCCAGACCCACGTATCGGAGAACCTCGCCGAGATCGCCTTCGCCAACGAGCTCTATCCGAACTACGGCGACTATGTCGGCATCTACGAGAAGTTCCACCTGCTCGGCCCGAAGACCTTGCTCGGTCACTGCATCCACCTCTCGCACCGCGAAACCGAGGTGATTGCCGAGACGCAGTCGGTGGCGGTGTTCTGCCCGACCTCGAACCTCTTCATCGGCTCGGGCCTGTTCGACTACGAGCGCCAGCACCAGCACGGCGTGCGCATCGCTACCGCGACCGACGTGGGCGGTGGCAGTTCGTACTCGATGCTGCGGACCATGGACGAGGGCTACAAGGTGATGCAGCTGCGCGGCCAGCGCCTCACGCCCTTCCGCTCCTTCTACCACATGACCCTCGGCAACGCCCGGGCGATGAGCCTCGACCATCGCATCGGCACGCTCGAAGCGGGCAAGGAAGCCGACATCGTCGTCCTTAATTCCGGGGCGACACCACAGATGAAACTGCGTATGGAAACCGTGGATACGCTGGAGCAGGAGCTGTTCCTGCTGCAAACCTGCGGCGACGATCGCGCCATCGTCGAGACCTACGTGATGGGCGAGCCGCAGAAATCGAAACTCGCCGCCTGAGGGATTTGCACATGGCTTACGTCGAAAAGTCCGGCCTGAAGGTCGATCAGCTGCTGGTGGATTTCGTCGAGCAGGAGGCCATCCCCGGTACCAGCGTCACGCCGGCGCAATTCTGGGACGGCTTGGCCGGGCTGGTCCGCGACTTCGCGCCGAAGAACCGGGCGATGCTCGCCCTGCGCGACAAGCTCCAGCACCAGATCGACGAGTGGCACCAGGCCAACGGTCCGGTCAGCGCCAACCCAGCCGGCTACGAAACCTTCCTGCGCGAGATCGGCTACCTCGTGCCCGAGCCCGCCGATTTCACCATCGAAACCACTGGCCTCGACCCCGAGATCAGCTCGATCTGCGGCCCGCAGCTCGTCGTGCCGGTGAGCAACGCCCGCTACGCACTCAACGCCGCCAACGCCCGCTGGGGCAGCCTCTACGACGCGCTCTATGGCACCGACGTGATTGCGCGAGACGGCGACCTCGCCCCCGGCAAGGGCCTCAACCCGGCCCGCGCCGCGGCCGTCGTCGCCCGCGCCGCCGAGTTCCTCGACAGCGCCGTCCCGCTGGCTTCGGGTAGCCACGGAGACGTCACCGGCTACCACGTGGTGAAAGAGGGCGACACGCGCCTCTTCGTCGCCGATACGGCCGCCGGCCGGGTTGGTCTCAAGGACCCGGCGGCCTTCGCCGGCTATGGCGGCACCGAGGAGCGAGGCGAGCTGGTGCTGAAGCACCACGGCCTCCACATTATCCTCGTCATCGACCCGTCGAGCCCGATCGGTGCGACTCACCCAGCCGGCCTCAGCGATGTCATTGTCGAGTCCGCCCTCACCACCATCCAGGACTGCGAGGACTCCGTCGCGGCCGTCGATGCCGAGGACAAGGTCGGCGTCTATCGCAACTGGCTCGGGCTGATGAACGGCACGCTCGAGGACACCTTCGAGAAGGGCGGCAAGACCGTCACGCGCAAGCTCAATGCCGACCGCACCTACAAGGATATCCACGGCCAGCCGCTGACGCTCAAGGGCAGGGCGCTGCTGCTCGTTCGCAATGTCGGCCACCTGATGACGACGAAAGCGGTACTCGATGCCGAGGGCAACGCCATCGGCGAAGGCCTGATGGATGCTGCCGTCACCGTGCTCTGCGCGCTCAGCGACAAGGTGAACTCGACCACCGGCGCCATCTACATCGTGAAGCCCAAGATGCATGGGCCCGACGAAGTCGCCTTCGCCTGCGAGGTTTTCGGCGCCGTCGAGAAAATGCTGGGGCTGGAGGCCAACCGTATCAAGATCGGCATCATGGACGAGGAGCGCCGCACGTCCGCCAACCTCAAGGCAGCCATCTACGCCGCCCGCGCCCGCGTGTTCTTCATCAACACCGGCTTCCTCGATCGCACCGGCGACGAAATCCACACCTCGATGCTGGCAGGCCCCGTGCTGCGCAAGGATGACGTGAAGGCCGAACGCTGGATCGCCTCGTACGAGGATCGCAACGTGCTGATCGGCCTCGCCGCGGGCTTTTCCGGCCGCGCGCAGATCGGCAAGGGCATGTGGGCCCGGCCCGATGACATGGCGGCCATGCTCGCATCCAAGTCGGCGCACCCGAACTCCGGCGCCAACACCGCCTGGGTGCCGTCGCCGACCGCCGCGACGCTCCACGCGCTCCACTACCACCAGATCGACGTGTTCGAGGCGCAAAAGCGCCGCCACAACCAGCCGACGCCGGGCCTCGACGCGCTGTTTTCGATGCCGGTGCTCGACCCCGCGACGCTCGATCGCGCGGCGATCCTGCGCGAGCTCGACAACAATGCGCAGGGCATCCTCGGCTACGTCGTGCGCTGGGTGGACCAGGGCGTCGGCTGTTCAAAAGTGCCCGATATCAACAATGTCGGTCTGATGGAGGACCGCGCGACCTGCCGCATCTCCTCGCAGGCGGTGGCTAACTGGCTGAAACATGGCGTGGTCAGCGATGCCGAAGTTCGCGCCGCGTTCGAGAAGATGGCCGCGGTGGTCGATGGCCAGAACGCCGGCGATCCGCTCTACCGGTCGATGGCGGGACACTTCGAGACGTCCGTTGCCTACGGGGCGGCGCTGGCCCTGGCGCTCGATGGGGCAACCCAGCCCTCGGGCTACACCGAGCCCATCCTTCACGCCGCGCGTGAGCGGGTAAAGGCGGCACTCTAGAAAACCCTTCGCCCCGGGGCGTTCCCGGGGCCGTCTTCGCCGGCAAAACCGCGCCGCGGCATTACCTTTTTGCTAAGGTTCCTGCGGTCACGATTTGTTGCGGCGGCAACCATGACCCACCCCCATCGTTCGGAAAGCAGGCCAACCCTCCCGGCCTCAATGAGACCAAAAACGATAGGAGTGAACACCATGAAGCTTTCGATGATTTCGTCCCTTGCGCTTGGCGCGGCGATGCTGCTCTCGACCGGTGCGATGGCCCAGACGATGGTCGGCGGCCAGTCCGTGTCGGCCGAGGACCTGCCGAAGGTCGAGGCCCAGTGCGCGGCTCTCGTCGCGGCACAGACCAACAGCACCGGCGGCGTGACCAACACCGACGTCGACGGCGGTTCGGACAGCGACGAGGCCGAGGCCCCGCAGACGGCCGACCCGGCTGCCAGCGACGCTGACGGCGCCAACCAGGCCGACCAGGCGACCGCCACGATCGACCTCGATGTCATCACGCTCGAGGACTGCAAGGCGGCCAATCTCGGCGGCGCCATGTAAGCTTCGGTATGTAAGCTTCGATCCGTCGAAGCAGTTGAAAGGCGCGGTGCCCGGCATCGCGCCTTTGTCATGTCCGGCGATTGAACATGCCGATCCGAAGAGATAGGTCAAAACCGGTTCGACGGAGGTTGAAATGCGCAGATTGATGCTGGTGCTGATGATCGGAGCGGCGCTGGTAACGCCGTCCGCGGCGAAGTCGATCAAGGGGGTGGAACTGTCGCCCACCGACGCGGCGCGCGTCGACCGGCAGTGCGACGCGCTGCGGT
>JAEYYP010000025.1 GCA_023428425.1 Pseudomonadota bacterium
GACCAGGCCGAGATCGACCGCTACTGGAATGCGCTCACCGCCGATGGCGGCGAGGAATCGATGTGCGGCTGGCTGAAGGACAAGTATGGCCTGAGCTGGCAGATCGTCCCCAACAACGCCATGAGCCTCGTCTGGGACCCGAAGAACCCCGAAGGCGCGGCCCGCGCCCAGCAGGCCATGTTCAAGATGCGCAAGCTGGTGATCGCCGACCTGCAGGCCGCTTACGACGGGAACTGACCGAAGAATCGGGCGGCGCTCAGTCGCCGCCCCCATCTCCGCCGCTTCCATTCGAGGACCATGGTCCGGCCGATGACTACAAAGACGACGTCACGACCTCAATGCGCCGGAGGCAGTACCTCGTCGTCCGGTTCACCCGTTTCCCAGGCGATGGACGTATCGGGCTCGGTTTCGGAGCGCCCATGGCCGAGCAACCGGTCCAGCCACTCGCGAAAGTGCCGGCCTGCCTGTTCCATGGCGACGGGATCGATCAGGGGATGATGCTCGGGAGTTTGACGCGTGCTCATACTGCCGATGCTGCGCCCGAAATCCTAAACGATTCCTGACGAATCCCTACTTGTAGAAGCCCTCGCGCAGGTTGATGCCGTGTTCGAGGTACACCTTCATCGCCGCCAGCATGCCGGCCCAGCCTTCGGTATTCCCCACGGCGCCGTCGATGCCTTTCTGCGTTTCGGTCCACCCCGTTTCGGTGATGGTGACGAGCGTCCGCCCGTCCTCCAGGCCTTCGAAGGTCATGGTCACGGTGTTGTCGCCCTCGCCCTCCGAGGAGCCCCAGCGCAGCACGATGCGCGCGTCCTGCACCACCTCGACAACCGTTACCGGAAACGCGCCTGGAAAGTCTGCGAAGTCCCAGGTCACCACGGCGCCCGTTTGCAGCCGCCCCCTGGCCCCGCCGGTCGTGAAGTAGCCCGATAGCTTTGCGGGATCGACGACCGCCTCGAACACCTCGTGCACCGGCTTAGAGATGCGTCCCGACACTTTCGATCTGATGTCCATGTCCCATTCCTCCTTGTCGGCCGGCAGTAAATGTTATAAAAAGATAACATGTCAAGCGACGACGAGGAAGACAGGGTTTTCAAGGCACTGGGCAACCGTGTCCGTCGCCGCATGCTCGATCGCCTCAAGGACACCCCCGCGACCACGGGAACCCTTTGCGAAGCTTTCCCCGAGCTGGACCGCTGCACCGTGATGCAGCACTTGAAGGTGCTGGAGGAGGCCGGGCTCGTTGTGTCCAGAAGGGACGGACGGGAGCGCTGGAACCACCTCAACGCCATTCCCATCGCCGCCCTGCATGAACGCTGGATCGGCAGCTACGCCGCCTACGCGGCGGATCGCCTGCTGCAACTGGAGAAGGGCCTGGCGGGGTAGGACGCGCGCGCCTGCGCCCCCTACCCCCGACCATGGTTTTCGCGCTAACACTGGGGGCACCACCGCTTTCCGCACGAGTCCCATGGCCTCCACCTACGCCTCCCCTCCCGCCGGGTTGCCGCCGCAAAGCGCGCTCCACACCGGCCGCGCCGTCTTCACCGAGGCCTATGCCCTCATCCCGCATGGGGTGATGCGCGATATCGTGACGAGCTACCTGCCGCACTGGAGCGAGACGCGCGCCTGGGTCATCGCCCGGCCGATGACCGGCTTCTCCGAGACGTTCTCGCAGTACGTGATGGAAGTGTTCCCCGGCGGCGGCAGCCAGCGCCCCGAACCCAACCCCGAGGCAGAAGGCGTGCTCTTCGTCGTCGAGGGTCTGGCCACGCTCGTCATCGAGGGCAAGCCGCACACCCTGCGCCCCGGCGGCTATGCCTACCTGCCGCCCGGCTGCACCTGGACGCTCTCGAACAAGGGCGAAGTCCCCACCCGCTTCCACTGGGTGCGCAAGCGCTACGAGGTCGTCGACGGCATCGAAGTCCCGGCCGCCTTCGTCGCCAACGAGCAGGACGAACCTGTCGTCTGGATGCCCGACACCAATATGACGTGGGGCACCACCCGTTTCGTCGACCCCACCGACGTGCGCCACGACATGCACGTCAACATCGTGACGCTGGAGCCCGGCGCGGTCATTCCCTTCGAAGAGACTCACGTCATGGAGCACGGGCTCTATGTGCTCGAAGGCAAGGCGGTCTATCGCCTCAACCGAGATTGGGTCGAGGTCGAGGCGGGCGACTTCATGTGGCTGCGCGCCTTCTGCCCGCAGGCCTGTTACGCCGGCCCCGGCCGTTTTCGCTACCTGCTCTACAAGGACGTCAACCGCCACATGAAGCTGGGGCTTTGAACATGAGCCGCGCCATCTCCATCGAGCCGTTGACCCGCGAGGCCTACGCCCCCTTTGGCCAGGTGATCGAGATCGAGGGGGCGAACCACTACCCGATCAACGGTGGCATGACCGAGCGCTACCACGACCTCGCGCGGGTAGAGCTCGGTGGGGTGCACCCGCGCCCACTGGTCTCGATCGCCCGCGGCAAGCCCTATTCCCTGCCGCTGACGCTGAAAATGGTCGAGCGCCACCCGCTCGGCAGCCAAGCGTTCTACCCGCTGGCGCAGCGCCCGTTCCTGTCGATCGTCTGCCCGGACGAGGGCGGCATCCCCGGCACGCCGCGCGCCTTCATGTGCTCGCCCGGCCAGGGCATCAACATGGCGATGAACACCTGGCACGGGGTGCTCACGCCACTGGGCGAGGTCACCGATTTCCTGATCGTCGACCGCGGTGGCGATGGCAACAACCTCGAGGAATACTTCTTCGACGAGCCGTGGATCATCGTCGGGCCGCACTGACACTGCCGCCCATCGTTGTATTTCGTCCACATTCGTGCGCCATGCTGACGGCGTTGGGAATGGAGGGCTCTTTCAATGCGTATCCTCAATCTCGTCGTCGCGGTCGCGGCGCTGCTGCTGGCGGTCGGGCCGGCGCTGGCCGAGCGCGTGACGCTCAGGGGTGACGTGACCTATCGCGAGCGGATAGCGCTGCCGGAAGCTGGTACGCTGACGGTGGCGCTGATAGACCTCGAGCAACCTGAAAAGCCCGGGCTCGCCGCCACCGCGGCGATCGCCACGCCTGGCAAGGTACCCCTGACCTTCACCCTCAACATCGACACCAACGCGCTCGACCGCGCCCGGAGCTACGCTCTGGTGGCGCAGATCGCCGGAGCCGACGGCGGCGTGTGGTTCCGCAACGTCGAGCCATACGCCATCGACCCGCTGTCGCCGGCCGAGCCGATCGTCATCGTGGTCAATTTCCAGGGCGGCGCGGACACGCCGCCTGCCGACGATCCGGTGGCGCCACCTGTGCCGCCCGCCATCCTCGGGGCCACGTGGAACGCCACCAGCATCGGTGGGACGCCGGTGGTTCGCGGTTCGGTGTCGTCGCTGTCGATCGGTTCGGACATGCGGGCGGGCGGTCGCGGCGGCTGCAACTCCTGGTTCGCGCAGGCCCAGGTCGGCGAGCAGACGCTGGCGCTGTCCGCCGTCGCCGCGACGCGCATGGCCTGCCTCGACGACACGCTCTCGGCGCAGGAAACCGCCTTCTTCGACGCGCTGGGCCGCACGCGCTTCTGGCGCATGGACGGCAGCCGGCTGACCCTGCTCGACGTGGCGGGAGCCGAACTGGCGGTGCTGGAGAAGTCGCGCTACTAGCTGGCGCGCCTTGACCCCGCCCGCAGGCTCCGCCAACGTCCAGGGGAACTCGGAGCGCCCATGGACACCCCTGCCCTCATCTCTCGCCTGCTCGACGTCATCGAAACCGACATCGTCGCCCGGACCAAGGGCGGCGTAGGCGGCGGCAACAAGCTGTTCGGCGCGGCGATCCTGAGGAAATCGGATCTTTCGGTGGTTATCGCCGAGACCAACAACGAGACCGAGAGCCCGATCTGGCATGGCGAGATGCACGCCATCCGCCGCTTCTTCGAATTGCCCGCCGCCGACCGCCCCGACCCGAAGGACTGCCTCTTCCTTGCCACGCACGAGCCCTGCTCGCTCTGCCTGAGCGGCATCACGTGGTCGGGCTTCGACAATTTCTACTACCTGTTCAGCTACGAGCAGACGCGCGACGCCTTTGGCATTCCGCACGACATCCGCATCCTGCGCGAGGTGTATGCCGTTCCCGACCCGGATCGCGGCTTCGTCCCCGAGGACCGGCCGCTTTACAACCGGAAGAATGCTTTCTTCACCGCCCACGACATCCAGCAGATGATCGCCGGCCAGGATCGCTCGTCGAAGGAGCGGCTGGTGGAGCGCGTCGACAACCTCAACGCGGTCTACAACGACCTCTCTGCGACCTACCAGGCGGACAAGGGGAAAAAGGGCATTCCGCTCAGTTGAGCTTCAGCCCAGGCTGACGATGCTCGCGGCAGCGAACGCCAGCACGGCCAGGGCGGCGGCGAACAGGATGATCAGCAGTATCTGGAGAGATGTTCATCGTCGAAGGCCCCCGCCGGCGGCACGGCCGGCGCTTCGCGAGAGGGTGAACTCAGCGGAGTTCGGCGGCGACGGTATCGTTCACCGGCAGGCCTGACGCAGCGAGGCCCAGCGTCCCCATCGACATCACGAACAGTGCAATCAGCGCGGCCTTGACCATTTCTGCTTCCCTTGGGCGTCGGGGCCCTGTGGCCCTCGTGTTCATCTTGGAGGCGACAATGCGGCGTGCGCGTTGAACGTTCCCGGAATTGTGCGTTTATCTTCCGTTCATGTAGTTTTTCTGTAGCCGCGTATCTCCCGATGGTTGGACCAAAAAACCAAACGCCCGCGACGAGGGTCGCGGGCGCGTCGGTGGACGTGATTCTTGTCTCAATCGAGCGGGGGGATTTCCCGCGGGGCCGGTTTTGGCATCGGCTGCAGCAGCGGATCGTTGAACACCGGCAGACCGGGAATCTGGCCCTCCGGCAGGATGCGCTGGCGTTGCTCCTCATGGGCAACGTCACTCGGGATATCGGCGGGCTGCGGGGCGTTCGAGCGTTTCGGATCGTCCATTCGGGCCTCCTTGGTTATGCATGACCAACGGCCCCTGCCCATCTTCGTTCCCCCTGCCCCGGTCCGGCATTTCCAAAACGTAATCCGGCGCACCGAGATGTAATGTGTGCCTCGTCGCGCCTGCACCTAGATCGGATCTGTCGAACCACAGGAGATCGAAGTGACTGAAACCCGCTTGAGCCGCCGCAATGCCCTGAAACTTGTCGCCGTCACGGCTGCCGGCGGGGCGCTGATGAGCCGAACCGCCTTCGCACAGGAAACTGCGGCGACCACCGCCGCCGAGACGACGCTGATGCCCGGCGCCGACGTCTGCGTGCTCACCCCCGAAGTCACCGAGGGCCCCTACTACTTCGATCCGGCGCTCGAACGCGCCGACATCACCGAGGGCACTCAGGAAGGTGTCGCCACATCAGTGCGCCTCCAGGTGGTGGATTCGAGCTGCAAGCCGATCGAGGGGGCCCGCGTTGATATCTGGCACTGCAATGCCGTCGGGCTATACTCGGGCTACGCCAACCAGACGGGCGGCGTCGATACCACCGGCCAGACCTTCCTGCGCGGGACGCTGTTCGCGAACGCCAACGGCATCGTCGAGTTCGAGACGATCTATCCCGGTTGGTACGCCGGCCGGACCACGCACATCCACTTCAAGGTATTCCTGGACGAAAAGACCGTGCTGACCGGGCAGATCTTCTTCCCCGATGCGCTGAGCCAGTTCATCTACCAGAACGTCCCGCCCTATACCGACCACGGTCACGACCGCGACGTGCTGAACGCCAACGACAACATCGCCCAGCAGGCTACCCGCGCCTCCTTCGCCTATGTCAAGGAACTCGAGGAGCGTTACCTGGTCGCCATGATCATCGGTGTCGATCCCAACGCCGAGAGCACTGCGACCATGGGCGGCATGGGCGGCGGCGCGCCAATGGGCGAGCGCCCGAGCGGCCCGCCGCCAGACGGCACGCCGATGGGCGGCGGTTCGGCCACCGACACCACCGCCAGCCTCGTGCCGGGCATCGAAGGTATCCGTTGAGCGGCGAGACGAATACCCAAGGCATTCTGTTCCCCGAGGTGTCATCGCCGCGAAAGCGGGGACCCAACTCGAAATGGGCGCAGGTGGTGACGTGGGTCCCTACTTGCGCAGGGATGACACCTCAGTGGCTTTGGCCATCCACCGGTCAGCACGGAGCGAGAAAGGGGAGGCACCAGCCTCCCCTTTCTACATTCACCTTGCGAACCGATCAGCTTGCGACTGGAGCACGACGGGCCTTGCCGGCGTCTTTCTGCTTCTTGTCCCAGCGCTGCTTGTTCGCCTTGGGAGGGACAGCCGGACCGGAGCCCGTCGGCTTTTCCCACCATGCCGCCGCCGTGGCTGGCGCGCCGCCATTGCGCGACACGTTGCTGCCGACGGACACGCCGCCGCGGATCTGCTGGGCATTGCCGAGTTCGCCCTTCGCCGGATAGCCGGTACCCTCGCGCGGCGGACGGCCGCCGCCATGCTCGCGGCGTTCGCCCATGATGGCTGCCTTCTTGGCGCCCGAGAAGTGCCGGCCCGCATTGGCCTGCTTGCGCTGGCCATTCGGCCGCTGCGGCTGCGGCTTCGGCGGGGCACGACGCAGGCGGGCATCCGCGGCGGGAATGACTTCGCCGCCGGCACCCTTCAGTTCGCCGGAAACCGGCAGGGTCTTGCGGATCAGCTTTTCGACGTCGCGCAGCTTGTCGGTCTCGGTGCCATCGACCAGCGAGATGGCATGGCCCGAGGCGCCGTTGCGCGCCGTGCGACCGATGCGGTGCACGTAGTTCTCGGCATCGTCGGGCAGCTCGAAATTGATGACGTGCGTAATGTTCGGCACGTCGATGCCGCGCGCCGCGATATCGGTCGCCACCAGCAACCGCACCTGGCCCGAGGCAAAGCCCTTGAGCGCCGCCTGGCGGGCGTTCTGGCTCTTGTTGCCGTGGATGGCCGCCGCTTCATGCCCATCAGCCGCGAGGTTCTTCGCCACGCGATCAGCACCATGCTTGGTGCGCGAGAAGATGATGACGCGCTCGAGGGACTTGTCGGCGAGGAGGCTGTTCAGCACCGCCCGCTTTTCCTTCGAGCCGGCGAAGATCACCCGCTGCTCGATGGTGCCGACGGTCTGCGCCGCCGGGTTCGCCTCGACGCGGACCGGGTCGTTGAGCAGGCCCTTGGCCAACTCGGCGATTTCCGGGGCCATGGTGGCCGAGAACATCGCCGTCTGCCGGCGCGGGCCGATCGCGGCGGCGATCTGCTTCACCGCGTTGATGAAGCCCATGTCGAGCATGCGGTCGGCCTCGTCGAGCACCAGCCAGCGGGTCTGCTCGAGACGGAGCTTGCGGTCATCGACCAGGTCCTTGAGGCGCCCCGGCGTGGCGATCACCACGTCGACCCCGCGCGAGATCTTCTGCACCTGCGCATTGCGCGAGGTGCCGCCGAGCACCAGCACGGTGGAGAGGCGCTTCGACCCATCGAGCTTGTGCAGCACTTCGTCGATCTGCACCGCGAGTTCGCGGGTCGGCGCGAGGATCAGCGCGCGGGTGGTCATCGGCGCAGCGCGGCCCTGAAGCTCGGCGATGCCGGCAAGGATCGGCAGGCCGAACGCGGCGGTCTTGCCCGAGCCGGTCTGGGCGATGCCCATGATGTCGCGACGCTGCAGCTGCGGCGGGATCGCCTTGGTCTGGATCGGCGTCGGCGTGTCGAACCCGGCGGCAGTGAGGGCGGCCACGATGGGCGCCGGCAGGCCGAGATCGGAGAAGAGAGTTGTCAAAGGTCAGTCCTTTTTGGCGCGCCGGGCCAATCGGAGCGCTCTGTGGCCCGCGCGAACTCGCGGCGGGGCCGGTTCAGATAAAGCAATGGCGACAGGGAGTTGCCGCGCGGTTGCGATTCACCCGGGGATCGATCCCTCGGGGCACTTCGCCGCTCACCGCATTGGCCAGTAAGAAGAGAAGTCCATCGCGCGTCTGGCGCGAATGACGGTCATATGGGCTATAACCCTCCCGAAGGCAAGGGTTTGCCCGCAGGGGAGCCATGCGCGGCCGCTTGATGCCAAGTTGGGACTCCGGGCACTCGGCGAACACGGACCTCACCGCCCGGCGCCCGTTCCTAAGGCCTACTCAGCCGGGATGACAATCCGCGACAACGCGGCGCGCGTTTCTGGGCGGGCGGAATGTTTAAGCGTCCCCCGGACTAACCTGCCGGTATCGCCCGCGCGGTTGCCGATGGTGATCCTGCGCTCTGTCTTTTGCAGCTCCTCGAGCCTTTGGATGCGATCCTTAAGCCGGTGCAGTTCTTCGCGATTGGCCTCGATGGCTTTGACGTCGCTGGGATGTTCGACAGCAGTCCTTTTGGGGAGCGAGGAAAACCCAATCCACCCGATGACGGCAAAGGCGATTGCCGGCCACACGAAAAAAGCTACGAGTTCCATGGCTCTACTCCAACTGTGACGCGATCCGGTAAGCCATTGCGTGCACGAAGATGGCGATCACGAACCAAAATGCGCACGCGCCCAAGATAACACTCAGTTGATCGGATGACCACCTGATCACCCCGATAGATAGGCCGACGGCGGGCGTTATCACAGAGGCTACAACGCTTCCTGAAGCCACGGAGTTCAGGAAAGTCACCCGCGTCTTGATCTGTTCTTTGGTCGCCAACGCTTTCGTTCGCCCCTTGCCTAGTGGACAAGGTGCCTTGAAAAGAAGCGAGAGAGTCGAGTCAGCTTTAGACTCCGTCGGCTATAGTCTACGGCCTCGACCTTGGGTGGGACGATGCGCCTTCCATCGGATTCAAGATGCCGCTGTTCCCACGGCGGTACGGAAACTTCATATCCCACCGTACCAGTCGTAGCCGTTGTCTTCCCAGTAGCCGCCCTTGCCGCCGGCGATCGCGGCAAAACTGTCGACCAGTTCGATCGTGTGGACGTACTTGGGCTGCTTGTAGCCGAGCGTCCGTTCGATGCGGACCCGCACCGGGGCGCCGTTGGCGAGCGGCAGCACGGCATCGTTG
>JAEYYP010000040.1 GCA_023428425.1 Pseudomonadota bacterium
CCCCGCGGCGGTGGGCAGGGCGCCGCCGGTCAGCAGCTCATAGCCGTCGCCGCTCTTGCGTTCTGCGCCTCTGAATAATGACCTGATGCCCGTGAACATTCGCGCCAACCCTTGCTATTCCCCTGCAAGTTCATTGCAAAGACAATTGTCGTAAACAGATTAATCAAAAGGATCGCATTTAGATTTCCGAATGCTTTCTTGGGCTTTCTGTTCTTGGATTTATTATTGATCCTACCTTGTGGCCGGACCATTCCGCAGAGGGTGCGGGTCGCTTTTCAGCGCGAAGCCAGCGGCGGCCAGCAGCTCGCGCACGGTGGCCTTCTGCGCGTCGGTCGCCGGGGGCGGGATGTCGTCCTGCCGCTGGCGGGCCAGCATGGTACGGGGGCCGCGATTGCCCTTGGCGAGCACGTCCAGCCGGCGCCATTGCTCCCGCAAGGCTGACCGTTCGGCATCCAGCGCCATGTCCAGTTCGGGCCAGCTCGGCCACCATGTCGGCCGGTCGGGGGCAGAGAGCCGCTTCATGACCCGATCCAGCGCGCCAGGATCGTTGATCACAGCCGCCGGATACTCGGCCCGCAGGATCGAGGAAACCGCGCCCATCAGCTTGCTTTCAGGCGGCAGATCCTTGCCAGCGCACAGGTTCGCCAGATGGGCCACGAAAGCCTCGGCCTCCCCCTGCGTCGCCGGTCGGGATCGCACCTTCAGCGCCCCCAGAGCATGCACGGCATCCCGCTTCATGGCCTCCGTGATGACGGCCGGCGGCTGCCAGGGGAGTGCCCGGTTCTCGGTCCCATGGTCGGTGAACACGACGGTTTCAGGCGTCGCCAGCACAGCCCGCAAGGTCGCGGTCAAGAATTCGCTGGAAGCGGCTTGCGGGGGCCTGTGGCCGTACGGATTGAACTCCACGACGTTGTTCATTTGGCTTCCCTTCGGGCATCGGGCGGTTGCGGGTGGCGATGGCGTCGGCGACGGGCTGGTCGAAGAATGCCAGCGCGGCCGGTGGTGCTTGGGACCGCTCGGCCATCCCCTGGCAGGTCGCGGTAAACACTCCCTCGCACAGCTCGACATCGGCACCGGCAGCGAGCCAGCGCTGGGCGAACACGAGGTCTTTGGCGTGCGGGTGGGGTCGGCGGTGCTCGTCGCCGTAAGCCGCGGCTCGGGCGGTGTCGAACGCCCGGATGATCGCCTTTGCGGCAGACGTTGCCCCGACACCCCGGTTCAGGTCGGGCTTTGGATCAGGGGCCGGATCGGGCGCACCCTCGCGCGCATCAACAACAACAAGAGTCTGAGATCTGGAATCTGTCGCGCGCAGAGGCGGTAACGTTTCATCGGGGCTTTGTAACGTTACACCATCGTTGCCTTGGTCGATTTCTGGAGATGTAACGTTACAGTCACTGGTCTCCGCCGCTTTTCTGGCGCGGTAACGTTTCACCCGTTCCTTCACGTCGTCGCCCTTGAACTGGCGCTTTTCCCAGGCGGTCAGCCGGTCGCCGTCGAGAACAACCCCCTGCATCGCCGTCCGGATGGCTTCCACGGCGGAGCCCTTCAGATCCAGGGCAGCTCCGGCCAAGCGGTCGTTCCAGCCGTCCAGCGTTCCACGGGGCTCGGTGCCCGAGGCATGGCACAGCATCGCCATCCACACGGCCAGCACGGCATGCACCGGCTGTTCGGTCTCGATGGCGATCATGCGCCACTTCGGGTCATGGACGGTTTCGTTGTAGAGGCGGAGCCACTTCATGCCGAACCTGCGCGATTGAAACGTAAGCGGATCATCGGATCAGGGCCGTTGCGCCGCTTGATCGACATCCGCCACAAATGGCGGATCATGTTTCCCGGAGTTCTGGCCGGCTGCATTGACCGGTAGACCCGCGGGTGGTGGTCAGTGCTCCACCCCAAGCCACAGCGTCGGCACACCGTCTTCGCGCCAGTCTCGGGCGGCGGCCAGCGCGTCGCTGAAGCTGTGAGTGTCGTGGACAATGCACCGGCCGCCGTCCCCGTCGATGTAGGTGGCGAGGAACAGCGGCCGGCCGGTGCCCTTCTGGGTGAAGCGCTCCATGACGAGGACTGGGAACGCAGGGAGAGCGAACATGCTCACTCCCCCATTTCGCTGGTCGAGTGGACCAGATTGCCCAGGCGGGCAGCCGCCCAACGGTCTAACTCCTCCACCGGATAGAGCGGGGTGCGGTTGGCCTTGTTGTAGGCCGGCCCCCCTCCGACGCTTGCCATCTTCGCCAGCGTGGCGGGAGCGATGGTGATGCCATGGGCGATCCGCAGATAGTCTGAAGCCTCCCAGCGGCGCAGGCGCGGCTTGCGCAGGGCGGAGGGAAGGCAAAGCTCGGGCGTGGCGGGAACTTCCCGCGAAGTTAAGTCGGCCATGTTCAGCTCCTGTTTATCGGCCCGTCCAGGCCAGTGCTTACTTCCAGAACTTCCAGGCGGATTTGGTTCCCTCGCCCGTCATTCGCTTGCTGTTCTCTTCGGTCGTCCGCTGTTTGAACTCTTCGCCTAACCGCTTTTGCCGGGCTGTCTCGTGCTTGTCATGCAACTCGAGATAGCGCTTTTGTGCGGCCTGCTGCTCATCCATGGTTTCCCAGATGGTTGAGCATTTTGTCATTCTTTCCGCCCAATCCTGAACTCTCAGCTTCCGAAACTCATCGTTTTCAGCTTGCGTCAGTCCAACAAGTATGGAATTTCCGTTTTCATCTTTAACCCAACGACGGAAAAAGCCGTCTACTTCGCTTTCATATAACTTATCAATGTCCTTTTTAGACTTTGCGAGAGCGTGTTTTCTGTCTAGCGGAACGAACATCTTATAAAATTCGGTCCTATCATCCTCGCTTGGGAAATGGCCGTCCTCGTCCAGAAACTTTTCCATTCTCGCGTATTGCTGGGTTTCTGAAACCGTGAGCCCAGACATCACGACATTCCCGGCGGCGTCGTACTCCAGCCCCTCCGGCAATGGCTGGCGCACGGTGGGAGGCGTTGCCGCCTTGGTGCCACTCTTGACGTGCCGCATCTGCTCGACCATCCGGTCGATAAAGCGATCAACACCTAACATCAGTTGCAGCGTAGGAATCATGGGATCACCCATCGCGGCAAAGTTCACCCCCTCCGACTCGGAGAAGCTGTTCATGTGCAGTTCGCCAGTTTCTGGGTGCAGGAAGAAAAGGGTAGAGATCGGCCCAGGCTCGATAGCGATAAGACCGGTCTGCCTTGCAATGATCCGCCCCTTGATCACGGGCCAGATAGAAGGGAATTTGGCAACAAACTGACCGTGAGGGATCAGGACATATCGAGTGGCGACCTGTACAACATCAATTCCAGTATGTTGCACTCGCTTGCCACGACCGATTTCGTCTCCAACTGACAAACGCAGTTCATGGCGCTTCTTCCATTGCTGGAATGTTTCCGGGTTCAATCCCGGCACGCACTCCAGCAGTTCCTTCGTCGAGAACTGCGGTTGGTCAAAATCAAAAGCGGTCATCTCATCGTCCTCAGGCCAACGAGAAAAATGTACCCTGGTACCTTCCAGGCCACAAGCCGAAAAAATGTACCTCCGTACGTCTAATTTTCCCCGAGTATTCCTGGCTTTTCCCGAGCATGACAAACGGGCTGGAAAAGTGAGCCCGCTCCTTATCACGGGATAGCCGCGCCTTAATCGGACAAGCCGTTAAGCGGAGGGGGCGGAAGTCTGGTCCGGCCCCTTGGCCGGCTGCCCCTGGCCGCGTCGAGCGATGCGCTCCGCCGGGCTGTCGATGGCCTGGATCATGTGCCAGATCATGCCAGCGTGCGGATCGTTGGAAACGATGTCGCGAAAGTCCCGGTCCATGTCTTCGGACAGCACGAGCACATTCCAGGCGCAATCCGCGTTGATGATCTTGGTCAGCAGATAGCGAAGCTGGATCGCCACCCCCTCCAGGGTCTTCGGGTGGTACTCCGCGATGCGCTCGCCGATGTTGTCCACCATCTCGACATAGCGGCTTGTCTCGCCATCGACGGCGACTTGGTAAGCCGTGGCTGCGGCCTGGAGGGCATCCCAACCGAACAGCAATTCAGCGTCGGGATGAAGTCCCGGATTTCGACCGCGTTTCGGCATGCCGTCCACACAGGCAGGAATGACGCGACTGCCAGCGCCGTTGGTGTTCGGGTCCAATGGCGCGTTGGTCAGCAGCCGGCGGGCCTTCGACACAGCGGCGGCCTTGCCGTCGTCGGTGCTGTCCAGCACCCCCTCCCCCAGGCGCTTGCCGTCCTTCTCGACGGTCCACAGGACGATGCGGGGCCAGCCGCTACGGGATTGGGAGTCGTGAACCTCCAGGGC
>JAEYYP010000042.1 GCA_023428425.1 Pseudomonadota bacterium
ACTCCTATCTGGGCAAGGACTACGAGGTCCTTGCCAGCTTCGGCCATGTGCGCGACCTGCCGGCCAAGGATGGTTCGGTGCTCCCGGACGAGGATTTCGCCATGAGCTGGGAGGTCGACACGGCCTCCCGGAAGCGCCTCGCCGATATCGGCAACGCCCTCAAGAACGCCGACGAACTGATCCTCGCCACCGACCCTGATCGCGAGGGTGAGGCCATCTCGTGGCACGTCCTCGACGTGCTCCGGCAGAAGAAGCTGCTCAAGGACAAGCCGGTCAGCCGCGTCGTCTTCAACGCCATCACCAAGTCGGCGATCACCGAGGCGATGCAGCATCCGCGCGCCATCGACGAGCCGCTGGTCGATGCCTATCTCGCTCGCCGCGCCCTCGACTACCTCGTCGGCTTCACGCTCTCGCCGGTCCTCTGGCGCAAGCTGCCGGGCTCGCGCTCGGCCGGTCGCGTGCAGTCGGTAACGCTGCGTCTGGTGTGCGACCGCGAGTCGGAGATCGAGAAATTCCGCGCCCAGGAATACTGGTCGATCGGCGCCAGGCTGAGCGAGAAGGGCAAGAGCTTCGAGGCCCGGCTCTACTCGGTGGATGGCAAGAAGACCGACAAGCTCGATATTGCCAACGCCACCGAGGCCGAGGCGCTCAAGGCCGCCATCGAGGCTGGCACCTTCTCCGTCAGCGCCGTCGACAGGAAGCCCACCAAGCGCAACCCGTACGCGCCGTTCACCACCTCGTCCCTGCAGCAGGATGCATCGTCGCGCCTCGGCTTCTCGCCCAGCCGCACCATGCAGATCGCGCAGCGCCTCTACGAGGAAGGCATCATCACCTATATGCGAACCGACGGCGTCCAGATGGCGCCCGAGGCCATCGACCAGGCTCGCCGCGCCATCGTCAAGGAGTTCGGCTCGGACTACGTGCCCGAGAAGGCGCGCATCTACCAGACGAAGGCGAAGAACGCGCAGGAGGCCCACGAGGCCATCCGCCCGACCGACATGTTCCGCCCCCCCAATACGCTGCGGGGCAATGACGAGCAGTTCAAGCTCTACGAGCTGATCTGGAAGCGCACTCTCGCCAGCCAGATGCGCTCCGCCGAGATCGAGCGCACCACGGCCGACATCGCCGTCTTCGCCACCAGCCGCGACATCGCGCTGCGCGCCGTCGGTTCGGTCGTGACCTTCCCCGGCTTCCTCGCGCTCTACGGCGTGCAGGCAAAGGAAGCCCGCGATACCGACGAGGCCGAGGACGATGTCGACAGCCGCGAGCTGCCGCCGCTGAGCGTCGGTGACCGGCCGAAGCTCGAGCAGGCACTGATCGAGCAGCATTTCACCCAGCCGCCGCCGCGCTATACCGAAGCGAGCCTGATCAAAAAGATGGAAGAGGTCGGCATCGGCCGCCCCTCCACCTACTCGGCTACGGTGTCGGTGCTGCAGGACCGCAACTATGTCCGCGTCGACAAGCGCGCGCTGATCCCCGAGGATCGCGGCCGCATCGTCACCGCCTTCCTCGAGAGCTTCTTCAACCGCTATGTCGAGTACGGCTTCACCGCCAGCCTCGAGGAGAAGCTCGACCTCATCTCCGACGGCAAGCTCGCCTGGAAGGACGTGCTGCGGGAGTTCTGGACCGACTTCCAGCACCACGTCGAGGAGATCAAGGATCTCCGCGTGTCCGAGGTGCTCGACGCTCTCAACGACCTGCTTGCCGACCACATCTTCCCGGCCCGGCCCGACGGCTCCGATCCGCGTCGCTGCCCGAACTGCGGCGAAGGCCAACTGTCGCTGAAGCTCGGCAAGTTCGGCGCCTTCATCGGCTGCTCGAACTATCCCGAGTGCCGCTACACCCTGCAGCTGGCCGATGCCGCCGCCGGCGGCGCGTCCGAGGCCGGTTCGGGCGATGGAGTCCTCGGCACCGACCCGGAGAGCGGGCTCGACGTCCTCTTGAAGTCGGGGCGGTTCGGTCCATATGTGCAGCTGGGCGAGGGCGACGCGCCGAAACGTTCGTCGCTGCCCAAGGGTTGGGAGCCCGGCAGCCTGACGCTCGACAAGGCGATCGAACTGCTGAAGCTCCCGCGCGAAGTCGGCAATCACCCGGAGACGGGCAAGCCGATCAGCGCCGGTATCGGTCGCTACGGACCGTTCATTCTGCACGACGGCACCTACGCCAACCTCCCCGACGTCGAGGAAGTGTTCACGGTCGGGCTCAACCGCGCAGTCGATCTGTTGGCGCAGAAGGCCGCCGGGGGTGGTCGCTTCGCGCGTGGCAACCGTGCCGCGCCGGCCGCGATCCAGACCTTCGAGCACGAGGCGGGCCCGATCACGGTGCGCGCCGGCCGCTATGGCCCCTACGTGAATCAGGGCAAGGTGAACGCCACGCTGCCCAAGACGTTGACGCCCGAGGAAATCACCCTCGAGCAGGCCCTGGAGCTGATCGTCGCCAAGGGCGGCGCCGCTCCGAAGAAGAAAGCCACGTCGCGCACCGCCGCCGCCAAGAAACCGGCCGCGAAGAAGGCCGCGACGACAAAGAAACCAGCGGCCAAGGCGAAAGCCACGACAGCAAAGCCGAAGGCCGCCAGCAAGAAGACCAAGGCGGAGACCTCCGCCTAAAAGAAAGACCAAATGGCCAAGGCGCCACGTACAACGACAAAGACCAAAGCCCCATCCCGCACTGCCCGGCAGTTCGAGGTGGGCACCCTCCCCTCGCGGGAGGCCATCCTCGAAGCGATGGCGCAGTTCCCCGATCTCGACGGCAAGCGCGAACTCGCGCGCCACTTCGGCATCAAGGGTGACATGCGCACCCCCTTCAAGGTGCTGCTCAAGGAGATGGAAGGCGACGGACACCTCGCGCGCTCACGCAAGCAGATCCGACGCACCGCCGCCCTGCCCGCCGTCACCGGCCTCGACATTCCGGCCGACGCCGACCCTGACGACCTCCACGCCTACCCGGCGCAATGGAACGACGCCGAGGGCCTGCCGCCGCGCGTCAGTGTGAAGCCGAGCTCCCGCGTCGCGCCGGCTCCGGGCGATCGCATCCTGGCCCGCATCGATGCCGGCGAGGGCGAACTCCCGCACTACGTCGCGCGCCCGATGAAGGTGCTGGAGAAGCCCCGCCGCGGCCAGATCGGCATCGTCCGCTTGGACGAGGACGGCGCCCGCCTGATGCCCATCGACCGCAAGTCCAAGGAGATGCGGATCGATGGCGGCGACCTGAAGGACGCCCGCGACGGCGACCTCGTCGAAGTCGAGGTGAAGTTCACCGGCCGGCTGATGATTCCCAAGGCCCGGGTCACCAACGTCATCGGCAATCCGAAATCCGAGGGGGCGGTCTCGATGATCGCCATCCACAACCTCGAAATCCCCTACCGCTTCCCCTCAGCGGTGACAAAAGAGGCCGAGGCGGCGAAGGAAGCATCGCTCAAGGGCCGCGAGGACTGGCGGCACATCCCCCTCCTCACCATCGATCCGCACGATGCCAAGGATCACGACGACGCCGTCTACGCCGAGCCCGACACTGACCCGAAGAACAACGGCGGCCACATCGTCTACGTCGCCATCGCCGATGTCGCCGCCTACGTTCGCCCGGGCACCGCGCTCGACCGCGAGGCCTATATCCGCGGCAACTCGGTCTATTTCCCCGACCGTGTCGTGCCGATGCTGCCCGAGCGCATCTCCAACGAGCTCTGTTCGCTGAAGGAAGGCGAGAACCGCGCCTCGCTCGCCGTCCGCATGGTCATCGGTGCCGATGGTCGCAAGCGCGCGCACAGCTTCCACCGCGTGCTGTTCCGCTCGGCCGCAAAGCTGAGCTACCAGCAGGCGCAGGCGGCCATCGACGGCCGTCCGGACGAGAAGACCGGGCCGATTCTCGACACCATCCTCAAGCCGCTCTGGGCCGCCTATGGCGTTATGGCGCACGCTCGCGACAAGCGCGGCCCGCTCGATCTCGACCTGCCCGAGCGCAAGATCATCCTCGACGGCAACGGCATGGTGGCCGACGTGCGCGTGCCCGAACGCCTCGATGCCCACCGCCTCATCGAGGAGATGATGATCGCTGCCAACGTCGCCGCCGCCGAGACGCTGGAGAAGCACCGCCAGGCGCTGATCTACCGCGTCCACGACGAGCCGAGCGACGAGAAGCTCACCGCCCTGCGCGATTTCCTCGCCTCGCTGTCGCTCCCTGCCCCCAAGGGCCAGGGCGTCCGACCCGTCGACTTCAACCGCATCCTCGACAAGGCGCGCACCGACGGGAAAATCCAGCAGGTGAGCGAGATCATCCTACGCACCCAGGCGCAGGCCGAGTACGCGTCAGAGAACTATGGCCATTTCGGCCTCAACCTCGACCGCTACGCCCACTTCACCTCGCCCATTCGCCGCTACGCCGACCTGATCGTCCACCGTGCGCTCATCAAGGCGATGGATTTCGGCAATGACGGCCTCACCGAAGCCGAGGAATCAAAACTCCCGGCCATCGCCGAGCACATCAGCCAGACCGAGCGCCGCGCCATGCTGGCCGAGCGCGAGACCGTGGACCGCCTCCTCGCGCAGTTCCTCGCCGAGAAGGTCGGGGCCGAGTTCGACGCAAGGGTCGCCGGCGTCACCCGCTCGGGCCTGTTCGTCCGGCTGCGCGACTCGGGCGCCGACGGCTTCATCCCGGCGTCGACCATCGGCCAGGACTACTATCGCTTCGTCGAAGAGATGCAGGCCATGGTCGGCGACCAGACCGGCGAAACCTTCCGCATCGGCGACGACGTCCGGGTCCGGCTGGTCGAGGCCGCGCCGATCGCTGGGGCCCTGCGCTTCGAACTCATGAGCGAGGGCAGCCGCGGCGTTCCGTCATCTGGCGGGCGTGGCCGCAAGGGCCCATCTACCTCACGAGGCAAGGCGGGCGCCTATCGCAAGTTCGCCAGGAAGAAGAGATGACGATGGCGGTCGAAGTCCAGTCCATGCGCGAGCAGCGCTCACTCGGAAAAGCAATCCTCAACGGGTTGGCCTGTCGATGCCCCAGTTGCGGCAAGGGCAAGGTCTTCTCGGGCTACCTGAAGGTCAGGGACACCTGCTCGGAGTGCGGCACGAAGCTCTCCAGCGCCCGCGCCGACGACTTCCCGCCCTACATCGCCATCTTCATCGTCGGCCACGTGCTGGTCGGCTGGATGCTGCACGCCGAGATGAGCGGCCCCGTCGATCCGATGTTCTACGTCTGGACGATGATTCCGCTCGCCATCGTACTGCCGCTCGCCATGCTGCCCTCGATCAAGGGCGCCGTGATCGGCCTGCAATGGGCGCATTTCATGTACGGCTTCGACCCCAACCGCGCCGACACCTCGAAGTCCGACGTCTGAGCTCGCCCGGCGCGACAGTGCCTTGACAACCAGCCGCAAATCCGTAGTTTGCGCGCAAATTCGACTGGGCCCTGCGGCCACCAATTCAATGCCGCGCGAATGCACCGCGCGGCAAGCCGTTTCAAGGAACGAGAACAATGGCCAAAGCCGTATCGCTCAAGATCAAGCTGGTTTCGACTGCCGACACCGGTTTCTACTACGTGACCAAGAAGAACTCGCGTACCCAGACCGAGAAGCTCTCGTTCAAGAAGTACGATCCCGTCGTGCGCAAGCACGTCGAGTTCAAGGAAGCCAAGATCAAATAAGCTGGCGGCTACGCCGGTTTCCAAAGGCCCGCGCTCCCGGCGCGGGCTTTTTGTTTCCACCGCCTTGTCCACAGGCGCCCTGCTGCATCACGAACGCAAAACGCCCGCTCCTGTACAAGGAGCGGGCGGTCTGAAAGGTGCCGGTCCGCAGCGGTATGTCGAAGAGGCCACTCTTGACCACTGCGGACCAGCCTCCCTACGGACCCAGGAGTTGCGGCGGACCTGAGGAGAACCGTAGGGATTTGCTGTGAACTGTCGCTCGACGCCGGGCGCCAGTCCGTTAGGCGTACCTATACAAGACCTCGCGGCGCTTGAAAGTCCAAGGCCGTAACGTAACTAACTGGTAACCTTAATTCTCCCGGCCGTTCGGGAGAAATCAAATCATGCGGCGTCGAATACGACGCGGTTACGGCCTTCGCGCTTGGCGCGATACAGCGCGACATCGGCGCGCTTCAGCATGATTTCGGGCGTGTCTGTCTCGCTCTCGTTGAGCGCGAGGCCGACAGATATCGTGAGGGTCAGCGGCCGTGAATTGCCCGTGGCGAACACCCGCTCGGCCACCGCCTGTCGCACCCGCTCGGCCACGCCCTGCGCCTGCCGCCAGTCGGTGTCGGGCATCAGCACCACGAACTCCTCGCCGCCGAACCGGCAGGCGAGGTCGACGCCGCGGATGTTGCGGCGCAGCCGGTCGGCGAACTCGCGCAGTACCGAGTCGCCGATATCGTGGCCATGCGTATCGTTGACCGACTTGAAGTAGTCCATGTCGATCAGCATCACGGCCATGTCGCGGGCCTGCTCCTGCGCCTTGTCCAGCATCAGCGACAAGTGCCGGTCGAAGTAGCGGCGATTGTAGAGCCCGGTCAGCTCGTCAGTCACCGCCAGCGCCAGTGTGTTGGTCACGCTCTGGCGCAGCTCGCTGGCGTAGCGCTGCCGCCGGATCTGCGTACGCACCCGCGCCAGCAGCTCGTTGCGCTCCACCGGGCGCATGATGAAGTCGTTCACCCCGAGGTCGAGCCCGCGCACCACGCGTGGCTTGTCGTCGTCCTCGGCGATCAGGATGATCGGCAGGGTGCGCGTCACTTCGGCCGTGCGCATCTGCGAGCAGACGCGCAGCGGGTCGAAGTCCCCCAGCGCCATCGACACCAGCACCAGTTCGTAGTCGCCGCCCGACACTGCCAGCGCGGCGTCCGCCGGGTTGGAGAGCACATCGACGCGGTTGTCGTTGGCGAGGTAACCCCGAATGCGCTCCGCCTGGCGCGGATCGATGTCGACCACGAGGATCGATCCACCCTCCGAGCTCACCGAATCCATGGCGCGCATGGCGTCCTCGATGGCGATTTCCTGGCCGGTCAGCGCGCGGGCGCGCAGCTCGTCGGTCAGTGCCTTGAGGCGTACCAGGCTCTTGACGCGCGCCATCAGTTGCACGTCGTCTACCGGTTTGGTCAGAAAATCGTCGGCCCCGACCTCGAGCCCATGCACCCGGTCGGATGGCTGGTCGAGCGCCGTGACCATCAACACGGGAACGTGGCTCGTCCGGCGGTCGGCCTTCAGCCGGCTGCACACCTCGAAGCCGTCCATGCCCGGCATCATCACGTCGAGCAGGACGATGTCGATGTCGCCGCGCGCGCAGATATCGAGCGCTTCCGGCCCCGACGAAGCCGTCACGACGTCGTAGTACTCAGCCGAAAGCCGCGCCTCGAGGAGACGCACATTCGTCGGAATATCATCGACGATCAGCACGCGCGCCGTCAAAGACCATCAACCCCACGATTTCGGGAAAACGCCCGCCTGCCAGCTAGTTGGCAGGTCCAATGTAGCGGGCAATGGTTTCCAAAAAGTGAGGCACGGAGATCGGTTTGCTGATGTAGCCCTCGCATCCGCCCTGCAGGATGCGCTCCTCGTCGCCCTTCATGGCGAAGGCGGTGACGGCGATCACCGGGATCGCCTGCAATTCGTCGTCTTCCTTCAGCCACTTGGTCACCACCAGCCCCGAAACCTCCGGCAGCTGGATGTCCATGAGGATCAGGTCCGGCCGGTGGGCCCGCGCGAGATCGAGCGCCTCGAGGCCGTTCCGGGTCTGGATGACGGAATACCCGCGCGATTCGAGCAGATCGTTGAAGAGCTTCATGTTGAGCTCGTTATCTTCGACGATCATCACGGTCTTGGGCATGGCGACTCGACTATTGCCCGCAAACCGGGCGGCAGGCACTCGTCTAGTGCCCGAATTCCGGAGTAACATCAATGTCGTTACGAAAGCCCCAAGCCCGGCCCGAGTCCCTTGCCCAAAACCGTTGAACTCACTCCCGCGGCGCTCGGCGCCATGTGCCTCGGCTACCTCGCCGAGAACCCGGCCCAGCTCGCCGAGTTCATGGGCGTCACCGGCTACTCGCCGAACGCCCTGCGCAAGGTGGCCGGCACGCCCGAACTCGATTCCGGCCTCATCGATTATTTCGCCCAGAACGAGCCGCTGCTGCTCGCGCTGTGCGCCAATAACGGCTTCCGCCCCGACGATTTCATGCGCGTCTGGGCCAGGCTGAACCCCTCGGGCTGAGATGCTCAGCCTCTGCCGCGATTGCCTCGAGACCACGCGCAGCACAGAGCGCCCGCAGCGCTGTCGCTATTGCGGCTCGCCCCGGCTGATCGCGCACGAGGAACTGGGCAGCCTCTCGGTCGCCCATGTCGATTGCGACGCCTTCTACGCCTCGGTGGAGAAGCGCGACGATCCGAGCCTCGTCGACAAGCCCCTGATCATCGGCGGCGGCGTACGCGGCGTGGTATCCACCTGCTGCTACATCGCCCGTCAGTATGGCGTCCGCTCGGCCATGCCGATGTTCAAGGCCCGCGAACTCTGCCCCAACGCCGTCATCATCCCGCCCGACATGGCGAAATATGTCGGCGTGAGCCGGCAGATCCGCGCCCTCATGGACGAGCTGACCCCGCTGGTGGAACCCCTCTCCATCGACGAGGCCTTCATGGACCTGTCGGGCACCGAGACGCTGCACCGCGCCCTGCCCGCCGTCACCCTGGCCCGCTTCGCGCGCCGCGTCGAAACCGAGATCGGCGTCACCATTTCGGTCGGCCTCAGCCACAACAAGTTCCTCGCCAAGATCGCCTCCGACCTCGACAAGCCGCGCGGCTTTGCCGTCATCGGCAAGGCCGAGACCGTCGAGTTCCTCGCCCGCCACCCGGTCAGCCTCATCTACGGCGTCGGCAAGGTGTTCACCGAGACGCTCCGCCGCGATGGCTACGAGACCATCGCGCAGTTGCAGCAGGCCGATCCCACCGACCTCATGCGCCGCTACGGCGATTCCGGCGCTCGCCTCGCGCGCCTTGCCCGCGGCGAAGACTCGCGCACCGTATCCGTCGACAACGAGATGAAGAGCATCTCGGCGGAGAACACCTTCAACACGGACCTGCGCACCTTCGAGGAGCTCTCCACCGAGTTGCTCGCCCTCTGCGAACGCCTGTCCGAGCGGCTCAAGGCCAAGGGCGTCGTCGGTGACACCGTGACGCTCAAGCTCAAGTCTGCCGGATTTCGCTTGCGCACCCGCGCCCGGCACCTGATGATCCCCACGCAACTTGCCAACGTGCTCTACGAATCCGGCCAGCAGCTGCTCGCCCGCGAACTCGATGGAACAGCCTTCCGGCTCATCGGCATCGGGGTCTCCGGCATGTCGGCGGCGGACGGAAACGATCCGGTCGACCTGATCGAGCCGGGGATCGCGCGCCGCAACGCCGCCGAACGGGCGATGGATGTGGTGCGGGGGAAGTTCGGCAAGGACGCGGTGATCCGCGGCAAGCTTTACGAGCGGGTGAAGGCACGCGCCGCCCGCGAAACGGATAAACGAGACCAAGAGACTGATGATGACCAGCCCCATCGATAAGCTTCGCGAATACGGCTACGAGCTGCCGATGCCCAAGGCGCCGGTGGCGACCTATGTCCCGATCACCCGCACCGGCAACATCGTCTATGTGTCCGGCCAGATTTCCTCGGGCGAAGGCGGGGTCGTCACGGGCCTGCTCGGTGACACCATGAACGTCGTGCAGGGTGGCAACGCCGCCGAACTCGCGGCCGTCAACTTCCTCAGCCAGCTGGTGCACAGCGCCGGGCTCGACCTCGGCAAGGTCCGTGTGCTGAAGCTCACGGTCTTCGTCGCGTCGACCCCGGACTTCGCCGAGCACCACCTCGTCGCCAACGGCGCCTCCAACCTCATCGTCGGCGTCCTGGGCGACAAGGGCCGGCACGCGCGCTCCGCCATCGGCATGGCCGCCCTGCCGCTGGGCGCCGCGGTCGAGGTCGAGGGTATCGTCGAGGTCGAAGGCTGACGCGTCTCTGTCATCGGAGAGTGGTAGCGGCGGCGCCCTACCCTCCCCATATGACAAGCCGGAACCCATGAGCGCAAAGCCCCTCTTCGACCGTCCGATCGCCCATCGCGGCCTACATGACCGCAGCAAGGGGATCATCGAGAACTCCGCCTCGGCCTTCGAGGCGGCGTGCCGGCACGGCTTCACCATCGAGTGCGATGTGCAGCTCAGCCGCGACGGCATCCCGATGATCTTCCACGACGACGATCTCGACCGCCTCACCGGCGTCCGCGGTCCCGTCAGCGCGAAGACCATGGCCGAACTCGCCAGCTACAAGCTGCTCGACAGCACCGCCGGCGACACCCCGCAGCGCTTCTCGGAGTTCCTCAGCCAGGTCGATGGCCGCGTGCTGCTGCAGGTCGAGCTCAAGCAGCAGCCCGACCAGGCCACCACCGAGGTCCTCGCGCAGACCGTGCTCGATGCGCTTCAATACTATCGCGGCCCCGTCACCATCGAATCGTTCGATCCGCGCCTGCTCGTCGCGCTGCGCAGGCGCAAAGCCGCCTACCCGATCGGAATCGTCACCTATGGCTACGACGAGCCCGAGTGGGAAGCTGGCATGTCGGGCGGCACGAAGTTCATGCTGCGCCACCTCCTGCACTGGCCGCAGACGCGCTTCGACTTCATCTCCTGCCGCGACAATGCGCTCGACCTTCCGGCAGTGAAACTGTTCCGCTCGTTCGGCATTCCGGTCACCACGTGGACCATCAAGTCCTCGGCCGCCGCGCTCGCCGTGATGGGCAAGGCCGACCAGATCGTTTTCGAGGGGTTCTTGCCACCAAGTGCCTGAGGCCGTCCTCAGTGCCAGCGTCGTCAGTTCCGCGGCGGACATTCCTGCCGAGGTCTGGAACCGCCTTGCCCCGAACCACGCCGGCATTGTCGACAATCCCTTCGTCGACCACGCCTTCTTCCTTGCGGCGGAGCAGTCCGGCTCGGCCAGCCGTCGCACCGGCTGGCAGCCGCAGCACATGCTGCTCTCCGACCCGGCAGGCGATCCGGTCGGCGTGCTGCCGCTCTACCTCAAGTCGCATTCCCAGGGCGAATACGTCTTCGACCATGGCTGGGCCGATGCCTTCCAGCGCGCCGGCGGCGACTACTACCCCAAGCTGCAATGCGCTGTCCCGTTCACGCCGGTGACTGGGCCGCGCGCCCTCGCCCCCGATCCGGCGCACCGCACCGCCCTGCTCCGCGCCGCCGAACAACTGGCGACGCAGAACAACATCTCCTCGGTGCACATGACCTTCGCCACCGAGGAGGAGGCCGAACTCGCCCGCGCCAATGGCTGGCTCATCCGCCACGACACCCAGTATCACTGGCAGAACCACGGCTTCTCAAGCTTCGACGATTTCCTCGGCACCCTCTCTTCCCGTCACCGCAAGGTTACGAAACGCGAGCGCCGCGACGCCCTGTCGGCCGACGGCCTCACCGTCCGCTGGCTGACCGGCAGCGACCTCACCGAAGCCGTATGGGATCAGTTCTTCGAGTTCTACCAGGATACCGGCAGCCGCAAGTGGGGCCGCCCCTACCTCACCCGCAGCTTCTTCTCGCTGCTCGGCGAGGCGATGGCCGACCGTGTCCTGCTGATGTTCGCCTATGATGGCGACGAAGCGGTGGCCGGCACGCTCAGCCTCATCGGCCACGACCGGCTTTACGGCCGCTACTGGGGTGCGACACGCAACGTCCCCTTCCTCCATTTCGAGCTCTGCTATTATCAGGCGATCGACTTCGCCATCGCCCACAAGCTCCAGGTCGTCGAGGCCGGCGCGCAGGGCGAGCACAAGCTGGCGCGTGGCTACGAGCCCACTGTCACCCGATCGGCCCACTGGATCGGCCATCCCGGGCTCCGGGACGCTGTCGCTCGCTTCGTCGCGCAGGAACGGGCCGCCGTCGCCCGCGATCAGGAAGTGCTCGAACGCTATACGCCCTTCCGTCACGGCGAGCCGCCCGAGCGGTGAACGGTTGCGAACCATCTTCGCGTGTGCTCTCAGGAGCCCGCTGGACGCCGGCAGGGTCGGCACGGTATTTTCCGGCCCTACAGGGGCCACACTCTGAGTGGATGGCAAAGCCACCGGAGTTACGGGAGACGGCATGAGCAAGCGCATCGCGATCGCGGCGATCGGCACGATGGGTGACGTCCAGCCATTCGTGGCTTTGGGGCGCGCGCTCACCAGGCGCGGCCATTCGGTCGTCATCGCGACGACCATCGATTTCGAGCAGTTCGTCACTTCGCACGGGCTCGAGTTCCGCACGCTGGGTACCGACATCCAGGCCTTCCTGCGGCAGAGCCAGTTCGACACGGTGATGCAGAAGAACTCGCTGCTCTACGCGCCAAAGCTGCTGCGCGACGGGCAGAAGATCCTCAAGGTCGCCACCCGCCACCTCTGGGCGGTGGCGCAGGATTGCGACGCCATCGTCTTCCACCAGACCACCAATTTCGCCGTCGACATCGCCGAGGCGCTCGACATCCCGTCGATCATGACGGCCTTCCAGCCGCTCAACCCCACCGGCGAGTTCCCCTATTTCGCCTACGAGGGCACCACGCCCGAGCCGCTGTTCAACCGCATCAGCCTCGATCCGCTGTTCAACCGGCTGAGCTACGTCATCCAGGCGGCGTACCAGAGCTACTACGATTTCCCGCGCGATCGCATGCGCGCCAAGCTGCTCGGCCTGCGCTCCCGCAAGCGCTCCGGCTTCTCCAAGAACGCGCGTGGCGAGCCCATCCCGGCGCTGCACGCCTACTCGCCCATCATCTCGCCGCGCCCCGGCGACTGGCCCGACTCGACCATCGTCACCGGCTTCTGGCGGCTCGACGACGACACCGGCTGGGAACCCGATGCGGCCTTCCGCAAGTTCCTCGACGCAGGCGAGGCGCCCATCTACCTCGGCTTCGGCTCCATGCCGTGGGGTGCGCAGCGCAACACCGAGATCATCACCAAGGCGCTCAAGGCCTGGGGCGGGCGCGCCGTCGTCGGCAAGGGCTGGGGCGGCATCCGCGCCGAAGACCTGCCCGACACCGTCTACTCCATCGAAAAGGCGCCCCACACCAAGCTCTTCCCGCTCATGAAGGCACTGGTCCATCACGGCGGTGCCGGCACCACCTATGCCGGGCTCTATGCCGGCAAGCCGACCTTCGTCGTGCCGCACTTCTTCGACCAGCCATACTGGGGCCGCCGGGTGTTCGAACTCGGCTGCGGTCCGCCGCCCGTCCGCCTCCGCAAGCTCACCCCGACCATCCTCGCCGCGGCGCTCGACGAGCTGTCCACCGACACCTCGTACCAGGTCGCCGCCGCCGAGCTCAGCGAGCGGCTGCACGCCGAGGACGGGACCAACCTTGCCGCCGACATCGTCGAGGAGACGATCGAGGGCTATCCCGGCAACTTCGAACACTCGGATCAACTGATGGGAGCCGCCTCGTGACCGCCTACGACCCCGCCAACATCTTCGGCAAGATCATCCGCGGCGAGATCCCGGCGCACAAGGTCTACGAGGACGCCGACGTCCTCGTCATGATGGATATCTTCCCCCAGTCGAAGGGCCATACCCTCGTCATTCCGAAGGCCGCGTCGCGTAACCTTTTCGATGCCGATCCCGCCGTCCTCGCCCGCGCCATCGCCCAGGTGCAGCGCGTCGCCAACGCCGTGCACAAGGCCATGCATGCCGATGGCATCCGTATCGCCCAGTTCAACGAGGCTCCGGCCGGCCAGTCGGTGTTCCACCTGCACTTCCACGTCATTCCCGCCTACGACGGCGTGGAACTCGGCCGCCACGGCCAGGGCAAGGCCGACGACGCCGAACTCGCCGCCCAGGCAAAGGCGATCGCCGCCGCCCTCGCCTGAGGGCCATTACCCCGCATTTCCACGCGCCGCGGCGACCTCGCGCTCGATGAGGTCGCCGAGCGTCTCGACCGCTAGGGCCTTCACCTCGCGAAAGGCCTCGCCCGAGTGATCTCGGGTCCAGAACACGGCCGAACTGCCCTCGATCACGGTGCCCAGCAGATAGAGCGCGTTGCGCACCTTGGGTACCCCCGGCGCATGGGGAGGCAGTCCGACCGCCGCGACGAAGGCATCGACTGCGTTGTCGTAGAGGCGCGCCATTCCCTCGGCGATGCGAGGCATATGGACGGCCATCGACCACAACTGCAGGAACACCGGAGCCGTCGGGCTCTGCATCGCATCCTCCAGCAGCCACTCCACCATGTCGCGTACCGGCGTCGTTCCGCCCTGCGCCCGCGCGACCATTTCGCGGAACTGCACCCGATAGCGCTCGATCAGACTTTCGAACACGGCCTCGATCAGCAGGTCGCGGCTGGCATAGTGATGCGTCAGGTTGCCCTGCAGGATGCCTGCCTCGTCCGCCACGGCACGCAGCGACAGCCCCGCGTAGCCTTCGTCAAGGATATCGGGGTCGTCGCCACCATCCTCGCCGGCAAGGTCACCCTCACCTCGGAGACCCGCAACCCCGACTGGTGAGCCTTCCATCGGTTCGGGCACAGGTGGGTGGGCCCGGAC
>JAEYYP010000045.1 GCA_023428425.1 Pseudomonadota bacterium
TTCGCGATGCGCAATCGGGCGGTTGCAGCACCGGCGTGCCCCCGGACAATCTGGGGTTCCGTCTGGTGCGCGATCCGACCCCGCTCGAAGCAATGTTGCGCTGGATCGGGATTCGCTGACGGCTAAGTGCCGGGGCGGTAGGCCAGGGCGGGATCGCCGCCGGAACGGTGTAGAGGCTGATGCGGCGCATCAGTTCGCCGTAGCCGAGCAGTTCCGCACTTAGGGAGCTGTGATCGAGATTGCCTCGATAGATGCGGGCGCCTCTGGCAGCACCTCTCCTTCCAGTTCAGGCGCCGTACGCCAGCCTGGCTCAATGCCGGTCATGTTGGGCAGTTCGTGAGCGATGCCCTTGTGACAGTCGATGCAGGTGGCTTCACCGGTGATCAGGAAGCGACTGTGAATTTCTGCGGCGCGCGGCGCCTGCTTGGAGAAGTCCATTGCCACCGACGAATGGCAGTTGCGGCATTCGAGGCTGTCGTTAGCCTTTAGGCGCGCCCACTCGTGCATGGCGAGCTCGAGCCGGTGATCGAGGAACTTCTGCCTTGTGTCGATGGTGCCAAACACGTGCCCCCAGACTTCCTTCGATGCCTGCATCTTGCGGGCGATCTTGTCTGTCCAGTCATGTGGAACATGGCAATCCGGGCAAGACGCACGCACGCCAGATCGGTTGGAGAAGTGAACGGTGCGAGTGAGCTCCTCGTAGACGTTGGCCTTCATTTCATGACACGAAACGCAGAAAGCCTCCGTGTTGGTGACTTCAAGAGCGGTGTTGAACCCACCCCAGAAGATCACGCCGCCCACGAAGCCGCCCAAGGTAAGCACCCCCAGGCCCAAGGTCTTGGCAGGGGTTGTCAGCACATTCCATGCCCAGCCAAAAAGCGACGTGATCCAGCGCCAGACGATCATTGCCTGTTCACCTGTTCGACCCCAAGTTCGACCATGTCCACGAAAGTGTTCTCGACAAGCGGCGGGACATCCGCCTGCGGCACGTGGCAGGCCGTGCAGAAGTAACGGCGCGGCGACACATCGGCCAGCATCTGGCCCTCCCTGTTCATGAAGTGGGTGACGCTGATCATCGGGGCGCCCGAACCTTGCGTGAACTGTCGGCTATGGCAAGAAAGGCACCGGTTGGCATTGACCGAGAGCTGGTAGCCCTCGATCGAATGCGGGATGACCGGCGGTTGCTCGGGATAGGCCCGCATCTGCCGAATGTCGTCCACCACCCAGCGGGGAATCGGTTGGGCCTCGATATTGACCATTGGATCGGGAGAACCGCTGAGCTCGGGAACCAACTGCGCAAAGGCCGAGCCAGCGAGCATCACAACTGCCAGCAGAGCAGCACTCAGCAGGGCGATCGGCGTCAGGCCGGGACGATCTTGACTGCGCATTTCTTGAAATCCGTCTGCTTGGAAATCGGATCGGTAGCATCCAGCGTCACCTTGTTGATGAGCTGGCTTGCATCGAACCACGGCACGAACACCACGCCCGTCGGCATGCGGTTGCGGCCCTGGGTCTCGACACGGGAGCGGATCTCACCGCGCCGCGATATGATGCGAACCTCCATCCCCTGATTGAGCCCTCGCTCGCGAGCATCAGCGGCGTTCATGAAACACTTCGCACCGGGGAAGGCCTTGTAGAGTTCGGGCACCCGCATGGTCATCGAGCCGGAGTGCCAGTGCTCGAGCACCCGCCCAGTGACCAGCCAGACGTCGAACTCGTCGTCAGGCGACTCTGCCGGCGGCTCGTACGGCACTGCGAGGATCACAGCCCGCTTGTCCGGGCGGCCGTAGAACTCGACACCTGCACCGGGCGTGACATAGGGATCAAGTCCTTCCCGATATCGCCATTTGGTCTCTTCGCCCGCGACCACCGGCCAACGAAGCCCCCGCACCTGATGATAGGTGTCGTAGTCGGCGAGGTCGTGCCCGTGACCACGCCCGAACTGCGCGTACTCTTCGAAAAGTCCTTTCTGCAGATAGAAGCCGAACTCCGCCGACTCGCGGTTGGCATAGGCCGGATCGAGCTGGTCGAGGCCGAACTGATCGACTACGCCGTTGCGGAACAGCACATCATGGAGCGTCTTGCCGCGGAAGTCGGGGTTGGCATCGAGGATTTCCGCAGGCCAGGCTTCGTCGGTCGTGAAGCGCTTGGAAAACTCCACCAACTGCCACACGTCGGACCGCGCTTCCCCAGGGGCATCCACCAGTTGGTGCCATACGTGTGTGCGACGCTCGGCATTGCCGTAGGCGCCTTCTTTTTCAACCCACATAGCAGCAGGAAGAATTATGTCCGCGGCCATCGCAGTGACGGTCGGATAGGCGTCGGACACGACGATCAGGTTGTCTGGATTGCGATATCCCGGATAAGTTTCGTTGCTGTTGTTCGGTGCCGCCTGGAGGTTGTTGTTGACCTGCACCCAGTAGAAGTTGAGGTCGCCATCCTTCAGCCGCCTATCCTGCTCGACCGCGTGGAAACCCGGCTTTTCCGGGATGACGCCGTGCGGCACCCGCCAGATTTCTTCTGCATGCAGGCGGTGTTCGGGATTGGTGACAGTCATGTCGGCCGGGAGCCGGTGGGCGAAGGTCCCGACCTCGCGCGCAGTACCGCAAGCCGAAGGTTGCCCGGTCAGGGAGAACGGGCTGTTGCCCGGTTCGGAGATTTTTCCTGTCAGCAGGTGGATGTTGTAGACCATCTGGTTTGCCCAGACGCCGCGCACGTGCTGGTTGAACCCCATGGTCCACAGCGACATGACCTTGGTCGCGGGGTCGGCATAGAGTTCGGCGAGGTCGCGCAGGAAGCCCGGCTCGACGCCGCTGATCTCGGCGGCCCTCTCAAGGGTGTATTCCGACACGAATGCCTTGAAGCCCTCGAAGTCTGTCGGCTCCATCGCCCCTGCCGTCGCGGCACCTGTCGCGGCGACTTCCAGCGGATGTTCCGGCCTCAGGCCATAGCCGATATTGGTGGTGCCGCGCATGAAGGTGGTGTGATCGCGGACGAAATCCTCGTTCACGCGGCCCGTCTGAATAATGTGGTTGGCAATGAAGTTGAGGATCGCAAGGTCCGTTCCCGGCTTGAAGATGATCGGGATGTCCGCCAGGTCCATGCTGCGATGCGTAAAGGTCGAAAGCACCGCGCAGCGCACATGCGGGTTGCCCAAGCGGCGGTCAGCCAGACGGGTCCAAAGGATCGGATGCATCTCCGCCATGTTCGAGCCCCAGAGCACAAAGGCATCTGCATGCTCGAAGTCGTCGTAGCATCCCATGGGCTCGTCCATGCCGAAGGTGCGCATGAACGCATAGGCCGCCGAGGCCATGCAGTGCCGGGCATTGGGATCGAGATTGTTCGAGCGGAAGCCGGCCCGCATCAGCTTGGTGGCCGCGTAACCCTCGAAGATGGTCCACTGGCCCGACCCGAACATGCCGATGGCCTCGGGCCCTTTTTCCTTCAGGACCTGCTTCACTTTGGCAGCCATGACATCGAAGGCTTCGTCCCAGGTGACGGGTTCGAAATCGCCCTCCTTGTCGAACACGCCGCCGGATTTGCGCATCAGCGGGGTTGTCAGACGGTCCTCGCCATACATGATCTTGGAGAGGAAGTAGCCCTTTACGCAGTTGAGGCCGCGATTGACCTCGGCCTGCATGTCACCGTGGGTGGCAACGACCTTGCCATCCTTTACTCCCACCATGACACCGCAGCCGGTGCCGCAGAACCGGCACGGTGCTTTCGACCACTTGATCTCCAGCGAAGACACGCCGCCCGGCACTGGTTGAGCCGCGGCCGGCAAAGCGATGCCGGC
>JAEYYP010000057.1 GCA_023428425.1 Pseudomonadota bacterium
AGATAGAGCAGCGGAACATTGTCCTCGGCGACACGGTCGGTGACCAGCTTGTAGCGGGTCGCCTGCTTGTTGCGCCAATAGGGCGAACCGTTGGGGCAGAGCAGGATGCGGGCGCCGTTGTCGACGAGGTGGGCGCAGACGTCCGGGTGCCAGATGTCCTCGCAGATGGGGATGCCGATCGAGACGCCCTTGATGGTCACCGGCTCCTGCAGGTCGGCGCGCTCGAAGTAGCGCTTCTCGTAGAAGATGTCGTCGTTGGGCAGCTCGCGCTTGAAGCGGCGGGCGACGATGGCGCCGTCCTCGCAGACCAGCGCGGCATTGTAGAGCTTGCCGCCATCCTGCCAGACACAGGGCATGATCGCGGTGACGCTGGTGCCGGCGGTGGCGCGCGCAAACGCCTCGGCCGCCTCCATCGCATCGGCGACGAAGCGCGGCTTGAACAGCAGATCGTCGGGGAAGTAGCCGGTGATGAAGAGCTCGGGGAAGAGCAGGATATCGGCCTGCTTCTCGGCCGCCTGCTGCAGCGCGTCCTTCGCCAGCTGCAGGTTCTGCGCGATGGCGCCGACCGTGGGGTTGAGCTGGGCGAGCGCAATGCGAAGTCGATCGGTCACGGGAGGAGTCCGCCGGGAGAAGAGAACGCGGCGAGACTTAACCGCTCCCCCCTTGCTCGGCAAGGCGGGAGCGGGTTTCAGGTGGCTGGCTCAGAACGAGTAGGTCATCTCGGCGAGAAGACCGTAGCGGAAGGCAGAGAACGGGTTCTCGGTGCTGATCCACTGCTGGCTCGACAGGCCCGGTGCCGAGTAGAGCGGATCCGGCGGGGCTGGCGGGTCACCCACGGGCGGCTGCTCGATCGGCGGGGTAATCGTGACCTCGCGCCAAGTGGCATCGTAGGTGCCTTCGAGGTACCAGGCGCGACCGCCGAGGCGGATCGTCAGGTTCTCGGTCGGCTTGATGCCGGCCATCAGCTCGGCCATCACGCCATAGCCCCAGCCGTTGACTTCGGTCGGCGAGGCCTTGAGGGTCTCGGTGAAACACGGGTCACCCAGCGCGCAGCCGGGGCCGCCGTAGGCGCCACCGGGGCTCGGGTTGTGGCCGCCAAGCTGGCCGTTGACCGTGGCATAGGGCACGGCCGCCACTTCGGCGCTGATGTCGAAGAAGTTGTTGAACTCGGCTTTGCCGCTCAGGCCGAGGCGCAGCATGTTGTACTGGATGCTGTCATCCACGCTGTCGCCGCCGACCGACCAATCACCGGTATCCTCGTTGTAGGACACGTCACCGGCAGCGCTCGCCGTGGTGTAGCTCGAGCGGTAGGTGCGGGGCGAGTTGTACCAGTAGTTGTACCCGACGAAGCCGCCGAGGCCGTTACCCTGGCCGTCGTTGAACATGTTCCAGCCGAAGTCGCCGCCCGCATAGCCGATGGTGCCATCGACGATGTCGCCGCTGCCCGGAGGCGCGTCGAATTCGCCGTTGATGATGCCGGAGTAGCCGATCCAGGCCTTGGCATACGTGGCCGTCGCATCGTCGGAGATGCTCGCAAACGCCTCGCCAGCATGCGCGGTGTCGTTGGTTTCGAAGCTGCCTTCGCTGGATTCGACGAAGCTCTGCGAGCCCATCGAGTACCAGTAGCGCAGGCCGGTTTCGATATGGATGCCGTCGCCCTGCTCGCCCAGGTCGGTCCAGTCCTTGGGCTCGTAGGTCTGGTAGCCGGAGCGGAAATCCATCTCTCCGCCCCAGTCTCCGCCGGGATCGGCGGCAATGGCAGGAAGACCCGCCGAGGCGGCGATCAGGATGGCGATACTCGGTGCCAGGCGTGACATCGAACAAACTCCGCTACGACTACGCTACTGCGTCCTTTATGCTCCGTTAGGGTTAATGTTCCGCTAAGCGCTCTTGCCGTATGCAAGGAAGTGTTGGGCAAGTGGCCATCAGGACTTGCACAATCCACGGTTCGCTAAGTATTCCACAGCGGACTGGCTGACGTGCATCAAGCGCTGCAACCGACTCCGGGGGTCGCGCATTGCCACATCGAAGCCCGGCGTAAAGAGACGGAAAATGACTATGAGCTGCAAGGTGCTAGTGGTGGAGGACGAGATCTTCGTCGCCATCGAAATCGAAAGCGTCCTGCAGGAGCTCGGCCATCGCCCCATCGGGATTGCCGCCGACAGCCGCAGGGCCCTGGAACTCGCCAAAGAGGCCGAACTGGCCTTCGTCGACCTCAACCTGGTGGACGGACCGACCGGGATCGATGTGGGGAAGCGCCTCGCCGATGACGGTGTCACCGTCCTGTTCATGACCGCCAATCCGGCACAGCTGGGCGACGGAGTGCCCGGCGCTGTTGGGGTGCTACCCAAGCCCGTGAACGAGCGCGAACTGCGTTCCGCGGTGGAGTTCGCGGTGGCGCTTCGCAATCACCAGGAAGGCGTCGCGCCGCCCAGCCGGCTCGCGCTGTTCCGGCCGCAGCCGGTGATGAAGCCGGCGGAGTGAGGACTGCAACATTCAGAACGGGCCGGAAGTCGCTGACTTCCGGCCTGCTTGATTTCAACCGTGCAGCGTACCCTTGCGGCTGAGCGACGCCAATGGCAACGTCACCTCGGCGACGAGACCGCCCTCCTCCCAGCGACGAACCATCTTGCCCTTGAGCTGACCTTCTACGCTGAGCGATATCAGTCTCGACCCGAAACCCTGCTTGTCCGATAGCGGTGCGGGAGCACCGCCGAGTTCGCGCCAGGTCACCACGACGGTATCGGTACCTTCGGCGATCTCTATGGACACCCTCCCCCCAGATCGGGCGAGCGCGCCGTACTTGGCGGCGTTGGTGGCCAGCTCGTGGAAAATCAGGGCCAATGGCGTTGCGGCACCCTCGTCGATCTGCGCATCACCGCCGGTGATATCTATCCGCTCCTCGCCCGAGAGGCGGTAGGGACTCATCAGTTCCCTGATCAGCTGCTGCAGCGAATTCGGGTTGCTGTGCGAGGCCGATGCCTGCGAATGCGGGCGGACAAAATCGTGCGCCTTGCCCAGCGAGATGATGCGGGCGCGCAACTCGGTCGCGAGGTTCGCTGCCTCAGGATAGGTGCGCGCTGCCAGGGCGACTATGCCACCGATAACGGCGAAGATATTCTTGATCCGATGGCTCAGTTCCTGCGCGATGACCTCGCGCTCTTCCTGCGCCAGCTTCGCCTCGTGGATGTCGGTACAGGTGCCGAACCAGCGCACGATGCGGCCGGCAGAGTCGCGGATCGGCAGCGCCTGGCCGAGGACCCAACGATACTCGCCACTATGGTGCCGCAGCCGGTACTCGATGTTGTAGGGTTCGCCGGTGTCGAGACAGTGCCTCCACACCTGCCAGGCCCGTTCCTGGTCATCGGGATGGAACATGTCGTTCCAGCCCTCGCCGTCGGTCGAGCCCTCGGGGACGCCGGTAAACTCGAACCAGCGGGCATTGTAGTAGTCGTGAAAGCCATCGGCCAGCGTGGACCACACCATCTGCGGCATGGTGTCGGCGAGGGTGCGGAACCGCATCTCGCTTTCGGCCAGTTGCTCGGCGATCCGGCGCTCGTCGGTGATGTCTACGACGATGCCGGGGAGGCGCGACACCTGGCCCGACGCATCCGCGATCGCAAGTCCCGAGGCCACGACCCAGCGAATCTCGCCATCCGGCCTCAGGAGCCGATACTCGAAACGAACCGGACCCGGGGTCTTGATCCCTTGGGCAATCTCGCGTGACACACGATCGCGGTCGTCCGGATGGATGGCCTGCGTGAACTTCTCGAGCGGCAGCCCTACCGCGGCAGCGCCGGGGCTCAACCCATAGAGACGGGCGAAGCGCTCGTCGGCCGTCACCAGATCGGCAGTCACGTCCCAATCCCAGGTGCCGACCAGACCGGACGCGCTGAGAGCGAGGTCGAGCTTTTCCCGGCTTTCCTGGAGTTCCTTTTCGGCGAGGTAGCGCGAGGTGGTCTCAACCACGATCACCAGCACGCCGAGCACCGTGCCCGCGCCATCCATGACCGGCGAGTAGTTGAGGTTCATCCAGGCTGGCTGCAAGGACCCGGTGCGGTTCAGGATGAGTTGCTGATCCGCCAGGTACCAGGACTCACCGGCAAATCCGCGCCGCATGTTCTCGGCGTTGAAATCGGCGATCTCCGGCCATGCCGCCAGCACAGGCTGCCCGAAGATGGCAGGATGACGGGCGCCGGCGAAATCGGCGTAGCCGGTATTGTAGATCAGCACGCCGTCGCGGCGGCCGGCCAGCAGCACCATCGGCACATCTGATGCCAGCATGATGCGGACCGTAGTACGCAGGGTTTCGGGCCACGCGGACATCGGCCCGAGTTCCGTCGCGCTCCAGTCGAACGCGTTGGTCAGGGCGACCATCTTGTCCTGGCCCAGAACAGGTTTCGCCGCGGCATCCGCCAGCGGGAACAGGGTGTTTGGCATGCACGCTCCAGTGACGCGTTGCGTCCGGCCGGACGCTCTGGCAACTCATTAACGCCAGAGTAGCCCGTCTGGTTGAGCGCGCATTACACTTTATTCGGTTGATTGGCCTATTCGGCCGCCACCACCCGCTCGCGCGCCGGCCGCTGGGCGCGCAGTTCCTCGGCGACGAGGAATGCGAGTTCCAGCGCCTGGCTGGCATTGAGGCGCGGGTCGCAATAGGTGTGGTAGCGATCCGACAAGCCGGCCTCGGTGATGGCCGCGACGCCGCCGCCGGTGCACTCGGTCACGTCGTCGCCCGTCATCTCGATGTGGATGCCGCCGGCATAGGTGCCGAGGTTGCGGTGCACGTCGAAGAAGCTCTTCACTTCCGAGAGCACACGCTCGAAAGGCCGGGTCTTGTAGCCGTTCGAGGCCTTCACGGTGTTGCCGTGCATCGGGTCGCAGCACCAGACCACCGTCTGGCCCGAGCGCTTCACCGCCTCGACGAGGCGCGGCAGGTGCTCCTCGACCTTGTCGGAGCCGAAGCGAGAGATAAGCGTGATGCGCCCGGCCCGGTTCTCGGGGTTCAGCTTGTCGAGCAGGCGCAGCAGGTCATCCGAGGCGAGGCTCGGTCCGCACTTGATGCCGATCGGGTTGCGGATGCCGGCGAAATACTCGACATGCGCGCCATCGGGCTGGCGGGTGCGGTCGCCGATCCACAGCATGTGGCCGGAGGTGGCGTAATACTCGCCGGTGATCGAGTCGCGGCGGGTGAGCGCCGCCTCGTAGCCGAGCAGCAGCGCCTCGTGGGAGGTGTAGAACTTGGTCTCGCGCAGCGACGGGGTGTTCTCGCCCGTGAGGCCGAGGGCACGCATGAAGTCGATGGCGTCATCGATCTTCTGCGCCAGTTCCTCGAAACGCGGATAGGCCTGGCTGTCCTTCATGAAGCCCATGGTCCACTCATGGACACGGGTCAGGTCGGCATAGCCGCCCGAAGCGAAGGCGCGCAGCAGGTTCAGCGTCGCCGCCGACTGCCGGTAGGCGAGCAGCAGCCGCTCGGGGTCGGGGATACGGGCCTCGGGGGTGAAGGCGATATCGTTGATGATGTCGCCGCGGTAGCTGGGCAGCGTCACGCCGTCGATGGTCTCGGTATCGGCGGAGCGCGGCTTGGCGAACTGGCCGGCGATGCGGCCCACCTTCACCACGGGCTTCGACGCCCCGTGGGTCAGCACGATCGCCATCTGGAGGAAGACGCGGAAGAAGTCGCGGATATGGTCGGCGCCATGCTCGGCAAAGCTCTCGGCGCAGTCGCCGCCCTGCAACAGGAACGCCCTGCCCTCGGCCACGTCGCCCAGCTGGTGCTTCAACTCGCGCGCCTCGCCGGCGAACACCAGCGGCGGGAACTTCCTGAGCTGGGCCTCGGCGGCCTCCAGCTTCGCGGGGTCGGGATATGCCGGCACCTGGAGGATCGGCTTGCCGCGCCAGCTATCGGGTGTCCAGTTGCTCGTCGTCATACTCACTACCTCCGGTCGCGGGCCGGAATATCAGGCGGAGAAGGCGGTGTGAAGCCTCGCGTGGCTAGACCTTCTGCCCGTCCCTGTAGACGTAGCTCGGCTTCTTGAAGGTCACCAGTTCCTCGGCCGCGGTGGGGTGCATGGCGACAGCCCGGTCGAAATCGGCCTTGGTGGCTCCCATCGCCATCGGGATCGCTGCCATCTGCACGATCTCGCCTGCTCCCGGACCCAGGATGTGAACGCCCAGCACCTTGCCCCCATCGCGAAGCGTGATCAGCTTCATGATCATCCGCTCCGACTTCAGCGACAGCGTGTTCATCATCGGCCGGAAGCGCGCGACGTAGACGTCGATATCGCCATGCGTCGCGGCATCGTGCTCGCTGAGGCCGATGGTGGCGACCTCCGGCTCGGAGAACACCGCCGTTCCGATCAGCGAATGGTCCACAGCAGTCGGCTTGCCGCCAAACACGGTGTCGGCGAACGCGTGGCCCTCGCGGATGGCGATCGGGGTCAGTTGCGCCCGATTGGTCACGTCGCCGACCGCGTAGATCGACGGGACCGAGGTCTGCGAGTAGGCGTCGACCTCGATCGCATTGAAATGGTTGGTCTTGACCCCGACCTGCTGCAGCCCGAGATCCGAGATGTTCGGAGAGCGGCCGGTTGCGAACATGACGGCGCCGAACGGCGCATCCACGCCATCGGAGAAGCTCGCGACGACATCGTCGCCGGCCTGGCGCAGGGCCTTGATGCTGGTCTGGTAGATGACCCGGATGCCGCGCGACTGCAGCCCGGCGTCGAGGCCCTCGCGCATGTCCTGGTCGAAACCACGCAGCACCATGTCGCCGCGATAGACGATGGTGGTGGCGACCCCGAGGCCCGAGAAGATGGTGGCGAACTCGACAGCCACGTAGCCGCCGCCCTCGATGAGGATGGAGTGCGGCAGCTTTTCGAGGTGGAACGCCTCGTTGGAGGTGATGCCGAGTTCGCGCCCCGGGATGTCCGGCACGTATGGCCGCGCACCGGTCGCGACGAGGATGGTCTTCGCGGTCAGGTCGCGACCGGAGCGGAGCCGCACCGTGTTCGGGCCGGCCAGCGTGGCGCGGTCCCGGATGATGTCGACTTTCGCGCCTTCGAGCCCGGAGACATAGGCCTTCTCGAGCCGGTCGATCTCCTTGTCCTTGTTGGCCAGCAGCGTCGGCCAGTCGAAGGTCGCATCCACCGTCCAGCCGAAGCTCGGGGCGATCTCGAACAGATCCCTGAAGCGGGAGCCGTAGACGAACAGCTTCTTGGGCACGCAACCGCGGATCACGCAGGTGCCGCCGACGCGGTACTCCTCGACGATCGCGACCCGCGCGCCATGGCCGCTGGCGATGCGGGCCGCGCGGACCCCCCCGGAGCCGGCGCCGATCACCACGAGATCATAGCTGTCGCTCATCGCAATCTCCCAACAAGCAAAAGGCCCCGCGCACCGGCGGAGCCTTCATTGAGATAAGTCGCAAGACCTCAGGTGTCGATACCCCAGGCTCGATATCAGATATCGATGCCCGGGCTCGATCCCGTCAGGTATCGATGCCCAGGTTCGATACCGTCAGGTATCGATACCCTTGCTCTTCAGTTCGGCGCGCACCTTGGCGAAGAACTCCTTGGAGAGGTTCACCGAGAACACGTTCATGATGCGCTGCAGCGACGGGTTGAGCGTCGCGTTGGCCTTGGAGAGCTTCTGGCCGGTCTCAGAGCCGTAGAAGTCGACGATCTGCTGCAGCTCTTCGGTGGTGAAGTTCACCGCGTAGAGCCGCGCCATCTGGTCGAACAGGTCGCCCTTCTTGCCCTTGTAGGAAGCGATGACCGTCTCGATCGCGGTGTTCAGCGGCTCGGCGATCTCGGGGTTCTGCGGCAAGAGCTGCTGGTAGGTGTTGATGCCGGCCCGGACGATCGCGGTCTCGTAGATGCCGCCGTGATCGGTGAGGTCAATATACTGGCGGGCCAGGGTCAGGGCCTCCGGCGAGACCTCCTGCGGCTGCGCCGGCGTATCCTGTGCGAAGGCGGGAACGGCCACTCCGGCCGAAACGGAAAGCGAAAGCATGGCGGCGAGAATGATCGACGCGCGCTTGAAGGAGAAGGTCATCGGCGTGTGGCCCATCTGTTTGAATACCCCGTCCCCGCCCATCTACCGGACGGGGTCTCCCGCGTCCAGAACCTCGATACCATCAGGGCCCGCGATATAGGCCCGCTGGCAGAGGCCGATGAACAGGCCGTGCTGCACCACACCGGCGATTTCCAGCAGCGCAGTCGACAGCGCTTCTGGCTCAGGAATACGGCCAAAAGAAGCATCGACGATGTAGTGGCCGCCATCGGTCAGATACCGCTCCTGCGCGCGCATCCTGAAGCCCACCGGCCCCGCACCGCCAAAGGCGTGGACCACCTTCCAGATCGCCTTGAAGGTCACTTCGGCGCCGAACGGGTTGACCTCGATCGAAAGCGGGAAGCGGCCGAGCACATCGACCTTCTTGCTCGTGTCGGCGATGACGACCATGCGCTTCGACGCGGCGGCGACGATCTTCTCGCGCAGCAGCGCACCGCCCGCGCCCTTGATCAGCGCCAGGCCGGGGCCGACCTCGTCGGCGCCGTCCACCGTGAGGTCGAGTTCCGGCGTCTCGTCGAGGGTCGACAGCCGGATGCCGAGCGCCCGCGCCTGTGCCGCGGTGACCTCGGACGTAGGCACGCAGAGAACGTCGAGCCCCCGTTGCACTTCGGCGCCGACGAGCTCGACAAACAGCTTCGCGGTCGAGCCCGTCCCCAACCCGAGTCGCATGCCCGGCTGCACTTCGGCCATGGCGGCACGCGCCGCGGCTGCCTTGAAATCGTCACTCACGTCACAGTCCCTCCCGTCGGAGGCGATAAACGGCCAGTATCACGGGGAGTCAAGCCGGTGACTCACGCGAAAGTCAGTGGCCAATGTCGCTTCGCCGCAACACAATGCCGCACGAGTGTTCGGCTCGTGGTCGAATCGTGGCAAGTCCCGTTCCGGAACCATAACGAACAGTCTATCACGTGGGGCATCGAAAGCCCGCGGTAGGGGCTTATTCGTCAAGAGGCGCAGTTTGACCAAGATGACCAAGATGAAGATCGTGATTGCCGCGCTGCTGTCGGCAATTCTGAGCATGTCGCTCGTAGTCCCGGCCTCGGCGGCCCGCGTCTACAATGCCGACACCAATACGTGGGAAGACGCGTCGCAGGTGAAAGCCCGCAACAAGCGCGGCAGCTCGATCCCCAAGGAACTCGTCGCATACGAGACCAAGCTGAAGCCCGGCACCATCGTCGTTGAGACGTCCGAGCGCCGTCTCTACCTGGTGCTCGATGACGGCAAGGCGATGCGGTACGGCATCGGCGTCGGCCGCGATGGCTTCCGCTGGAGTGGCCAGCACAAGATCACCCGCAAGGCCGAGTGGCCGGGCTGGACGCCGCCGGCAGCCATGCGCAAGCGCGTGCCCGACCTGCCCGCCTACATGCCGGGCGGCCCGGACAATCCGCTCGGCGCGCGTGCCCTCTACATCGGCTCGACGCTCTACCGCATCCACGGCACCTCGGAGCCGTGGACCATCGGGCAGGCTGTCTCGTCGGGCTGCATCCGCCTCACCAACGAGGATGTGACCGACCTCTACGAGCGCGTGAAGGTCGGCGCCCTGGTCGTCGTCCACCAGTAGGCGCGACCGTCGCTAACAATCGGGGCCGGTCCTGCGGGGCCGGCCTTTTGTTTTTCCGGCGCGCCACGATATGATCATCCCATGTCGATCACCCTCATCGAACAACCGGACATCACGCCCCGGACCGCTGGCCGCACGGCCGAGACGCCGCTGATCGACCGGTATGGTCGCCAGATCACCTACCTGCGTATCTCGGTGACCGACCGCTGCGACTTCCGCTGCACCTACTGCATGAGCGAGCACATGACCTTCCTGCCACGGAAGGAGGTGCTGAGCTTCGAGGAGATCGACCGTATCGCCAGCGCCTTCGTGGCCCGCGGCGTCAGGAAGATCCGCCTGACCGGCGGCGAGCCGCTGGTGCGCCGCGACATCATGGAACTGGTGGAGCGCATCGGCGGGCACCTCGGACACGGACTCGAGGAGCTGACCCTCACCACCAATGGCAGCCAGTTGCGCAAGTTCGCTTCCGGCCTCTCGGCAGCTGGGGTGAGGCGTATCAATGTCTCGCTGGATACGCTCGATGCGGCGCGCTTCGCCGAGATCACCCGACGCGGCCGGCTCGCCGATGTGCTGGACGGTATCGAGGCCGCCGCCGACGCGGGGCTCAAGATCAAGCTCAACATGGTGGCGATGCGCGGCATCAACGACCACGAGATCGAGCCCATGCTGCACTGGGCCCACGCGCGCGGCCACGGTCTGACCCTGATCGAAGGCATGCCGCTCGGCGAGGTTGGGATGGACCGGGTCGACGCCTATCTTCCGCTCAAGGAGATGCGCGAGCGGCTGATGGCGAAATACACCCTCGAGCCAACCTCGCACCGCACTGGCGGGCCGGCGCGCTACGATCGTGTCGCCGAGACAGGCGGGTTGATCGGCTTCATCACGCCCATGAGCCACAACTTCTGCGAGAGCTGCAACCGCGTGCGCCTCACCGCTACGGGACAGCTCTACATGTGCCTCGGCCAGGACGCGATGGTCGACCTGCGGGCCGCCATTCGCGACGGTGGGGCCGATGCCCTCGATGCGGCGATGGATCAGGCGATGCAGTTGAAACCCAAAGGCCACGACTTCGTTCTGGACCGCGATCATACCGGACCGGCCGTGAGCCGGCACATGAGCGTAACCGGAGGCTAGGGTGAGCGTCGCCTTCACCAAGGAAGACAGTGCCGAGACCGCGGCAGAACTGATGCTGCCGGACCGGCCGATCCCCGACGGTCCCAATCTGGTCACGCCCGCCGGGCTCGAAGCGTTGCAGCGGGCGCTGCGCGATGCCGAACGAGCCTACGACGCAGCCAATGCCAGCGAGGACGTCAACGAGCGGCGCCGGCAGGCAGCAGTCCCCTACCGCGACTTGCGCTACTACGCCGAACGGCTGCGGACGGCGCAGGTGGTGCCACCGGCCGCGTCGCATGACACGGTCGGCTTCGGCAGCACGGTCACCTTCGCCCGCGACGACGGCCGGGTGCAGACCTACCGCATCGTGGGGGAAGACGAGGCCGACCCCAGGGCCGGCTCGATCTCGCACGCCGCTCCCATCGCCCGCGCTCTCGCGGGCAAGTCGGTTGGCGACACGGCAACGCTCGGCGAGCAGGAACTCGAAATCACCGCGATCGGCTAGCCGAGCCTACTTGTCGTCGTCGGAGACGATGGCAAACTCCAGCGGCAGCGCGGTGGTGTACTTGATCTGCCCCATCGCGAACGACGAACTGACGTCGGTGAGATTTATCTTGGAAATCAGCTTCTTGTAGAACGCGTCGTAGGCGGCGATGTCGGGAACGACCACGCGCAGCAGGTAGTCGGTCTCGCCACTCATGCGATAGAATTCGACCACCTCGGTGAAGTCGTCGACCACGGCCGAGAACTTCCGCATCCAGGCTTCATTGTGCTCGTTGGTGCGGATGGAGACGAATACCGTGACGCCGGCATTGACCTTGGCCGGATCGAGTACGGCGACCCGCCCCTTGATCACGCCGTCCTCTTCCATCTTCTGGATGCGGCGCCAGCACGGCGTGGTGGATAGCCCGACCTTGCGGCCGATTTCTGCCACCGGCGTGGTCGCATCCTTCTGCAGCAACGCGAGAATCTTGCGGTCGATCTTGTCCAAAGCTATTTCAGCCCCCTGAAATGAGATTGCGGCTAGGGGAACTCTGACGCCGTTATGCGCAAAGCCTGCCGGAAAGACGGGCCATAAAACGGAACTATGTTGCGCCTGTCAACGGAAGAACATAGTTCGGACCCAATTGAAGAAAGTTATGAATGGTGACTGCGGCGGGCCGGCTGCGTCCTCGATATCATGCGCCCGACGCCACTCCGCCGGCAGCTCGAAACTACCCGCCCAGATGCCCCGCCTGGCCGCCCGGGCATCGTATTGCGCTTCGTCGTAGCGCCCGGCGGAAACAGCGTAGCCGGCGACCACCATCACCTCGCCGAGATCGGCGCCGCCATGCTCACAGGTGGCAATGACACGGCTGTAGCGATCGAGCTCCATTGGGGCACAGGTCACCTGCCCCCGGCCAACGAAATCGGCAAGTACCTGGCGCGCCGTTTCACCGCAGGGCTCAGGCTGCGTCGTGGCGCCCCCGCACTGCTGGTCGCGCTCAGGCGCATCGATTCCGGCGAGGCGGATGCGGCGGCTGCCGACGTCCAGCGTATCCCCGTCGACCACCCGGCTCACCCCACTGATCGGCCCCGACGGCAGGTCGGGCGGCGTCCCCACCCAGATCACCAGCAGCACTGCCGCCACCAGCGGCACCAGCATCCGGGCGGACCAGCGCGGCGGCACGTAGCGGGGCGGGCGGCGACGACCGCTGGCCCAGCCGGGCATCGGCTGTGTCTTCGTCCGCGCCGCGCTGCTCTTTGCCTTGTTCCAGACCAAGCCCGTGCTCCCGGCTTTCACCACCGCTTAACCATGCTGCGCGTAGGCTCTCGCATGCAAGCGTAGCGAGCGCTTTCAAGGGCTCGCATTGTCAGTTGTCGTTGTTGAGTAAAGCGTTATGCCCGCGAAGCCCGCGATGCACGATTCCGACGTGCGCGCCCATATGGGCCGCGAGTTGAAGCGCACGTCGCAGAAAGCTGTCGAGGATGCGCGCCAGCGCCTGACCTCGAGTTCCGGGACCCGCTCCGATTTCGACTTCGAGCTGATCGACGAATATGCCAGCTCGCGGCTGTCCAGCGTGCTGGCCGTGCCGGCACTGGTGCTGATCCTCGCCGTCTTCGCCAGCCTCTGGGTTTCGCCATTCGCGGCGGCCGGCTGGGCTGCCCTCGTCATCTCGACCAACTCGATCGCCGCCCTGCTCTGCCGACGCTTCAAGCGGGCCGACCCGACGAAATTCAATGCCGGGCGCTGGACCACGACGTTCGTCGTCGCCGAAACCGTGCTGGGGGCGACCTGGGCGCTGCTGACGGCGTTCAGCTTCATCGGCACCGACACGGCAGCGCTGCAGGTATCGATGTTCGCGATGGGCCTCGTCGGCATCGCCTCGAACGCGGTCACTACCCGTACCCTGCCGCCCGCCACCCTTATGAGCACGCTGCCGCTGGCCTTCACCGTAACGGTGATCCTGGCGCTCTCGGGCGGGATGCTCAACTGGTCGCTCGCCGCCGTGACCATCGGCGGCGAGATCTTCTTCGTGTACCTCGCCAAGCAGCTCTACAAGTCCGACATCGAGACCGTAGCCCACCAGGCCGAGAAGGACGCCCTGATCGCAGAGCTCGAGGAAGCGCGCGAGATGAGCGACGAGGCCCGTCGGCATGCCGAGCAGGCCAACATCGCCAAGTCGCGCTTCCTCGCCACCATGAGCCACGAGTTGCGCACGCCGCTCAACGCCATCATCGGCTTTTCGGAAGTGCTGCAGTCCGAACTGCTCGGTCCGCACCATGTGCCGCAGTACAAGGAATATGCTGGCGACATCCACCGCTCCGGCCAGCACCTGCTGACGCTCATCAACGAATTGCTCGACCTCAGCCGCATCGAGGCCGGCAAGTACGACCTGAACGAGGAAGCGGTGTCGCTGATCGATATCGCCGAGGACTGCCGGCGCATGGTGGAAATTCGTGCCAAGGCCAAAGGTATCGAGCTCTCCGTCAGCTACGGCAACAACCTGCCAAGACTCTGGGGCGACGAGCGCGCCATCCGACAGGTGGTGCTCAACCTGCTGTCGAACGCGGTGAAGTTCACGCCGCAGTCGGGCAAGGTGCAGCTGATGGTCAGCCGCTCCCGCGACGGCGGCCAGCTCATCAGCGTGCGCGACAACGGCCCCGGCATCCCCGAGAACGAGATCGAGACGGTACTCTCGAGCTTCGGCCAAGGCTCGCTGGCGCAGAAGACGGCCGAGCAAGGCGCCGGACTGGGCCTGCCGATCGTGCAGAAGATCATGGAACTGCACCAGGGCCGCTTCGACCTCTTTTCGAAGCTCCGCTTCGGCACCGAGGTCATCGCCACCTTCCCCCGTGCCCGCGTCATGGATGCGCTGGCGCCGGTGGTGGAAAAGAAGAACAAGCTCGAGATCTACTCGGAAGCAGGCTGAGGTCCGCGGCATTGCAGGTCGGCGGCCCGAGCGCTATATTGCCGGAGTGGTGCCGGAGCTTTCGCCCCGACACCCTTGGCTAGAGCCCTATCGTGATCTGAAGGCACACGCGCCACGTGTGCCTTCTACGTTTCAGGCTCAAGCTGACGCTGATGGGCCATGGCCACATCTTTGTCACTCGTATCGTGAGCATGGGCTGCATGCCTCAGCCAGGGCAGCCAATCTTCCCCGGTCGCACCGATGGGCCGGCGCTGCTGCTTGCTCGCGACGTCGGAACATTAACAGAACACGCGGACGTGACTAGCCCTTGTCGCTCACCCCGGCGCTGCCGAAGGTCGCCATGTTCCGGTGCAGGTGCAGGGCGGTCTTGGCGAGAACCATGGCCAGCGCCGCGCCCGAGCCTTCGCCGAGCCGCATGTCGAGGTTCAGCAGCGGCTTCACCCCCATCGCCTCGAGTGCCCGGGCGTGGGCGTGTTCGGCCGACTGGTGACCGAAGATGCAGTGCGCGATCGAATCCGGGTTCACGGCCTGTGCCACTGCCGCCGCCGCCGTGGCCACGAAGCCGTCGACGATCAGCGGCACCTTCTGCTGGCGGGTGGCAATGATGGCGCCGAGCATGGCGGCGATCTCGCGACCACCTACACGGGCGAGGATGGCGAGCGGATCGGTAAGCCCGTCCTTGTGAAACGCCAGCGCACGATCCACCGCATCGGCCTTGCGCTGCAGCCCGGCGTCGTCGACGCCAGTCCCACGACCGACCCAGTCGGCGCCGGTGCCGCCGAAAAGGGCGGCGTAGATGGCGGCCGCCACGGTAGTGTTGCCGATACCCATTTCGCCGATCGCCAGCAGGTCGGGTTTTCCGGCGATTGCCTCCATGCCGTAGGCGATGGTGGCGGCGCACATGCGATCTTCCATCGCCGGGGCGAGCGTGATGTCGCCGGTGGGCAGGTCCAGCGCCAGTTCGAAGACCCGCAGGTTCAACTCGTGCAGGGCGCAGATCTGGCTGATCGCGGCCCCGCCGGCAGTGAAGTTGGCGACCATCTGCGCCGTCACTTCGCGTGGATAGGCCGAAACGCCCTGGTCGGTGACGCCGTGGTTGGCGGCAAAGATCGCGACCATCGGGTTGTCGAGCGTGGGCTCGGATTTGCCCTGCCAGCGGGCGAGGAATTCCACCAGTCCCTCGAGGGCGCCGAGCGAACCGGGCGGCTTGGTCAGTTGCCGGTCACGGTCCCGCACCGCGGAAACGGCTGCCTCGTCGCCCGATGGGCCGATGCTCAGCAGGTCGATGATATCGGCAAAGGCTGACGCCATGGCGTGGCGACTCCGGTCTGGCATGGTAAGGGAGGCGTGTTTGGACCAATCGGCGGGTATTTGCAATTGAGCGACGAGGAGCAGGCTCCCCGTGTCCGGCAGGACAATTATCGCGAGCCGCCGCCGGCCCGGCCGGACCGCCATCCTGGCGCCGATTTCGTGATGGCGCTGCGTTTCTTCTCACGCCTGCCGACGGGCTCCCGCCCGTTCGAGCCGCCCGACCTCAGCCGCATGGCCGTGGCCCTGCCCTTCGCCGGCCTTGCCATTGCCATCGGCCCGGCAATTCTGCTGCTGGCGCTGAGCTTCGTGCTGCCCGGTTACTTCGCCGCGGCGCTGGCCGTGGGCGCGATGCTCGCCGTCACCGGCGCCATGTCCGACGACGCACTGGCTGATGCCGCGGATGGCCTGGTCGGCGGCGCGACACCGGAACGGCGGCTCGAGATCATGAAGGACAGCCGACACGGCACCTATGGGGTCGCGGCACTCTGTCTCTACATCGTGCTCCGGGTAGTGGCGTTGGGCAGCATCGCTGCGATCAACCCCTTCGCCGCCGCCGCCATCTGGATCGCATCGACACTGCTCGGGCGTTCGGGCAGCCTGTGGCTCAGTCTGGAGCTGCCAAGCGCACGGACCGGCGGGGTGTCTGCGTCGGCGGGCCGGGTCGGGCGCGCCAGCTTCGGGATCGGGCTGCTGTTCGCCACCATTCTCGCCTTCATCGCCGCGGCGCCCTTTACGAGCGTGGTGGCACTGGTGCTCGCCTTCCTCGTCGCCGGCCTCATCGCCTGGGGCTGGACGACGGTTTGCCGGCGCCTCGTCGGCGGCCAGACCGGCGACCTGATCGGTGCGCTGCAGGCCCTTATCGAGATCGGCGTGCTCACGGTGCTGCTGGCGTTTGCCTGAAGCTTTCCGAAAGTTCATCGGCGCCGACGGCTGATGATGCTTGAACTGAAGCGGGGCCGCCCCATTATCTGACTACAACGGGAGTATCCCAACCGCATGCTTTTCATCGGCGCCGCCATCGTCATCGCCATCGGCCTCGTGCTGCTGATCGTCTCCGATGCGGGCACGCTCGTCGGCCTGTCGCAGGACCAGTTCGGACGCCTCGTTCCGCTGGTCGTCATCCTGCTGTTCGTTGCTGCCGGGCTGTTCAGCCGACAGCGCTACCGACTGGGCGAGATGGTGGGCAACCTGGTGTTGTGGGTCGGCATCTTCGGCGTGGCTCTGGTGGGCTACGCCTATCGCGACGACCTCTCGGGGGTCGCCTCGCGCGTATTCGGCGAACTGATGCCGGGCAGCGCGGTGGTCGACTCCGAGCGCGGGACCGCTACCTTCCGGTCGGGCATCGACGGACATTTCACCATCAACGCCCAGATCAACGGCGAGACGGTGCGGACCATTTTCGATACCGGCGCCAGTGCCGTGGTGCTGTCGCACGCCGACGCCCTCAAGGCCGGCATCGCCACCGAGACGCTGAGCTACACCATCCCCGTGCAGACGGCCAACGGCACCGGGCGCGCGGCCGGCGTGGTGCTCGACCGGATCGAAGTGGGCGGCATCGCCCGCAACCATGTCCGCGCCTTCGTGGCCGAGCGCGGGGCGCTCGATACCAGCCTTCTCGGCATGAGCTTCCTGTCGACACTCAGCCGTTATGCCGTCAGCGGCAATTTGCTGGAACTGGTGGATTGAGCCGGGCATAGTCGCCGGATCATTCCGGAGACTTCCATGCCCCAGCGTCCCTACGACGAAGCCCTGCTGCGCCAATCCTTTGCCGTCGCCACGCGCGCCCGCGAGGGTGGCGACCATCCGTTCGGCTCGGTGCTGGCCGACAAGAACGGCAAGGTGCTGCGCGAACAGGGCAACGGCTACACCTCGGAGGGCAACGATCGCACCGCCCACGCCGAAAAACTGCTGGCGAGCTGGGCGGCGAAGAACCTGAGTCTCGAAGAGCTGCAGGGCTGCACGCTCTACACTTCGGCGGAACCCTGCGCGATGTGTTCGGGCGCCATCTACTGGGCTGGCATAGGCCGCGTCGTCTTCGGGCAGACGGAGCGTGACCTCAAGGCGCAGACCGGCGCCCACGAGGAAAACCCCACCCTCGACCTGCCCTGCCATGTGGTGTTCGAGGCCGGGCAGCGGCCAACGGAAATCGTCGGACCGCTGCTCGCGGAAGAAGCGGCACAGTTGCAGGCGGATTTCTGGAAAGCACACGGCTGACGCGTTCAGGGTCGCCCGGTATCCGTTCATCACCGCGATGAACGGATGCTCAGCCGCAGTTCATCTTCGTGCCTATTTCGGGTCGAAGCCGGGGCTAGACGGCCAGTGCCAGCTCGGGTTCGAGCGCCTCGAAGGCACGCAGGATGACATCCGGCCCGGCGCCGCGCTTTGCCGCGTCCACCGACAGGATCTGCCGGAAGCTCCGGGCACCGGCCCGGGCATTGGCGAGGCCGAGCATGTGCCGTGTGATGTTGTTCAGCCGCGCGCCCCGCGACAGCTCACGCTCGGCGTAGTCCGCCATGGCCTCCATGATCCCGCGCAGCCCCATCGGTTCGGCCGCATCGCCGAAGAAGCGGCTGTCGACCATGGTGAGCAGCATGGGCTCGTGGTAGGCGGCGCGACCGAGCATGACGCCGTCGACCGCGGCGAGGTGGCCTTCGGCATCCTTGAGCGTCTTGATGCCACCATTGATCAGCACGGGCCGGTCGAGGCGCGCCGCGAGGCGATACACGCGACCGTAGTCGAGCGGCGGTACTTCGCGGTTCTCCTTCGGGCTCAGGCCCTTCAGCCAGGCCTTGCGGGCGTGGACATAAAGCGCATCGGTGCCGGCCGCGACGACTGTGTCGACAAAGCGATCGAGCGTGCCTTCGGTATCCTGGTCGTCGATACCGATGCGGCACTTCACCGTCACTGGCACATCGGTGGCGTCCCGCATGGCGCGGACGCACTCGGCCACCAGCGTCGGCTCGGCCATGAGGCAGGCGCCGAAGCGGCCAGACTGCACCCGGTCCGACGGACAGCCGACGTTGAGGTTGATCTCGGCGTAGCCGAACTCCGCCGAGATGCGGGTGGCCTCGGCCAGTTCGCGCGGATCAGACCCGCCGAGCTGGACCGCCACCGGCTGCTCGACCGGATTCAAGCCCAGGAGGCGCTCGCGCGGACCGTGCACGATGGCGGCGCTGGTCACCATCTCGGTGAACAGCAGCGCGCGCTTCGTCAGCAGCCGGTGCAGATACCGGCAGTGACGGTCCGTCCAATCCATCATGGGCGCCACGGAAAAGCGGCGGCTCTCCGGCAGGGTCTGGGTCAGGTTATCCACGCTCATTGGTCCGCCTATACAATGCGCATCGGGCAGAACCAAGGGGGCGGGACGTGGCGTCACAATTGCAGCGCGCGCATGACATCGGCGCTAACGATGTTTACAGCGCTCACATTGCCGGGCGAGACGGCAGGGCAGCTGTGCAGAGTTCGTTAGGGTTCTATCGATTTCCGGCGTTGACTTGATAAGTACACATATTATATGTGCGCTTATGAAATCCACAACCGACTTCAAGCACAATGCCCCTCTGGGTTACCTCATCCACGAGGTCGCCCGCCTGCTGAAACGCCGCTTCGAGGAAGAGGCGAAGGCGCACGGCATCACCCTGCCGCAGTGGCGGGCGCTGGCGCAGATCGCCCTAAAGGACAACATCACCCAGCGCGCGCTGGCGGACGCCATCGACGCCGACCCGATGACGATGTCCGGCATCCTCGACCGGCTGGAGAAGCGCGGCCTGATCGACCGCTTTCCCGACCCCAAGGACAGCCGCGCCAAGCTGGCCCGGCTGACGCCAGAGGGCGACCAGCTGTTCCGCAAGGCTCGCGAGGTCGGGCTCGCCATGTATGAAGCCGCCACCGTCGGTCTCTCCGAGACCGAGCGCGAGGTGATGAAGACCGCGCTCTGCAAGATGCGCGACAACCTTTCCGGCCAGTCGGCCGATCTCGAGGAAGCCTGAGATGAACGCCCGCGTCACCCCTCCAGCTCCCGGCGAAGCCCAGCCGGTCGCCGTGCCCCCGTCCGGCCCCCAGAAGCCCGCGGAAACGCCCGTCGCGGCGAAGAAGCGCTCTCCGCTCCGCCTCGTGGTCATGCTGGCGATGCCGACGGTGCTGATCGCGGGCGGCGCCTGGTTCTGGCTGACCGGCGGGCGCTACGTCGAAACCGACAATGCCTACGTGCAGCAGAGCAAGATCTCCATCTCGTCGGATGTGGCCGGCCGGATCGCCACGGTCGCCGTGAAGGACAACCAGTTGGTCGCAGCCGGCGACGTGCTCTTCACCCTCGACCCGCAAGCCTATGAGATCGCGCTCAGCCAGGCCGATGCGGCGCTTGCCGCCGCGCGGGTGAATGTCGAGCAACTGCGGGTCGGCTACGCCATCGCCAACGCCAAGCTCGAAGCCGCCCGCGCGACCCTGGAGATCCGGCAGAAGGAATGGGACCGCGCCGCCAACCTCCAGAAGCAGGGAATCTCGGCGGAATCCGCGCTGGACGACTCGCGCCTGGCGCTGCAGCAGGCCCAGTCGAACGTCGCGCTCGAGGAGCAGGACGTCGCCAGCGCCACGGCCGCCCTTGCCGGCAATCCCGAGATTCCGACCGACGAGCACCCTGCGGTTCGCGCCGCGCTGGCCGCCCGTGAGGCGGCGCAGCGCAACCTGGACAAGACGACCGTGGTCGCTCCTGTCCCCGGCATCGTCAGCCAGGTGGGCAGCCTGAATGTGGGCCAGTTCATCAACACCGGTTCGACGATCGCCACGCTGGTGGAAACCGGCGACCTGTGGGTCGAGGCCAACTTCAAGGAAACCCAGCTTGTCGGCCTCAGGACCGGTATGCCGGCCGAAGTGACGGTGGACGCCTTCCCCGGCGTGAAGTTCGAGGGGCAGGTCTCGTCGATCGGCGCCGCCACCGGAGCGGAGTTCGCCCTGATCCCGGCCCAGAATGCCACCGGCAACTGGGTGAAGGTGACGCAGCGCATCCCCGTGACCATTGCGGTCGCGGGCGCCGATCTCCCCCTGCTACGCGCCGGCATGAGCGCCATCGTCAACGTCGATACCAAGCCCGCGGGCGAGGCGTCGGGAGAGTCGAAGGCGAACTGACATGGCCGCCGCAGCCGCCGTCTCGCAGCCGACGGTGGTGGTGAAGAACAAGGGCCTGCTGACGGTCGCCATCATGGTCGCCGTCATCATGCAGGTGCTCGATACCACCATCGCCAACGTCGCCCTGCCCCACATGCGGGCCTCCCTCGGGGCGTCGCAGGACGAAATCAACTGGGTTCTCACCAGCTACATCGTCGCCGCGGCCATCGCGACGCCGCTGACCGGCTGGTTCTCGGACCGGCTCGGCCGGCACAACCTGATGCTCATCGCTGTCGTGGGCTTCACGGGCGCCTCGCTACTCTGCGGCATCGCGACGAGCCTGCCCCAGATGGTGCTTTTCCGGGTCATGCAGGGGGTGTTCGGCGCGGTGCTGGTGCCGCTCGCCCAGGCGACGATGATGGACATCAACCCACGCGAGCAGCTCGGACAAGCGATGGCCATCTTCGGCGCCGGCATCATGTTCGGGCCGATCATCGGGCCGACCTTGGGCGGGTGGCTGACCGAGACCTTCAACTGGCGCGCGGTGTTCCTGGTCAACCTGCCCGTCGGCATCATCGCGTTCCTGATGCTGTTCGCGCTGATGCCACGCAGCCAGATCAAGATCCGCAAGTTCGATTTCTTCGGCTTCGGCATGCTGGCGATCGCGGTCGCCTCGCTGCAGATGCTGCTCGACCGCGGCCAGGGCGTCGGCTGGTTCGATTCACCCGAGATCTGGGCGTACCTGCTCCTCGCGATCTCGGGGCTATGGGTATTCGTCGTGCACTGCCTGACCGTCGAGGACCCGTTCCTCGACCTGGGGATGTTCAAGGACCGGAACTTCGTCACCGGCCTGGTGCTCATCCTGATGACCGGCGTCACCCTGTTCTCGGGCCTGGCGCTGCTGCCGCCCATGCTCCAGTCGCTGATGGGTTTCCCGGTGATCGAGACCGGTCTGCTGATGGGGCCGCGCGGTATCGGCACCATGGTGGCGATGATCGCGGTGGGTCGTCTCGTCTCGAAGCACGACCCGCGCCTGCTGGTGATCGGCGGGACCATCCTGATGGGCTACTCGCTCCACATGATGACCGAGTTCGACGTGGTGATGAGCACCGGGCCGATCATGCTCTCGGGCTTCCTGCAGGGCATCGGCATGGGCTTCGTGTTCGTGCCGCTGAACTCGCTGGCCTTCGCGACCATCAATGCGAAGTACCGCGTCGAGGCGACGTCGATGTTCAGTCTCGTCCGCAATGTCGGACAGGGCGTCGGCATCTCGATCGTCACGATGATCCTCGCGCGCATGCAGGTGGTGAACTACGGCGAGCTGGCCGAGCGGATCACGCTCGATTCCGGCCCGATCCGCGACCTCGCAGCGGCCTATGGCGGGTTTCAGAACATCGTCGGGTCGCTGCACGGCATGATCTCCCAGCAGGCGGCGATGCTCGCGTCTCTCGATGATTTCCACCTGATGATGATCCTGACTTTCGTGTCGTTGCCCCTGGTCTTCCTGCTCCGGAAGCCGGCGCCACGACAGATGACCGCCGAGGAGCGCGCTCATGCCATGGGCGAATAACCGGCAACCGCGTGGGGCTCATGAATGACCGATTTGCTTCCAGAAAGGCGTGCCGCGACGCGCCGTGTGCCCAATTTCCGCCGCCAGGCCGGCCGTCGGGGCGAGATCACCGCGGCGGCGCTCGAGGTGTTCTTCCGTCACGGCTACGAACAGGGGCGGCTGGAGGACGTGGCGAGGCTCTCCGGAGTCGGCAAGTCGGCCGTGCTCTACCATTTCGGCTCCAAGCTGAGGCTGGTCGCCAGCGTTGTCGCAGACCACTGCCTGCCGACAGTCCCGCTCGGCGGTGGCTCTGTTGACGAACAGGTCGAGAGCAGCCTTGCGGATCCGGCGGCGACCAAGGTGCTGAGGCTCGTGATGGCGGAACAGCGCCGACTGCCATCGCTCGGCCGGCTCTATGTCACTGCGATCCTGCGGCGCGTGTCCAACTGGCCTGGCTTCGACAGCATCGATGTCGTGCGCAGCGGCGTCGCCGCGGCCTTCGGGCGAGTGGCAGGGCGGGTGCTGTTCGAGGGCTATCCGATCACCGATGGAGGGCGCAATGGCACCGAAACAATCTGAACTCGTGCATGACCTGCTCGACCTCGCTGGAGCGCGCTGGACCATCGACGTCATCGCCACCCTGCGCGGCGACCGCATGCGTTTCAACGAGATCGCGAACGCCGTCGAAGGGATCTCGCAGAAGCAACTCGCCGCGACGCTCCGTTCGCTCCAGCGCCACGGCTTTGCCCTGCGCAGTGCGTTCGCCACCATCCCGCCGCGGGTCGAGTACGAACTGACCGAACTCGGGCGCGACTTTGCCCGCAGCTTCACTCCGCTTGGCGCGTTCGCGCTGCAGAACCAGCAGCACATCGAGGCCGCCCGGCGCGCCTTCGACAGCGACAGATGAGATTACGGTTCCGCCCCTTGTGTCCTTCGCCTGGGGCGGCTGCGGCGCGAAAGCGCTGACGGAGGGGGCCTTCCCCCATGCATGCAAGTGCAAGGCCCCCTCCGGTTCACGCTCCGCTTCCAGCGCATGCGTGGGGTGCGACATTTTGGCATTGTGATCGGCGGCTCATGTACTTACATCCCGGGCACGGGGCGCAACATGAGGTTTTGACAGCATGGCCACCGGCGCTCCCAGACATCGCGTCGTCATCATTGGAGGCGGCTTTGGCGGCATAGCCGCCATCGAGCAGCTGAGGGGCGCCGATGTCGATATCACCATCATCGACCGCCGCAACCACCACCTGTTCCAGCCGCTGCTCTACCAGGT
>JAEYYP010000200.1 GCA_023428425.1 Pseudomonadota bacterium
GGAGGCTGGCAACGACCCGTGAAGGTCTCGTTGGGGCTGCTTCCTTCCGGACCTGACCCGGTTGGCGAGGAACACGTCCGCGCCAACCTCCCGCGCCCTATATGGCGACGGATTCAGCGCTTGGCAAGATGCAACCGGGCGGGCGGCTGCGCCGTTGTCACGTCGCAACAGGAGTTCCAGCCATGATCGCCAAAGGCAGCAGCGACGAAGACCTCGCCCGCCGACATATTCATCGGCTGCAGGGGCTGATCGCGCGATGGAACGACGACGCCGACGCTTACCGGCGCGTCGCCCGAGGGCAGAGCGCCGCCACGTCGTGGATGCTCGAAGAGGCCGATCGCACCCACATGGTCATTCGCGAAGAGGCGGAACTCTGCGACACGTTGATGGAGAACCTGCCGCCGGGGCACGAACTCTGGGGCGAACTGCTGCGGCTCGCCACCGCGCTCGAGGCGCTGAGCGGGAGCATCGCAGTGTCGGCCGAAGCGATGGGACCGCGCATCGAGCAGAGCCGCGATGTGGCAGGTCTCAGGTACCTCGTCGGGGAGCTGCGCCGAAGCAGCGATCAACTCGTACCGGCCTGAACCAGTTGATCACCTCCCGTTAACTTCCGGGGGCGCACGATCCCTCCTGTCCAATGGCCAGGAGGCCAGCATGATCAAGTCCCAGCGTGTTCCCCTTGAACTCCCCGCCTGGCGCGCCACACAGCGTCACGCGACGCCCGAAGCCGGCATCCCGCTTTATCTGCACGCCTTCGACCCGACCCTGCTCGGCGAGCCGGGTCGCGACGACGAGCTGACCGCAGAAGCCGATTTCGGTGTCGAGGCCGGCGGCCCTGTCATCGACCGCGATGAGGACGACGACTTCTATTGAACGGTCTTGCCTCAGCAGAACGCAAGGACGACCGTTCCCCGACGTGAAACCTCGGGTCTGTGGCGGCGTCAGTTGCCCACAACTCTGAGCAACCCTTACGCCTCGCCGGGCGAGGCTGCCTTGTAGACGCCGAGCACGCGGAAGTGGTCGGTGAAGAAGCCCAGCTCCTCGAAGGCCAGTTGCACGCCGAGGTCGGACGGCCGTCCCTCGATGTCGGCGTAGAACTGCGTCGCGGTGAACGAGCCGTCGAGCATGTAGCTCTCGAGCTTGGTCATGTTCACCCCGTTGGTCGCGAACCCGCCCATCGCCTTGTAGAGCGCTGCCGGCACGTTGCGGACGCGGAACACGAATGTGGTCTTTACCTTGCCGACGTCGGCCGCGGGCTCTTCCGGCGTGCGCGAAATGGCGAGGAAGCGCGTAGTGTTGTGCGCGGCGTCCTCGATGTTCGATGCGAGGACATCAAGCCCATACACCTCCGCCGCCAGCCGCGAAGCAATGGCCGCTACCGACTTGTCGCCCTTCTCGGCGATTTCGCGCGCCGAACCGGCCGTGTCGACGCCGTTGATCGTCTTGAGCTTGTGCTCGGAGATGAACCGGCGGCACTGGCCGAGCGCTACCGACAGCGACTGCACCGACTTCACGTCCTCGAGCTTCGTACCCGGCACCCCGAGCAGGTTCATCTCGACGCGCAGGAAGTGCTCGCCGACGATGTGGAGGCCACTTTCGGGCAGCAGGTGGTAGATGTCGGTGATGCGGCCGTAGAGGGAGTTTTCCACCGGCACGACGCCATAGTCGGCGCGTCCCTGCTGCACCGCGGCAATGGTGTCCTCGAAGGTCGTGCAGGGCAGCGCTTCGTCGGCGGGAAACAGCGCATGCGCCGCGGCATGGCTGAACGCCCCCCGCTCACCCTGGAACGCGATCTTTCGCACCATTTCAGTCCTCCTGCATCAAGGCGGCGCCTTAATGCGACCCGGCGCCGCTCAAGTCAATCTTGAGCAAAATCATCCGATTTCCACTATTGTCGCAGCCCACTGCTACCCCGTTGCGCCACAGGTTGCGACGGACTATCTTCCGCCCGCGTCGGGACAGGGGGTTACGCGCCCAAGAGTGTGCTTGAGCTTGCTTGGGCTCGGGAAACGCTGTACCGCCGCTCTGCACACCGGCGGTCAAAGGCTCAGATACCCGCGATGGATTCGTTCGAACTCAACAAAATTTTTGGCGCCATCCTGGGCACCCTGCTCTTCGTCATGGGCCTGGGGTTCCTTGCGCAGGCCATCTACCACCCCATCGAAGGCCGCGGCCCTGGCTACGTGCTGGCGGAAGCCGAGGCGAGCCACGGTGGCGGTGAGGAAGAAGGTCCGGCCGCCGTTGTCGACATCGGCACGCTGCTGGCCAGCGCCGATCCGGCCGCCGGCGAGGCTGCCGCCCGCAAGTGCACCGGCTGCCACAACTTCGCTGCCGGCGCCGGCAACAAGCAGGGTCCCGAACTCTACGACGTCGTGAACCGCCTCGTCGGCTCGCATCCGGGCTTCGCCTACTCGGACGGCATGCTCGAGCACAAGGATCGCGGCGACGTGTGGTCGTACGAGAACCTGGATGCCTTCCTGCTGGCGCCAAAGTCCTACACGCCGGGCACCAAGATGGCCTTCCCGGGCATCAAGAGCGATGCCGAGCGCGCCAACGTTCTGGCTTATCTGGGCACCCTGTCGGCGAACCCCGTCGCCTACCCGGCCCCTGCCGCTGCTGAAGCGCCCGCCGAGGAAGCGCCCGCTGCCGAGGCTCCCGCCACCGAAGCTCCGGCTGCCGAAGCCCCTGCAGCGGAGGCTCCTGCCTCCGAGGCCACGCCGGCTGTCGAGACGCCGACGACCACCGATGCCGAGACCCCGGTCGAGGGCACTCCGGTGCAGGCCACGCCCGATACCGCTACGCCCGCTGCTCAGTAACCGGCGTTTCGCGACGTTTTCTTCGAGCCGCGTCCCCAACCGGGCGCGGCTCTGTTGTTTTCAGGGACGGATACCTCGATGACGCTGCTGCTGCACCTCGCCGATTTCAACGAGCGCCGCTGGGCCGACGGCTTTGCCGCCGCGCTCCCGGGCCGCAAGGTGGTGACGCGGGATGATGCCTACGACCCGGCCGAGATCGAGTACATCTTCATCTGGAAGCCCAAGCCGGATGCCTTCGACGGTCTCGTGAACCTCAAGGCCGTGCTGTCGCTCGGCGCTGGCGTCGACGCTCTGCTGCGCCACCCTGCCCTGCCCCGGGACGTTCCGGTGGTGCGCTTCATGGACGAGGACCTGACGCAGCGCATGAGCGACTACGTGCTTGCCGAGGTTACCCGCCACCACCGCCTCGGCACCCGCTTCAAGCGCGACCAGGCGGCGAAGCGCTGGGTGCAACTCTACCCCGGCCCGGCCTGGGACGTGAACGTCGGCATCATGGGCCTCGGGCAACTGGGCATGGACGCGGTCAAACATCTCAAGGTGTTCGGCTACAAGCTGCGTGGCTGGAGCCGCACGGCCAAGGGTGTCGACGGGGTCGAGGTGTTCCACGGCGCCGAGCAGTTCGATGCCTTCCTCAACGGCACCGACATTCTCGTCAACCTGCTGCCGCTTACACCCGAGACGCACGGCATCCTCAACTACGACACCTTCTCGAAACTCCGCCGCGACGGCCTCGACGGCGAAGGTCCGGTGGTGATCAATGCGGCGCGTGGCGGGCACCAGAAGGAAGCCGACATGGTCCGCGCCCTCGACGACGGCACGCTGAAGGCGGCCAGCCTCGATGTGTTCGAGGTGGAGCCGCTGCCGCAGGATTCCCCGCTCTGGGGTCGCGACGACGTCTATGTCACCCCGCACATCGCGGCCGCCTCCTCCGAGCGAACGGGCGTGCGCTACTTCAGCCGCGTCATCAAGGACCATGAAGCCGGCAAGCCGCTGCCCAACGTCGTCGACATCGGTCGCGGGTACTGACGAGCCAAAGTCCGTCAGACGGCGTTCAAGTCGCTGTCAGACGGGTTTCATCTCGATGTCTTTGTTGTGGCACGCCGCCTGAACGCTTCGTCAGGCGGCGTTCACCTTCACGTCATTCTGGCGGCGCCCTAGCGGCAAGCGCCGCCACAATCCCGTTTGCCTCCGGGCACGCTTGCTCCGAAAAGCCCGGAATCCCGGGCTCCTAGACACTTATCCCCGCGCCTCGCTCCGCCTCCATAATCGGTGCGTCGCAGGCAGCGGGGACAAGTCGGATTGGACGAACTACAGCGCAAGCTCCCAGTATTCGCCCACCAGGTCCTTGCCAAAGCTTCGGTGCGGCTTGCTCTCCACCATCTTGAACCCGGCCGCCGCATAGATGCGCCGGGCCGAAGTCAGGCTCTCCTGCGTCCACAGGCGGATCTTCTTGTAGCCCTTGTCTCGGCTGAAGCGGATGACCTGGTCGACCAGCGACCGGCCGACGCCGAGCCCGCGCGCCTTCGGCTCGACATAGAGCAATCGCAACTGCGCGACACCCTTTCCCGCATCGACGACAAAGATCGAACCGGCAATGTCGCCGCGCCATTCTGCGATCCAGCAGGCCTCGCGCTCGGGGTCGTGATCCTGCACAAACTTGCCGGCGATCTCGGCAGCAAGGCCCTCGTAGCTGGCATCCCAGCCGAACTCGGCGGCATAGATCTGGGCCTGCCGGGAGGTGACGAGCGCGATCTCGCCGAGCCGTGGCGGCCGAATCAGCACGGGCGAGGCCGGCAGGTCGTCGCCAAGCAGGGTTCGGATCGTCCACATCGCGTCGGCGAGCCGGCGACGGTCCGGTCCGGGGAGCGCAGCCAGCATCCCGCCGACCGCCTGCTCGGCCGCCTCGCGCAGTCCGGCATAGGCAGCATCGCCGTCGCGCGTCAGGGCGACGAAGTTGCCGCGCCGGTCGCCGGGATTGGGCGAATAACTCACCAGCCCCCTGGCACTGAAGCCCTGCAGGATGCGTGTCAGGTAGGCCCGGTCGAGCTCCAGCGCCTTGGCGAGTTCGCTGCCGGTGGAATGGCCACGCGCGGCAATTTCATGCAGGACGCGGGCCTCGGTGAGACTGAACGGGCTGTCGTTCAGGTGCTCGTCCAGCACGCCGATCAACCGGGTGTAGAACCGGTTGAAGGCGCGGGTGTCGTCGATCAGCGAGTCCGAGGGCAGTTCATCCATGATGGATGCCACGATCTGGTTTGTTGACGATGTCAACTATATCGTTGCTTCAGATATCCGTACACCGCCCGAATCCCCTGGTCCGTGCCACCGAACGGTCGACCGGCGCGCGCCTCCGGCACCCAGGCAAAGATGTCGAGATGCGCCCAGTCCCTCGCCTGCTTGACGAAGCGCTTGAGGAACAAGGCCGCAGTGATCGAACCGGCGAAGCCGCCCTGCCCGGCATTGTTGATGTCGGCGATCTTGCTCGACAGCATCGCCTCGTAGGGCATGTGGAGCGGCAGGCGCCACAGCGGATCATCGCTCGCCAGCCCCGCCGTCATGAGCCCGCCAGCGAGTTCGTCGCTCAGCGTGTACAGGGGTGGCAGTTCCGGCCCCAGCGCCACGCGCGCCGCCCCGGTCAGCGTCGCCATGTCGACGATCAGTTCCGGTGCCTCTTCGTCGGCAAGCGCCAATGCATCGCCGAGGATCAGGCGCCCCTCGGCATCGGTATTGCCGATCTCGACCGTACTGCCGTTCCGGGCTCGCAGGATGTCTCCGGGACGGAAGGCCGGGCCGGATATGGCGTTCTCCACGATCGGGATCAGCACCCGCAGGCGCACCCGAACGCCGGCGTCGATGATGGCGTGGGCCAGCCCCAGTATGTTCGCCGCCCCACCCATGTCCTTCTTCATCAGGAGCATGCCGGAGGCCGGCTTGATGTCGAGCCCGCCCGTATCGAAGGTAACCCCCTTGCCGACCAGGGTGACCTTCGGGTCGTTCTTCCGGCCCCAGCTGAAATCGACCAGTCGCGGCGCCTCTGCGGCCGCACGACCGACGGCATGGATCATCGGGAAATTCTCGTTCAGCAGGTCTTCGCCGACGGTCACCTTCACGTCGAGCTTGTGCCGCTTGGCGAGCCCGCGGATTTCCTTCTCGAGTGCTTCGGGACCGAGATCGCTGGCGGGCGTATTCACTAGGTCACGGGCGAGGAACGCGGCGTCCGCCAGCCGCGTCACCTCGGCGGCGTCCGCGCCCTCCGGCAGCTCCAGTTCGACGGGCTTGCGCGCCTTGCGATAGCGGTCGAAGCGATAGGCGCCGAGGCGGAAGCCGAGCGCTGCGATCGTTGGGTCGCCCAGCGCCCCGGCAAGGCGGTAGCGGCCCGGTTCCAGTGCGGCCGAGGCAAGTCCATGTACCAGCCGTGGCCGGTCAGCGGCGGCACCGACGCCGAACAGATAACCGGCGAGGCGACCATCCTCGGCGGGCAGCGGCAGCAACCGACCACGCTGGCCGGTAAAGCCATTTGCCTCGGCCCACCGGGCCTGCGCCGGGGAGAGTCCGTCGGCGGCGCTCCCCTCTTCGACTGAGGTGAGGGTTAGCGGCTGCGACTTGGCCATGGTGCGTTCCGGTTGCGGTGACGGAGCGACGATAGCGCCCGATCCGACCGCCGCGCAATGCTTGAGACGCACGGCTTAACCCGCTGTTAGGGTTAATCAATTATTGATCGAGCCGGGCTCGGGTTTGATTCCCGGAGGACTATGTTCGTGTTGCGTCGATCATCGCTGAAGCCATTCCTGTCATTGCTGTGTGCCGGCGTAGCCGTTCTGGCACTGAGCGCCTGCGCCGCCAATCCGACAACCACCGGATCGATCGGCCGCGCGGATCCGCTGGCCATCCCCGCCGATCAGCGTGCCGCTGCAATCGGGCAACTCGCAACGCGCTACAAGCAGAACCCGGGTGATCGAAACACGGCGCTCTACTACGCCGCAGCCCTGCGCAGCAACGGACAGGCCGAACAGGCGATAGCGGTGCTGCAGTCGACGGTCGGAAGTTATCCCCGCGACCCGGAGGTGGCGGTAGAGTATGCCAAGGCCCTCTCCGCCGCCGGACGGTTCGACCAGGCGCTGACCGTGGTCGAGCGCGCGATCGACCCCACGGCGCCGAACTGGAACGCCCTGCTCGTCAAGGGCGCCATCCTCGATCAGCAGGGGCAGAACGCCGAGGCGCGCAAGGTCTATTTCACAGCGCTGAAGGTTGCGCCGGATCAACCCTCGATCCACGCCAATCTCGGCCTGTCCTACGCCATGACCAACGACCTCGGCGCGGCGGAGAAGGAACTGCGGCTCGCCGTGTCCTTGCGCGGCGCCAACACCCAGGTGCGGCAGAACCTCGCCCTTGTGGTCGGATTGCAGGGGCGCTTCGATGAGGCGCAGCGGCTCTTCGCCGCCGAACTGCCACCGACGCAGGTCGAGGCCAACATGGCCTATATCCGCGCCCTGCTGACCCAGCAGAACCGCTGGGACCGGATCAAGGGCGCCGGCTGACGCGCTATCCGCCGCACGAAGAGCAAGGGCGCCCTGGGGCGCCCTTTTCATTTTGCCCACCAGCGAATGGCGTCAGCCGAAGCTGACGTTGTTCTGCATCACCTTGATGATCGCGGGCGAAATGATGACGATGAACAGCACCGGCAGGAAGAACACGATCAGCGGAACCGTCAGCTTCGGCGGCAGGGCGGCGGCCTTCTTTTCGGCCTCCATCATGCGGGTCTCTCGACCTTCCTCGGCCATCACGCGCAGCGACGTGCCGACCGACGTTCCGTAGCGTTCAGCCTGAATGAGGGCCTGCATCACCGACTTTACGATGTCCAGGCCGGTACGGCGGCCCAGATTGTCGTAGGCGCGGGTACGGTCCTCGAGGAAGCTGAGTTCGGCCGTCGTCAGGGTCAGTTCTTCGGCCAGCGGGACGGAGGCGATGCCGATCTCCTTGCTGACGCGCTTGAATGCGTGCTCGATCGACATGCCCGACTCGACGCAGAGCAGCATCAGGTCGAGGGCATCCGGCCAGGCCCGCTTGATCGACTGCTGTCGCTTCTGCGTCTGGTTGCGCAGGAAGATGATCGGCAGATAGGCGCCGATCAGGCCCAGGAAGAGTGCGTAGATCGCACTCATGTAGAGCGGGCTATCCTTCAGCACCGTGAACGCCAGGTAGGCGAAGGCCAGTGCGAACAGCACGAGAGGCGTGACGAAGCGTGAGAACAGATAGGTCGTCATCGCCGCCTGGCCCCGATAGCCGGCGCGCGCCAACGCTTCCACGGTGTTGTCATCCATGAAGGCCTTCTC
>JAEYYP010000319.1 GCA_023428425.1 Pseudomonadota bacterium
CCCTGGGCGACGCGGCCGCCTGGCCGGTCCAGGGCCTGATCCGCAACTTCCGCGACGTCATCGAGGCCCGCATCGACCAGTACACCTGGTCCTCGACCTCCGAAGGCGCCGTTCCCTCGATCGCGGCCGAGTAGGGCGAATGGCGGAAGAACCGGACAACTTGGTCCTAGTGATGTTACGGCGCATCGATACCAAGATGGATCGCCTGATTGACGACGTGCATGAACTGAAGGTTCGAATGACTTCGGTCGAGACGAATCTGGCTGGGGTCCAGCGGCGGATCGATCGGCTAGAGGACCGTGTGGAACGCATCGAGCGTCGACTAGACCTGGTCGCCCAGCCCGGGTTTGCGGAGTAAGGCAAATGGCAAACATCAAAGTCGACGGCCAGCTTATCGAGGTCCCGGACTACTACACGCTGATGCAGGCCGCCGAGGCCGCCGGCGCCGAGATTCCGCGCTTCTGCTACCACGAGCGCCTCAGCGTGGCGGGCAACTGCCGCATGTGCCTCGTCGAGGTGAAAGGTGGTCCGCCGAAGCCCCAGGCCTCCTGCGCCATGGGCGTCAAGGACCTGCGTCCCGGCCCGAACGGCGAGCCGCCCGAGATTTTCACCAACACGCCGATGGTCAAGAAGGCCCGCGAAGGCGTGATGGAATTCCTGCTGATCAACCACCCGCTCGATTGCCCGATCTGCGATCAGGGCGGCGAGTGCGACCTGCAGGACCAGGCCATGGCCTATGGCGTGGACAAGAACCGCTACGCCGAGAACAAGCGCGCCGTCGAGGACAAGTACCTCGGGCCGCTAGTGAAGACGTCGATGAACCGCTGCATCCACTGCACGCGCTGCGTCCGCTTCACTACCGAAGTCGCAGGCATCGCCGAGATGGGCCTGCTCGGACGCGGCGAGGACGCCGAGATCACCTCGTACCTCGAGAAGGCGTTGTCGAGCGAGCTGCAGGGCAACGTCATCGACCTCTGCCCGGTCGGCGCGCTGACCAGCAAGCCGTACGCCTTCCACGCGCGTCCGTGGGAACTGGTCAAGACCGAAACCATCGACGTCATGGACGCCGTCGGCTCCAACATCCGCGTCGATAGCCGTGGTCGCGAAGTGATGCGCATCCTGCCGCGCGTCAACGAGGCCATCAATGAGGAGTGGATCTCCGACAAGACCCGCTTCGTCTGGGACGGGCTCAAGTCGCAGCGCCTCGATCGCCCTTACGTGCGCCAGAACGGCAAGCTCAAGCCCGCATCGTGGGACGAAGCTTTCGCCGCAGTCGCCAAGGCCATCAAGGCGTCCGGTGGCGGCAACAAGGTCGGCGCCATCGCTGGCGATCTTGCCTCCGTCGAGGACATGTATGCGCTCAAGGCGCTGATGACCAGCCTCGGCTCGGGCATGACCGATTGCCGCCCGCCGATGTCCGGCATCGATCCCTCGATGCCGCGCTCGGCCTACATCTTCAACCCGACCATCGCGGGCATCGAAGAGGCCGACGCCATCCTGATCGTCGGCGCCAACCCGCGCAAGGAAGCGGCGGTGCTGAATGCGCGCATCCGCAAGGCCTGGCGCGCCAAGGGCACGCCTGTCGCAGTCATCAATGGCTCGCAGGACGCGTTGACCTACGACTATGCGCTGCTGGGCGCTGGGTTCGAGACACTCGCCGACCTCGCTGCAGGGAAGGGCCCGTTCGCCGAGACGTGGGCTAGCGCCAAGAAGCCGCTCGTCATCGTCGGCGAGGGCGCCGTTTCGCATGGCGCCGCCTGGAACAAGCAGATCGGCCGCGACACGATCGCGCTCGCCGCAAAGCTTGCCACCGGACCCAACGTCGCCGAGGGCTGGAACGGTTTTTCGCTGCTCCACAATGCCGCGGCCCGCGTCGGCGGCATCGACATCGGCTTTGTGCCGCACGCTGGCGGCGTCTGTTCGGCCGACCAGGTGAAGCTCGCTGGCCAGGGGGAACTCGACGTCCTGTTCCTGCTCGGCGCTGACGAGTACGACACCGCGGCGATGGGCAAGGCCTTCGTCGTCTACGTCGGTACGCACGGCGATGCCGGTGCCCACCGCGCCGACGTCATCCTGCCGGCGGCGACCTACACCGAGAAGTCCGGCACTTACGTCAACACCGAGGGTCGCGTGCAGCTCGCCGAGCGCGCCGTATTCCCGCCGGGTGACGCCAAGGAAGACTGGTCGATCTTCCGTGCTCTCAGCGCTGTCCTCGGCCAGCCGCTTCCGTTCAACTCGTTGGGCCAGCTCCGCGCGAAGCTCTACGCCGAGTTCCCGCACATGGCGAAGCTCGACCAGATCGCCCCCGGCTCGGTCGACGACGTGAAGAAGCTCGCGACCGCAGCCATCAAGACCAAGTCGGCGACCTACGCCTCGCCCGTCTCCGATTTCTACCTCACCAACCCCATTGCCCGCGCTTCCGCGACGATGGGCGAATGCGCTGCGCTGCAGGCCGGTCTCCGGCAGGCGGCAGAGTAAGGACCCGACATGGATTTCGTCGTCTCCGCGCTGGATTATCTGCTCGGCATCCCGATCTTTGGTTGGGGCGATCAGGTCGGCTTCGTCTACAAGGGGCTGCTGTTCCTCGTCGCGCTGCTGATCTTCACCGCCTACATCCTGCTCGCCGACCGCAAGGTCTGGGCGGCTGTCCAGGTGCGTCGCGGTCCCAACGTCGTCGGTCCCTTCGGCCTGTTGCAGTCCTTCGCTGACCTGTTGAAGTTCGTCTTCAAGGAGCCGGTGATCCCGGCAAGCGCCGACAAGGCAGTGTTCCTGCTGGCGCCGCTGGTGACATCGATCCTCGCGCTCAGCGCGTGGGTGGTGATCCCGCTCGATGCCGGGTGGGCCCTCGCCAACATCAATGTCGGTATTCTCTATATCTTCGCCATCTCGTCGCTTGGCGTCTACGGCATCATCATGGCCGGCTGGGCATCGAACTCAAAATACGCCTTCCTCGGCGCGCTTCGATCCGCCGCTCAGATGGTGTCCTACGAAGTCTCGATCGGCTTCGTCATCATCACCGTGCTGCTCTGCGTCGGCTCGCTCAACCTCACTGACATCGTCATCGCTCAGCAGTCGGGTGGCATCGCCCACATGCTCGGCGTGCCGTGGCTCAGCTTCCTGAACTGGTTCTGGCTGCCGCTCTTCCCGATGTTCGTCATCTTCTTCATCTCGGCGCTCGCCGAGACGAACAGGCCGCCTTTCGACCTGCCGGAAGCAGAATCCGAACTCGTCGCCGGCTTCATGGTCGAGTACTCGTCGACGCCGTACCTGCTGTTCATGCTGGGCGAATACATCTCGATCCAGCTGATGTGCGCCATGACAGTCATCTTGTTTATGGGCGGCTGGAGTTCGCCGATCGACGTGATGCCCTTCACCTTGGTGCCGGGCGTGATCTGGTTCCTGTTGAAGCTCTGCCTGGTGTTCTTCATGTTCGCGATGGTCAAGGCCTTCGTGCCGCGCTACCGCTACGATCAGCTGATGCGGATCGGCTGGAAGGTGTTCCTGCCCATTTCGCTGGTGATGGTGATCGCTGTCGCCGCAATCCTCCAGCTCACCGGCTGGGGCTGGCACGGGGGTGCTGTCTGATGCGCTTTGCCCAGTTCCTCAACGGCCTGCTGCTGCGCGAGTTCGTCGGCGCCTTCTTCCTGTCGATGCGCTACTTCTTCGCGCCCAAGAAGACCATCAACTACCCCTTCGAGAAGGTGCCATACTCGCCGCGCTTCCGCGGTGAGCATGCCCTGCGCCGCTACCCGAACGGCGAAGAGCGCTGCATCGCCTGCAAGCTCTGCGAAGCCATCTGCCCGGCTCAGGCCATTACCATCGAGGCCGGTCCGCGCCAGAACGACGGCACACGCCGCACCGTCCGCTACGACATCGACATGGTGAAGTGCATCTATTGCGGCTTCTGCCAGGAAGCCTGCCCGGTGGACGCCATCGTCGAAGGGCCGAACTTCGAATTCGCCACCGAAACCCGTGAAGAGCTGTACTTCTCCAAGGAGAAGCTGCTCGCCAACGGCGATCGCTGGGAGCGCGAGATCGCGGCGAACATCGCCGCCGACGCGCCGTACCGGTGAGGACCCTGAGATGACGCTGCCGCTCTTTTTCTTCTACGTCTTCTCGGCCATCGCCGTCGCCTCGGCGCTGATGGTGATTGCCTCGCGCAACCCGGTGCACTCGGTGCTCTTCCTCATCCTCACCTTCGTGAACGCCTCCGGGTTGTTCATGCTGGCCGGCGCCGAGTTCCTCGCGCTCATCCTCATCGTCGTCTATGTCGGCGCCGTCGCAGTGCTGTTCCTCTTCGTCACCATGATGCTCGACGTCGATTTCGCCGAGATGCGGTCGGGCCTGCTGCAATACGCTCCGGTCGGTATCGTCGTCGGCGCCAACATCCAGCACGAGCTGCTGGTGGTCGCCCGTTCGTTCGCCCTGGCGCCAGAAGTCACGGCCACGGCCATGGTTCCGGCACCCGATGGCGTCGAGAACACCCGCGCCCTCGGCCAGCTCATCTACACGCGCTACGTCTTCCTGTTCCAGGCGGCGGGTGCGGTGCTGCTGGTCGCCATGATGGGCGCCATCGTCCTCACCCTGCGCCACAAGACCAACGTGAAGCGGCAGGACGTGTTCAAGCAGACCGGCCGGGCGCGTTCCGAAGGCGTCGAGCTGGTCAAGGTCAAGTCGGGGCAGGGGCTTTAAATGCTGGCAGCAACAGGCATCGGCCTCGGCCACTATCTCGCGGTTGCCGCGATCCTCTTCACCATCGGCGTGTTTGGGATCTTCCTGAACCGCAAGAACATCATCGTCATCCTGATGTCGGTCGAGCTGATCCTGCTCGCGGTCAACATCAACCTCGTGGCGTTCTCGGCCGAGCTGGGCGACCTCGCCGGGCAGGTCTTCGCCCTGATGATCCTGACCGTCGCTGCCGCGGAGGCTGCTATCGGTCTCGCCATTCTCGTCATCTTCTATCGCAACCGCGGCACCATCGCCGTGGAAGACGTCAACTCGCTGAAGGGCTGATCCGGTGATCCAGGCCATCGTATTCCTGCCGCTCGTCGGCGCCCTGATCGCAGGCCTTCTCGGCCGCATGATCGGGCACCGTACCAGCGAGTTCATCACCACCGGCCTGCTGATCGTCTCGGCGCTGCTGAGCTGGGCCGTTTTCGCCGGCTACTGGTTCGCTCCTGCCGCCGTCGAAGGCGCCGCGCACGCCGCCGGCCATGCCGAAGCCACCAAGGTCGTGGTGCTCGAGTGGATCCACTCAGGCCCGCTGCAGCTCGACTGGGTGCTGCGCGTCGATACGCTCACCGCCGTGATGCTGGTCGTCGTCACCACTGTGTCGAGCCTCGTCCACATCTACTCGATCGGCTACATGGCCGAGGACCCGCACCGCTCGCGCTTCTTCGCCTACCTGTCGCTCTTCACCTTCGCCATGCTCATGCTGGTGACCGCCGACAACTTCCTCCAGATGTTCTTCGGCTGGGAGGGCGTGGGCCTCGCGTCCTACCTGCTCATCGGCTTCTGGTACCAGCGGCCGTCGGCCAGCGCTGCGGCGATGAAGGCCTTCATCGTCAACCGCGTCGGTGACTTCGGCTTCGCCCTCGGAATCTTCGGCGCCTGGGTCGTGCTCGGCCACCTCGATTTCGACGGTGCCTTCCACGCCGCCGAGGCACTCAAGTACAACCTGCCGACCATCCAGTTCCTGTCGTGGAATCTCGATGCCATGACCGTCGTCTGCCTGCTGCTCTTCATGGGCGCCATGGGCAAGTCGGCGCAGTTCCTGCTGCACACCTGGCTGCCCGACGCCATGGAGGGTCCGACCCCGGTCTCCGCCCTCATCCACGCCGCCACCATGGTGACCGCCGGCGTGTTCATGGTCGCGCGTCTCTCGCCGCTCTTCGATTTGTCGACCGTCGCGATGATGGTGGTCATGATCATCGGCGGCATCACCGCCTTCTTCGCCGCCACCGTCGGCCTTGTGCAAAACGACATCAAGCGCGTCATCGCCTATTCGACCTGTTCGCAGCTCGGCTACATGTTCGTGGCGCTCGGGGCAGGGGTCTATTCGGTGGGCGTGTTCCACCTATTCACCCACGCCTTCTTCAAGGCCCTGCTGTTCCTCGGCGCCGGCTCGGTCATCCACGCGATGCACCACGAGCAGGATATGCGGAACATGGGCGGCCTGCGCACCAAGATTCCGCTGACCTACTGGATGATGATCATCGGCACGCTGGCGCTCACCGGTGTCGGCATCCCGGGCACACCGATCGGCTTCGCCGGGTTCTTCTCGAAGGATGGCATCATCGAAGTCGCCTACGCGGCAGGCGAGTCGACCGGCTACATCATCTTCTGGGCCCTGGTCATCGCCGCGCTGTTCACCAGCTTCTACTCGTGGCGTCTGATCCACCTCACCTTCCACGGCAAGCCGCGTGACGCCGCGCACTCGCACACCGCGCATCCCGACCCGGCGCATGCCGCGGTCGAGACGCACCACGAGCCGATCGACGACGACAACGCCGATCACGCGCATGCCCACCACGGTCACGGCCATCACGGTTCGGCCTACGACAACGCCCACGAGAGCCCGCCGGTCATGCTGGTGCCGCTCTTCGTGCTGGCCGTTGGCGCGGTGCTTGCCGGCGTCGTGTTCAACGAGCTGTTCTTCGGCCACGCAGAACACATCGAGCACTTCTTCGCTGGCTCACTGGTCGTCCCGGTGGAACTCCTCGACGCTGCCCACCACGTCCCGCTCTGGGTCAAGTGGTCGGCTACGGTAGCCATGCTTCTCGGCTTCGGCGCTGCCTGGTACATGTACATGTATGACACCAAGGCGCCGCAGCGCCTCGCCGAGCAGAACCCGGGCCTCTACAAGTTCCTGCTCAACAAGTGGTACTTCGACGAGCTCTACGACCGCATCTTCGTCAAGCCGTCGCTCTACGTGGGCCGTGCACTCTGGAAGGGTTTCGACGACTGGCTGGTCGACCGAACCGTCACGGAAGGTCTTGGTGCCCGCGTTCGCGATGTCACCAACCGCGTGGTGAAGCTCCAATCGGGCTACCTCTACCACTACGCCTTCGCCATGCTCATCGGTATCGCGGCGCTGCTCACTTGGGCCATCGCCGCCGGGGGTCTGCTCTGATGTCTTTCTTCAGCGACCACCTTCTGTCGCTCATCACCTTCCTCCCCACTTTGGGTGCACTCGTGCTCCTTCTCGTGGGCGGCAAGGGCGAGACCGCCGACAACCTGTCGCGCTGGATTGCGCTCGGCTTCACCGTGGCCACCGCGGCCCTCAGCCTCTGGCTCTGGTACCTGTTCGATCCGGCGAGCACCGAATTCCAGTTCGTGGAGAACTACGCCTGGATCGGCGAGTCGATCGGCTACCGCATGGGCGTCGATGGCATCTCGGTGCTGTTCATTCCGCTCACCGCGGTGCTCATGCCGGCCGTCGTGCTGACCAGCTGGGGTTCGATCACCAAGCGGGTGAAGGAATACCTGATCGTATTCCTCATCCTCGAAACCTTCATGATCGGCGCCTTCGCGACGCTCGATCTCGCCATCTTCTACGTGTTCTTCGAGGGCACGCTGATCCCGATGTTCCTCATCATCGGCATCTGGGGCGGGGCGCGGCGCATCCAGGCGACCTACAAGTTCTTCTTCTACAGCTTCACCGGCACCGTGCTGATGCTGCTGGCCATCATGTACATG
>JAEYYP010000442.1 GCA_023428425.1 Pseudomonadota bacterium
CCGAGACGTATGGCAAGTGGGCGGCAGTGGAACTCAGCACCGCGAACCGCAAGCAGTTCTGGATCCCCGAAGGCTTCGCCCACGGCTTCCTCGCCCTCGAAGACGGGACCGAGTTCCTCTACAAGACCACCGCCTACTGGCACGGTGCGAGCGAACGCTCGATCCGGTGGGATGATCCGACGATCGGGGTGAAATGGCCGCTGACCGGCGCTCCGGTGTTGTCGGAGAAGGATGCGGCCGGCGCAAATCTGGCCGACAAGCTATCCGTCATGAGCGCGCGGTCATGACTGACCAGCCCAGCGCGACAACTCTGGCCCTGAAGGCCTATCACTACTGGCGAGTTTCCGGGACCGTTGCCCTCCTGGCCCGCGTCGGCAGCTATCTCCGCACACGCAAGAGCCGGAACAGATCGGGCAGACCGCCTACGGAACTCTCTGGCGTTGCGACGGTGCTGAACGAGCGTTTCAAGGCGTTGCAGCCGATACCGGCGTTTCGTGTTCCAACCGACAGACGGCGCATTACCATCGTCACGGACAGTATCAGCAGGGGCAGCCTGTTTGGCGGGGTGGGGACGGCGCTCATGCTGGGCGCACTAGCGGCGCAGCGAGTGGGCGCCAGCCTGAGGATCGTCACGCGAGACGAGCCTGCGGACGGCGGCGCGTTGGGGCCTTTGTTGAAGGTCAACGGGATCAGGTTCGACCAGCCAACGGAGTTCCACTTCTTGCCGGCGGACACCTCAGACCAGTTGCAGTTCCACGAGGCTGACCGGTTCATCACGACCTCGTGGTGGACCACGACCGCTGCACAGCATCTACCGAAAAGTGCTCAGTTCTACCTGCTGCAGGAGGACGAGCGAATGTTCTATCCTGCGGGCGACGACGCCGTGCGGTGCGCGTCGATCATGGCCGATCCCCGGATACGACCGATCGTGAACTCCAGACTGCTCTATGATCACCTTGCACAAGAGTTTCCGGGCCTTGAGCAGAGGGGCAGCTTTTTCGAACCGGCATTTCCCTCCAGCCACTTCTACCTGGAGGACCGAACCTCAGTAGGCAAGCGGACTCTCTTTTTTTACGCGCGACCGAACAACCCGCGAAACCTGTTTTACCTGGGATGCGAAGTCCTCCGAAGAGCAGTCGAGAGCGGACTGCTGCCGCCTGATCGCTGGAAGCTGTTGTTGTGCGGAAAGGATGTTCCACGGCTGGGGTTCACGCCCGCCATCGAAGTGGAATACGCCGAAAGCCTGAGCTGGGATGCGTACTCGGCCACCGTCCGGAAGTGCGATGTGGGATTGTCGCTGATGTCGACGCCGCACCCAAGCTACCCGCCGCTCGACCTTGCCGCATCCGGCGCGATCGTAGTGACCTCGAGCTGGGGGCCGAAGACTGACCTGAGCCGCTATTCAGAGAACATCGTAATGGCCTCACCCGAGCCAGATGCGCTCACCGCGGCACTTGGGACGGCAGTGAGAATGGCCGAAGACGCACAGGGGCGCCGCGCCCGCTACGAACGCAATGGTCTCCAGCGAGACTGGACGCGTGCTCTCGCTGGTGCTGTCGATCGAATCGAGCAGTCGTATCGCTGATGTACCGTATCGAGACGCCATCCGCACGGTACGCCGATCCGTGGCTCGTTCCGTTGCCGGAGCGACTCCAGGCCCTGACCAAACGGTCGACCCGCGTGCTTTACCTCTATGAGCAGGCCGACAACAGCACCTTCCGCTATCGTGCCTTCAACATGCAGTCGATCTGGAACAGTGGATCGCGTGTATCGTCGAGCTACTTCTTTTACGCAGACTTGCCGTACCTGACGGCCTACCCCCCAAGCGTGGACGTCGTCGTGGTTTGCCGGTGCAGATACAGCAACGATCTCGCGACGTTCCTCGAGCTGCTACGGCAGGACGGCGCGCGCATCATGTTCGATGTGGATGATTTGGTGTTCAGCCCCGCACACGTGCATCTCGTAGTGAACACCCTGGCGCAGGACCTGTCTGATCCTGGGGTCTGGGACTTCTGGCACGCCTACACTTCGCGCATGCGCGAGGCGATGCGACTCTGCGATGCAGCCATCACCACCAACCTGTCCCTCGCCACCCAGATCATCGAGGGAGTGGGGATTCCGGCGGTTGTCGTGCCCAATGCCCTCAACCGGATGCAGCTCGAGATTTCCGATCAGTTGTACAACGAGAAGCTGCAGCGCGGCTTCGAGCGCTCGGACCGACTGGAAATAGGTTACTTCAGCGGGACGCCGAGCCACGAGAAGGATTTCGGCGTTGTGGAACAGGCACTAGCATCGCTCCTGCTGCGGCATGACAACATCGCGATCCGAGTGGTGGGGTTCCTCAGGGACCGCGAACTCCTGTGGCCGTTCCGGAACCGCATTGACACCTACCCGCTGCAGGACTTCGTCAACCTGCAGCGCATTATCGCGCAATGCGAACTAAACATCGTGCCGTTGCAGCAGAACGTGTTCACGAACTGCAAGTCCGAGCTGAAGTATTTCGAGGCGGCGATCGTCGGAACCGCGACCATCGCCACCCCGATCCATTCCTATTCGGATGCCATCAGGCATGGAGAGACCGGGCTTCTGGCACAGGCCCATGAGTGGGAGGAGCAAATCGAGATGCTGGTCGCCTCCCCTTCCAGACTCATCGATCTAGCGCAGCGGGCGCACGATCACGCCCGCTGGGCATACGCGCCGGAACAGCAGGGGGCCGTGCTCGAAAGAGCGATATTCGGCTGAACTTGCCTCCGTTCAGCTTACGATAGCTCGATCGGAGACCCGGCGCCATGCAGCGCCGTCCGAGAAGGCAAGGGTCGGGCCGCCCGCTTCGTCGGAGACATAGATGATCTGCCCGTCTCCCACCGCCGGGGGCAGGCTGGCGATCAGATAGGACTTGACCCGCAGGGCACCGTCAACTTCCAGCTTGGCGGCGGGCTCGGCAATGCCCAGCCCCACGTTCCCCGTAGCCGGCTCGACGACCAGAGCCTCGGTCCAGGTCATCCCGTCGGGGCTGACCTTGAGGTGGAGGCGGTCATCGCCGGTGGTGCCGAGTTCGGCGCGGGCGGAGTAGCCGGTCTGGAACAGCAGTGCCGCGGTGTCGCCGGATGAGTGCTTGTTGAGCTTCACCTGAACGCTGCCTGACGCGTGGCTGAACAGCACCGCATCGCTCGCCACGACGAGGCGGTTGGTGGTGTCGGGGGTGGCATTGAGGCCGAGCATCGGCGCTTTGGCATCGAGGCCGAGCGTCGGCTCCCAGGCGGCGCCGTTCCAGGCGACGAGGCCGTTCTCGTCGAGCACGAACGCGAGCCACCCGGGCTGGGGCGCGTGGAACCGCCAGGAGGCGCCATCCCAGCGGGTCACCTGGTTCGCCTTGCCGGACCAGGCGCCGGTGGGCGCCGGGCCGACAATGTAACGCATGTCAACATCGGGCGAGCCGGGTGGCGTGCTCAGGTTGCGGTCAAGTACGGCGAGCTGGGTCAGCGTGTCGAGCGCGGCGATGGCCTCGTTGTGGGTGATGTGCTTCTGCGCCTGCCCGGGCAGGATGAATGGGAGTTTCAGGTGGGTGCTGTCGGTCATTTCGGTCCTCGCCAGATGATGTGGCGAGGATAGCGACACGGGGAGCTGAGGGGATAAGTCTGACCTTCCGCAGCCGGCGCTGCCCTACCAGCGCCCAGTTGATGAACGCTTGCTGAACATCAGGCCGGCTGAAGGTCCGGCTTCACTTCCTCGAGCTCGATCAAGGTGCCGTCGAAATCCTTGGGGTGAAGGAAGAGGACGGGAAGGCCGTGCGCCCCGGTCTTCGGCTTGCCGTCGCCGAGGATGCGGGCGCCCTGCTCGGTGAGGGTGCGAGCGGCCGAGGCGAGATCGGGCACCTCGAAGCACACATGGTGCATGCCGCCGTTCGGATGCTCGTAGAGGAACTTGGCGATGGGCGAGTTGTCGCCAAGGGGCGTCAGCAGCTCGACCTTGGTGTTCGGGAGGTCGACGAAGACCACAGTGACGCCGTGCTCGGGCAGGTGTTGCGGCGGGTGCACATCGGCGCCCAGCTGATCGCGATACTTCGCTGCTGCTGCAACGAGATCGGGGACGGCGATGGCAATGTGATTCAGGCGGCCGATCATCGGTTGTTTCCGGCGTGTTGGGGCCCCCGCCCCCCCCCGGGGGCGGGGGCCCCCCCCCCCCCGCGGCGGGGGGGGCCCC
>JAEYYP010000019.1 GCA_023428425.1 Pseudomonadota bacterium
GGGGGACCAAGCGAAGCTTGGTGGAGGGGGCGTCAACGCGCTCAACGCCGCAAGCACACCTGAACAGAACTACCCCTTCAGGGAGGAGGGACGACCATGCCCGACCACACCAACACCTATCCGAAACTCCACAACGCCACCTGGCCCGGTGTCGTCGGCAAGGGCGCCCCGGACTCCGAGCCGATCATCCCGCTCGATACCCTCCTCACCCTCACCTCGAAGGCTGAGTACGAAGGCCAGAAGTTCGATGGTGTCGACCTCTGGCTCGCCGACCCGCACATCTCGATCGACAGCAGCAAGGACGACATCAAGCGTGTCTCCGACCATATCGCGAGCTTCGGGCTCAAGGTCGGCAGCTTCGTTGCGCCCATCTGGGGCGGCGCCGGCGGTGGCTCGGCGATGGGCGACGCCGACGACGTGAAGCGCTTCCTCACCCAGGTCGAGAAGGCCTGCCAGATCGGCCAGTGGATGCGCGAGATCGGCATCCGTCCCACCGGCGGCGTCCGCGTCGACAGCTCCACCGGAGTCGAAGCCTGGGACGCCGATCCCGCCGGCAACACCAGGAAGATCGCCGACACCTTCCGCGAGGCCGGCAAGATCGCCCAGAGCTACGGCGAGTACATCGTCGCCGAAGGCGAAATCTGCTGGGGCGGCATGCATTCCTGGCGCGAGAACGTGAAGCTGCTGGAAATGGTCAACATGCCGGGCGTCGTCGGCTACCAGGCCGACATGGCGCATTCCATGCTCTTCGTGCTCGGTGCCAATGCCGAGAAGGACCGCATCCTTCCCGCCGACTACCAGTGGAGCGACAAGGACGGTCTCGATGCCGCCTACCACAAGGTCGCCGACGCCCTCCGCCCCTGGACGCTCGATTTCCACGTCGCCCAGAACGACGGCACCACCTTCGGCTCGGGCGACCACGAAAAGACCGGCCGCCACTGCCAGATCGACGACCCCAACGGCCGCCTCGATGTGACGAAGCACGCCGGCTACTGGCTGCGCGACGACAGGGGCAACCTCACCAAGCGCATGCGCCACATCTGCTGGGATGGCTGCATGTTCCCCAATGCCGTCATGGAGCAGCAGTAAACCTGGAACAAGATCCTCGGCGCCATGGTCCGCGTCCGCGACGCCCACGGCTGGAAGGAATGAGCAGGGCTCGGGTGTACCACGAGCTGGTCACACCCCCGACGTGTCATCCCCGCGGAAGCGGGGACCCAACTCAAAACCTGCCGTGGTGAATAGGTGGATCCCTGCTTTCGCAGGGATGACAGGGTACCAGGCGGGACTAAGGAAATAGGAAAATGACCAAGCACCTCAATATCGGCATGGTCGGCTACGGCTTCATGGCCCGCGCCCATTCCAACGCCTGGGCCAACGTTGCCCACTTCTTCGATACCGGCTATCGCCCCGTTCTCAAGGCCGCCGCTGCCCGCAACGAGAGCAAGCTCCGCCGCTTCGCGGACCAGTGGGGCTATGAATCTGTGGAGTCCGACTGGCGCCGGCTGATCGAGCGCAAGGATATCGACGCCATCGATATCTGCGTCCCCAACGACCTGCACGCCGAAATCGCGATCGCCGCGGCCGCGGCCGGCAAGATGGTGCTCACCGAAAAGCCACTCGCCCGCACCGCGGCAGAAGGCCAGCCCATGGTCGATGCCGTCGAGAAAGCCGGCGTCCCCAACATGGTCTGGTACAACTACCGCCGCGTACCCGCCGTCACCCTGATCAAGAACATGGTCGACGAGGGCAAGCTCGGGAGAATCTTCCACTACCGCGCCAAGTTCCTGCAGGATTGGACGATCTCGCCCGACGTGCCGCAGGGCGGCGCCGCCACCTGGCGCCTCGACGTCGAAGCCGCCGGCTCCGGCGTCACCGGCGACCTCCTCGCCCACTGCCTCGATACCGCCACCTGGATCAATGGCGGCATCACCTCGCTCACCGCCATGACCGAGACCTTCATCAAGGAGCGCACCCACGCCGAAACCGGCAAGAAGCAGTCGGTCGGCATCGACGACGCGGCCGCCGTCCTCACCCGCTTCGCCAACGGCTCGCTCGGCACCTTCGAGTCGACCCGCTACGCCCGCGGTCACAAGGCCGGCTACACGCTCGAGATCAACGGCGAGAAGGGCTCGCTCGCCTGGGACCTGCACGACCTCAACCGCGTGCAGTATTTCGACCATGGCGTCGAGGGCGCCCAACGCGGCTGGACCAATATCCTCGTCACCGATGGCGACCACCCCTATCTGGGCAAATGGTGGGTCCCCGGCCTCATCATCGGCTACGAGCACTCCTTCACCCACCAGGCCGCCGATTTCCTCGATGGCCTCAAGCACCACACGCCGACCTCACCGACCTTCCGCGAAGCGCTGGAAACCAACAAGCTCTGCGACGCCATCATCGCCTCGGGCAAGAGCGGCAGCTGGGTCAACCTCTAGTCGAGGCGACACAGCGTGGTGGATCGGAACGTGCGCCGCGCTGTCCACGGCTCGCCCTCGCCCCCTGTGGGAGAGGGTAGCGCAGCTTGGGCGCCATGCGCCCAAGCGTAGCTGGGTGAGGGGTCCTCCCACACCCGACGTCCAAGTCCAAGGGACCAAGCAAATGAAACTCGGCTTCAACCTCCTCCTCTGGTCCACCTACATCACCGACGAACACTGGCCCATCATCGAGCGCCTCAAGGCGACCGGCTATGACGGCGTCGAGATCCCGCTCTTCGAGGGCACCGTCGCCCACTACGAGGCCCTCGGCAAACGCCTGAAATCCGCCGGCCTCGCCTCGACCGGTATCGGTGTCATGCCAGGTGCCGGCAAGCACGCCCTCTCGGCCGACCCGGCCGAACGCGCCGGCGCCCTCGTGCATATGAAGTGGCTGATCGATTGCACCGCGGCGCTCGGCGGCGATGTCTGCGCCGGCCCGTTCCACCAGCCGCTCGGCGAGTTCACCGGCCGCGGCCCCACCGAGGACGAGGTGAAGCACTGCGTCGACGTCCACCAGCAGGCGGCCGCCTATGCGGCGCCCCTCGGCATCACGCTCAGCGTCGAACCGCTCAACCGCTTCGAGTGCTACTTCCTCAACTCGGCCCGCCAGGCCGCCGACCTAGTGAAGAGGGTAGGGGCGACGAACTACGGCTACCTCTACGACACCTTCCACTTCAACATCGAGGAAGACTCGATCACCTCGGTCATCCCCGAAACGATCGCCCAGATCAGCCACGTCCACATTTCCGAGAACAATCGTGGCGTCCCCGGCGCCGGCCACATCGACTTCCAGTCGGTGTTCTCGGCGCTCAAGAAGGCCGGCTGGGATGGCTGGATGACCATCGAGAGCTTCGGCTCGGCCCTTCCCGACCTCGCCGCCGCCACCAAGATCTGGCGCCCCCTCTTCGCCCGCGAGGAAGACGTCTACGAAAAAGGCTACACGCTCATGCGTGAAGGCTGGGACCGGGCCTGAGGCAGGCCCCCGCCTCAGAGCAGGCCTGTGAACGCCTCGACTTCGCCGGGGCTCGTCGCCCAGCTCGTCACCAGCCGCACCATAACTTCGCCAGCGGCGGGCCGACGATCTTCGGCAGCGGTCTCGGCCGGCCATTCGTGCATCGCCCCTCCCGCGCCACGCACGGCGGCGAGAACCTCGGCCGGCACCACGGCGAACACCTCGTTGATGTCGCTCTCCCAGGCCAGCCGCGCCCGGTTCGACCGCCGCAGTCCGGTCCGCAGTCGCTCGGCCATGGCGTTGGCGTGCCCGGCGCGCTTCAGCCACGCCCCATCGGCGAAGTACCCCTCGAACTGCGCGGCTACGAACCGCGCCTTCGAAAACACGTGTCCGGCGCGCTGCCGGCGCTGCTCCATCCCCTCGAACAGCCCCGGCCGGAACGACACGATCGCTTCCGCCGCCCACGCACCGTTCTTGGTCGCGCCGAAGCTCATGAAGTCGACCCCGGATTTCCACGTCAGCTCGGCGGGGCTCGCGCCGGTCGCGGCCACGGCGTTGCCGAACCGCGCCCCGTCGATATGCACGCAGAGGCCGCGCGTCCGTGCGATGGCCGCCAGTTCCGCGACCTGCGCCGGCGTGTAGACTGTGCCCCACTCGGTCGCATTGGTCAGGCTGAGCGCCACCGGCACCGTGCGCCCGCCATCGGGGTGCCGCGTCAGCGCTGCTGCGAACGACTCCGGCACGATCCGACCGTCGGGGCTCGGCAGTCCGATGATCTTCATGCCCCCCGACTGGAACTCGAAGGCGTTGCTCTCGTCGGCGTTCACATGCGCTTCACCGCTGGTGAACACCACGCCGCCCGGCCGCGTCAGTCCGCTCAGCGACAGCGAGTTCGCCGCCGTGCCGGTGCCGGTGAACCACACCTCCACCGGGTGCTCGAACACCTCGGCGAAGGTTTCCGTCACCCTTGCCGTCAGCGCGTCACCCCCATAGGCCGGCGCGAAGCCCTCGTTGGCGCGGGCAAGCGCGGCCATCACCTCGGGCGTCGCCCCGGCCCAGTTGTCGGATGCAAAATTCAACGGTCGTAACCCCTTCAAAGTCGGCGCAGTTTGTAGCCTGCCGCGGCCTTGCCGCAAAGCCGTCTGCCGCTATGATGCGGCGCCGAAAGAGGGAGTCCTGTCGATATGCGCGCCATCCAATGCACCGCCCCGGAAAAGCTCGCGCTGGTCGATGCGCCACGTCCGGCGCTGAAGCCCGGCTGGGTGCGCGTCGCGGTGAAGCACATCGGCATCTGTGGCACGGACTACCACATCTTCGAAGGCAATTTCCCGTTCTTCGACTATCCGCGCATCATCGGCCACGAGCTCTCTGGCACCGTCGTCGATCCCAATGGCGCCGCCGGCCTGGTCGCCGGGCAGGCCGTGGTCATCAACCCCTACCTCAATTGCGGCCAGTGCCCCGCCTGCCGCGAAGGCAAGACCAACTGCTGCGAGACGCTGAAGGGCGGCGGCGTACACGCCGATGGCGGCATGGCCGACGAGATGGTCATGCCGGCGCAGAACCTTTACCCCGCCGATGGCATCAGCCTGCGAGATGCGGCCATGGTCGAGTTTCTCGCCATCGGTGCCCACGCCGTCAGCCGCACCGGGCTTGTCGCCCCCAGCCGCGTCCTCGTCGTCGGTTCCGGCCCCATCGGCCTCGGCGTCGCCTATTTCGCCCGCATTGCCGGCGCCGACGTCACGGTGCTCGACGCGGCACCCGACAAGATCGAGGCGACGCGCGCGCTGGGCTTCACCACCTATAGCCCGGCCGAACTCGAGGGCCGGGAGTTCACGGCGATCAAGGGCAGCGGCTTCGATGCGGTGTTCGACGCCACCGGCTCGATCAGGGCGATGAACGCCTCTATCTTCCACACCCGCAATGGCGGCGCCTACACGCTGGTTGGCGTCATCAAGGGCGACCTGGTGTTCCCGGATTCCGAGGTGCACCGCCGCGAACTGACCATCCGCGCCTCGCGCAACGCCCAGAAGGCCGATTTCGAGCACGTCATGGCCGCCATCCGCTCGGGCGCCGTCCCCACGGCAAAGCTCGCCACCCACGCCACCAGGCTCGAGGACGTTCCCCGCGACATGCCCCACTGGGCCCACGACCGCACCGGCCTCATCATGCACCAGCGTGCCGTCGCGTTCTATCCCCAGT
>JAEYYP010000024.1 GCA_023428425.1 Pseudomonadota bacterium
ATGCAGCGCTCATTGCAGCCTCGCCCTTTTTGGCGCTGGCAACTGCTGGCCCTGAAGGACTCGACTGCTCGCCCCGCGGCGACCTCGCCGGCTTCGTACGCATCGCCGACGAACGGACGCTGATGCTGCCGGACCGGCGCGGCAACAACCGGGCGGATTCGCTGAGGAACGTGCTGCGCGACCCGCGGGTGGGCCTGCTGTTCCTAGTGCCGGGCTCCGGCACGACGCTTCGAGTGAACGGGCGTGCCACGATCTCGGTCGACCCGGCGCTGTGCCAGTCCTTCGCCATGGAGGGCAAGCCGGCGCGCTCGGTGCTGGTGATCGCCGTGGACGCCGTCTATTTCCAGTGCGCCCGGGCGATCCACCGCGCCGAGCTGTGGAACCCGGAAAGACACGTCGACCCGACGACGTTGCCGACGCCCGGCCGGATCCTTGCAGTGACCAGCAAGGACGGTATCGACGGCGGCGCCTACGACCGCGAATGGCCGGAGCGCGCCCGCCGCTCGATGTGGTAGTTCACGCAGTCGTGAGCGGCCGGCGCGTAACTCGCCGCGCCGCCGAAGCGTATACCCGGCAGCAACGCTGGAAGCCTCATGACACCCTGGACTGACCGTTCCGGACGATTTTCGCCGCTCAAGGCCGTCTTTTTCGCGGGCACGCTCGTGCCCGCTGTGATGCTCGTCTGGTGGTGGGCGACGGGTGCGCTCGGTCCTCGGCCGCTTACGGAAGCAATCCACGACACTGGCGACTGGGCAATCCGCTTCCTCGCCATGTCGCTGGCGGTGACGCCGCTGCGCCGCATCGGGCAATGGCCGAAACTCATCAATGTGCGCCGCATGCTTGGTCTGGCGGCTCTGTTCTACGCGCTGTCGCACCTGCTGCTCTATGTGGCGGACCAGAAATGGGATCTGTGGAAGGTCGGCAGCGAAATCGTCCTGCGGCTCTACCTCACCATCGGTTTCGCGGCGCTGCTCGGGCTGATGGTACTCGGCGCCACCTCGACCGACGCCATGATCAAGCGGCTCGGCGGCAACTGGAACCGGCTGCACAGGATCGTCTACGGCATCGGTATCCTGGCCGCGATCCACTTCTTCATGCAGACCAAGGCCGACGTCTACGAGGCGACCTTCGTGTCGGGGCTGATGCTGCTGCTGTTCTGGTACAGGATCGCACATGCGCGCGGCTTCGCGCTCAGTTCGCCCTGGGTACTGGCCGCGATCGCCGTGCTCGCCGCGCTGTCGACTGCGGCCGCGGAATATGCCTGGTACGCCATCGCCACCGGAATCCCCCCGGAACGGGTGCTCGCGGCCAACCTGCAGTTCGCCTTCCAGATCCGGCCGTCCTGGTGGGTGCTGGTCGTGGGGTTGGGGGCCGCAGCCGTCGCTGCGGCGCGGCCCTTCTTCGGAGCGCGAAAACCCCAGGGCAGGGGACGCGAGGGGCGGGCCGCCGCTCGAGCCTGAGCGTCTATTCGCCCTTGAGCATCTCCTCGATGCGACGCATCTGCTCGCCCATCGTGTCGCATTCGCTCGGCGAGGACTGCGCCATCACCTTCTCGATCAGCGCGGAATAGATCTTCAGCGCCCGCATCAGCAGCGCCTCGCCGTCTTCGGTGAGGTAGAGGCGCATGACGCGCTTGTCCTTGGCATCGCTTTCGCGGCGCAGCACGCCCTGCTTCTCCAGCTGCGGCAGGAGCATGGTGATGTTGGAGCGGCCGACCAGCAGGCGCCGCGCCACGTCGTGCTGCGACAGGCCCGGATGGCGGTAGAGATTCATCAGCACGTCGAGCTGGGCGATCTTCAGGTCGAGCGGCGCCAGCGCCTTGGTCAGCTCCCGCACCACGGCCTTCTCGGCCCGCACCAGGGCGATCCAGTTCCTGAATCGCGGATTGTCCCACGGCAGGTCTTGCTTATTGTTCATTCTTGAACTAGTTTGTTCATGGTTGAACCATTTTGATGGATTCGCACTATGGCACCATTTCCCGTGAAGGTCATCCGGGGCGCGTTCGGCCTGGCCGAACACGTTGCGCCACGGCTCTCCGGACGCCTCGCCTTCGAGCTGTTCTGCCGCACGCCCAATCCCCACAAGCTGAACGAGCGGGAACAGCGCTCGGTCGATCAGGCAGCGCAGTTCATGGCGGGCGCGCGCCGCCATTGCCTCACGGCGCGGTCGGGGCGGGTGGTGGCGCACGAGTTCCGCCCCGGGCCGGGCACGCTGCCGATGGGCAAGGTGCTGGTCGTCCACGGCTGGCGCTCTCGCACCGAGCACATGAAGACGCTGGTGGAAGCCTTCACGGCCGCCGGATTCAAGGTCATCGCGCTCGACCTGCCGGGGCATGGGCAATCCGCCGGCCGCCGGCTCAACATGTTCACGGCCGTCGATGCGGTGCGCAGCGTGGCCGAGTGGTTCGGGCCATTCCAGGCCGTCGTCGGCCATTCCTTCGGCGGCGCGGTCGCGGTCAACGCCGCTGCGGGCTCGGTCGCGAACGTGCCACCGCTCGCGACGGAGCGTTTGGTGCTCATCGCAGCGCCGAGTTCCATGCCGGCGATCTTCGAGGACTTCTGGCGCTTCCTCAGGCTCGGACCGCGCACCCAGACGGCTGTCGCCGAAACGGTCGCCCGCATCGCCGGCCGTCCGTTGTCGAGTTTCGTCGGCGCCGAGCAGTTGGCGCGGATGGACATCCCGACGCTCGTGGTCCACGCGCCCGACGATCGCAAGGTGTCTCCCGACGAGGC
>JAEYYP010000058.1 GCA_023428425.1 Pseudomonadota bacterium
AGGCCGAGGATGTCGAACTCGCTCTCGAGCTCCATCTCGCGGATGGTCTCGTCGTCGGGGAATTCCTGTACCACGCAGGGCACGTTGCCGGCGAGCGTCCGGAACTCTTCGGGCAGCGCCGCGAACGCCGCGGCCGCAATCTCCTCGAAGTCGTCGAGGGACGGCGCGACCCGCTCCGTCCACTGGTTGGCTGTCGTCATGCTGCCCTGTCCAACCGATCCCTGAAGGGCTCGCTTATCCAACCGCGGTCTACTGCCACTCGCGGATGTCGACGAAGTGGCCGGCGATGGCGGCGGCAGCGGCCATCTGCGGGCTCACCAGATGGGTGCGCCCCTTGAACCCCTGGCGGCCCTCGAAGTTTCGGTTCGAGGTCGAGGCGCAGCGCTCCTGCGGCTTCAGCTTGTCGGGATTCATGGCGAGGCACATCGAGCAGCCCGGCTCGCGCCACTCGAAACCGGCTTCCTTGAAGATCACGTCGAGACCTTCGGCCTCGGCCTGCTCCTTCACGAGGCCCGAACCCGGCACCACCATGGCGTTGACGTGGGAAGCGACCTTCTTGCCGCCCACCATCTTCGCCGCGGCGCGCAGGTCCTCGATGCGACCATTGGTGCACGAGCCGATGAACACCCGCTCGACCGAGATATCGGTGATCTTCGTGCCCGGGGTGAGGCCCATGTACTCGAGCGCGCGGTGCTTGGACGCGCGCTTGTTCTCGTCCTTGATGTCGTCCGGGTTCGGCACGACGCCGTTCACCGAGATGACGTCCTCGGGCGAGGAGCCCCACGAAACGATCGGCGGCAGCTTGCCAGCGTCGAGGACCACCACCTTGTCGTAGACGGCGTCGTCATCGGACTTCAGCGTCTTCCAGTATTCGATCGCCTGCTCGAGTGCGGCTCCCTTGGGCGCGCGCGGACGGCCCTTCACATATTCGAAGGTCTTCTCGTCGGGCGCGATCAGGCCGGCGCGGGCGCCGCCCTCGATGGTCATGTTGCAGATCGTCATCCGACCTTCCATCGACAGCGAGCGGATCGCCTCGCCGGCGAACTCGATGACGTGGCCGGTGCCGCCGGCAGTGCCGATCTCGCCGATGATGGCGAGGATGATGTCCTTAGCGGTGACGCCCTGCGGCAGTTGGCCATCGACGCGGACCAGCATGTTCTTGGCCTTCTGCTGGATCAGCGTCTGCGTGGCGAGCACGTGCTCGACCTCCGACGTGCCGATGCCATGCGCCAGCGCACCGAACGCGCCATGCGTCGAGGTGTGGCTGTCACCGCAGACGATCGTCATGCCGGGCAGCGTGAAACCCTGCTCGGGGCCGACGATGTGGACGATGCCCTGCCGCTTGTCGAAGGGGTCGTAATACTCGATGCCGAAGTCGCGGGTGTTCTCGGCCAGCGTCTCGATCTGGATCGCGCTTTCCGGGTCGGGATTGGGTAGCGAGCGGTCGGTGGTGGGCACGTTGTGGTCGACCACGGCCAGCGTGCGCTCGGGGGCGCGGACCTTGCGCTTGTTCAGCCGCAACCCCTCGAAGGCCTGCGGGCTGGTCACCTCGTGGACGAGGTGCCGGTCAATGTAAATAAGGCTGGTCCCGTCCTCGTTGTTTTGAACAAGGTGGTCATCCCAGATCTTATCATACAGCGTTTTGCCGGCCATTTTCCTTGAGGTCCAACTCGAGTCAGGGGGTGTAACCCGCGGTACTTAAGACCCGGCGGGGGGCCGGTCAAGCTGGCCGGAGGTCGCGGCGTTCGTCTGTGAGGCGTTTGACCGTGAATATGCCGAAGAGACTCGTGTCGATGCCGATATGCTTGCGGTTCCACGCCGCGATGGCGATCGTGGCCACGGCGCGCGACGCCGCATTCACCGCTGCGGCCCCGAGCAGGCCCCAGCCCGGGATCACCGCGATCTCGACGACCAACCCGACCAGCATGATGCCGCCGAAGATGCGGACATAGTCGCGCTCGTGTCCCGTCATCATCATCACGATGCGCGAGGGACCGGTTGCGGCATCAAAGAGCAGCCCGGCCGAAAGCAGGATCAGCACCCAGTACCCGGCCTCGGAATGCGCCCCAAAAAGGCCGAGCACGGCGCCGCCGAAAAGCACATACCCCCCGAACACCGCGAGCGAGAACACGAAGCCGGCCCAGGCGCAGAGCGCCGTGATCGCCTGCGCCTTGCGCATCTCGCCAGCATGGTAGTGCCGCGACACCATCGGCGCGACGACGAGCGTGATGGCGAACATGAAGAGCGTCAGCAGGCCGGCGGTGCGGAAGGCGTTGAAGTAGATACCGGCGCTTTCCGCATCGACCAGCAGGCCGATGAAGATGGTGTCGGCGTTGAGCGCGGCGGAATCGATCACCGTGCCGATGAGAAACCAGCGCGTCGCCACGCCGTGCTCGCGCCAGTAGGCGCGCAGCGAGGCGAAGCCCCAGCCGATCTCGAGGCCGCGCCGACGGGCGAGGCCGTACTGCAGTGCGAGCGCCAGCAGCAGGATGGCGGCCGTCAGCAGCAGCGCCGCCCAGCCGGTGAGCGCGACCCCGAGGGCGAACAGCCCGACCACCAGCAGCGGCACCAGCAGGCGCCACAGGATGTCGCGCGGGGTCAGCGCCGCCCATACCGAGCCCTGGGCGCGCAGCGCCGAACTCCAGTACTCGGCGAAAGCCATGGGCAGAACCAGCGCCGCCGCGGCGAAGACGTGCGCCACCGGGCCGGAGGTCACGAGGCTCATGACGATGGCGCCACCGACCAGCGCGACTGACAGCGCCACGCTGGCGACAAGCACCATCGCACCACCGGCCCGCACCGCATCGACCGCCTTGTGGCGGCGGCCGGCCACTTCCTCTTCCGGCCAGTAGCGCAGGATGGCCGTCTGCTGGCCCATCGAGGCGCCGATCGACAGCAGGGTGGCGAGGCTGAGCCCGAAGGCGAAGTAGCCGTATTCAGTTGCGCCCATGGTGCGGGACAGCACCACGTACATGGCGTAGGTCAGCCCCGCCGTCGCCACCTTGATGAGCAGCGACACCAGCGAGCGGCTGAGCCCGGTGCGCAGCAGCGCCCGCAGGTCTGAGGGAATAGCGGCCATTAAGTCCGTCACAACAGGTTCGGCGGACTATGGCAGGCAGGGACTGACAAGGTCTTACCACTCGACAAGAGGTTTGGCCGGACGCAGTGTGACGGGCAGGAGCCGGGGGAATTGCCGTGAACGAGCTGACGGTCTTCGATGCGCGGGCGGCGTTGATCGCGCGGGCGCAGGGCTACCTGTCGACCGAGCCGAGTTTTTCGCGCTTTCTGCGCGCCGTCGCCGAAGCCACCGATCCGGAGGATTTCCGCCCGTTCACCGCCGAGATGCTCGAGGAGCGCTTCCGCAAGGCCTACAGCAGGCTGGGCAAGCGCGCGCTGGCGAGCTTCAGCGTCTATGTCCTAGCATCGGACGGGCCTGGCGGGCGCGACATCGTGGAGGTGTTCTGCTCCGACATGCCCTTCATCGTCGACAGCGTACTGGCTGCGGTCCGCCACTATGGCGGGGTGGTGCGCGCGATCACCCACCCGGTGCTGCAGTTCGACCCGGCCACCTATCGCGTGCTGGATCAGCCCACGCCGGGCAGCCGGCTCGAGAGCTTCCTTCACGTCGAGATCGACCCCCTGCCCGACGTGGTCGTGCGCGAGGCGATGAAGGGCGAGATCGTGGCGACGCTCACCGATGTCGGCCGGGCCGTCGCCGGCTGGCGCCCGATGCTCGAGCGCATGCGGAAG
>JAEYYP010000073.1 GCA_023428425.1 Pseudomonadota bacterium
TCGCCCATGGCGCGGATGTCGTCATAGGTGGTGTCGCGGTTCGGCGGCTCCACGCCGGTTTCGGCGAAGGCAGCGAGGTTCACCAACTGCGCCACAGAGTTGGCGCCGAGGCTCACGCCGTAGAGCTTGCCATCCACCTTGCCACCTTCGAGCTGGTCGGCATCGAAGTCAGTAAGCTTAAGCGCCGAGCCAACGAATTCGTCCAGCGGGGCGATTGCGTTGCGGCGGGCGTATTCGACGATGAAGCGGTAGTCCATCTGCACGATGTCGGGGGCGTTGCCGCCGGCCGTCTCGGTCGCCAGCTTGGGCCAGTAGTCGCCCCAGCCGAGGAAGCTGCTCTCGACGTCGTTGCCGCTTGCGGCGGTGTAGAGCGCGTTCACGCCGTTGGTGCGATCGGCGCGGGCCTGGCCGCCCCAGAACAACTGGCGCAGGCGCGTATCCTGCGCGAACGCGGCAGCAGGGGCCAGCGCCGCAGCGCCGAGCGCGGCAGTGGTGCCCAGCAGGAATTGACGTCTGTCGAGTGACATACCCATTGAAAGTCCTCCCATTCTCTCCCTCGGGGGCGTCGCGCCGTCCCGAAACCGTATGGCCTGCGCTCTTCGATGGCGCTAAATAACCAACTGGTTACAACCTTGGGCCGGGATCGCGGCGCTGTCAACCCACCCTGCGACTGGTGCGATCCCGCCTGCTGCTGCGTCGGAACTGGCAGAAGTTTGTGGTCATTGCGCGCAAAAAGCCACGAGGTCGCGACATGTCCGCGCGACTTCACCGCTGTTCGGCCAGAAATCGGTGGATCGTCAGCGGCGGGCGCGGAGGTAGTCGATCACCATCTGCACGGCCTGCGCCTCGCGGTCCTGGATCAGCGCGAACTCGTTGAGATCGCGGCCGAAAACCACGCTCAGCGTCGCCATGTTGGAGACGTAAAAATAGCAGAGCGAAATGATCGAGATGTAGAGCTGCATCGGATCGACGTCAGTGCGGAAAATGCCCTCCGCATGCCCGCGCTTCACCAGTTCTCGCAGCTCTCCGACGATCGGTGAACGGATTTCGTCGACATTCTTGATCTTCTTGACGAAGCGAGCGTTCTGCAGGTTTTCCACCGACAGAAGCCGCGGAAACCAGGGGTTTGCCAGGAAATGGCGGAAGGTGAACCGGATGATCCGGTCCACTGCTTCGACCGGATCATACTGGCTGATGCGAAGCTCGCGCTCACCGCGGCGAATCTCCTGGTAGGCATCGAGCAGCACGGCTTCGTACAGCGCTTCCTTGTTGCCGAAGTAGTGGTAGAGCAACCGCTTGTTGGCCTTGGCCCGGTCGGCGATGGCATCGACGCGCGCGCCGTTGAAGCCCTGCTCGCAGAACTCCTCGCGCGCCGCCTTCAGGATCGAAGCCTTGGTCTTTTCGGCGTCGCGCGGGCGCACCGGTGCCGCCGGGCTGACCCGGTTCCGCGGCCTGGCTGTCGCCAACTCGTCGCTCGACATCTTATCCCCTTCGCCGAAAAGCGGCGCATGCTCCATTCCGTCGGTGCCATAGCCAAGCTGGCAATAAGCAGGGAGGGAAATCCAATGTATACAGTGCTTACATCGACATTAGTCTCGCAGGCCGCGGGCGACCCTTGACGGTGCACCCTAGCGGCATGTAAGCAAGTAACCAACCAGTTACAAAAATAGCTATCGGGAGGGGAACATGGCCGAGCGGCGGCTGGGGCTGATCATGCATGGCGTGACCGGTCGTATGGGCTACAATCAACACCTCGTGCGCTCCATTCTCGCCATCCGCGAGCAGGGCGGGGTGGTGCTTTCGAACGGCGACCGGCTGGTCGTCGATCCGATCATCGTGGGCCGCGATCGCGAGAAGATTCAAGCACTTGCGAGCAAGCACAACATCGCCCGCTGGTCGACCGACCTCGAGGCCGCGCTGGCCAATCCCGACGACACGGTGTTCTTCGACGCCGGCACGACCCAGATGCGTGCCACCCTCCTCGGTCGGGCCATCGACGCCGGCAAGCACGTCTACTGCGAGAAGCCGGTCTCCGACGACCTGCACACCGCTGTCGCTCTGGCCAAGAAGGCAAAGTCGGCCGGAATCAAGCACGGCGTCGTGCAGGACAAGCTGTTCCTGCCCGGCCTGCTGAAACTCAAGCTGCTTCGCGATTCCGGCTTCTTCGGCCGCATCCTCTCGGTCCGCGGCGAGTTCGGCTACTGGGTGTTCGAGGGCGACTGGGGCCAACCGGCGCAGCGTCCGAGCTGGAACTACCGCACTGCCGATGGCGGCGGCATCATCCTCGACATGCTCTGCCACTGGCGCTACGTGCTCGACAACCTCTTCGGCGAGGTGCAGGCCGTGAGCTGCCTCGGCGCCACGCATATTCCCGAGCGCGTCGATGAGAAGGGCAACACGTACACTGCCGATGCCGATGACGCGGCCTACGCCACCTTCCAGCTCGCGGGCGGCATTGTCGCCCACATCAACTCCAGCTGGGATGTCCGCGTCCGCCGCGACGATCTCGTTACCTTCCAGGTCGACGGGACCCACGGCTCCGCCGTCGCCGGCCTCCACAAGTGCTTCACCCAGCACAGGGTCAACACCCCCAAGCCCGTCTGGAATCCCGACGAGCCGAGCAAGTTCAACTTCTTCGACCAGTGGGAGGAAGTGCCCGAGAACTACCCGGCGCAGAACGGCTTCAAGGCCCAGTGGGAGATGTTCCTCAAGCACGTCGCCGAGGATGCCCCCTGGCCCTATGGTCTCGAAGCCGGCGCCAAGGGCGTGCAACTCGCCATGCTCGGCCTCCAGTCGTGGAAGGAGCGCCGCTGGCTGGATGTCCCGGCGCTGGGCCTCTGACCGATGGAGATCTCCCTTCCCAACCCTGATCGTTCGATCACCGCGTACCACCTGACCGGCACGCCAATCCCGTTCGAGAAGCACGCCGGGGCGGATTTTCCGCGCATCGCCTATGCCGCCGCGCACGTCGTCGCCGATCCGATGGCCAGCAACGATCCCTGGCTCACGCCGGCCATCGACTGGGATACGACGCTGAAGTTCCGCCACCGCCTGTGGGACCTCGGCCGCGGCGTCGCCGAGGCGATGGACACGGCGCAGCGTGGCATGGGCCTCACTTGGACCGATGCGCAGGAGCTGATCCGCCGGGCCCAGGCCGAGGCCCGCACGCGCGGCGACGGTCTGATCGCCTATGGCGCCGGCACCGACCACCTGATGCCTGGCCCTGATGTGACCATCGACGATGTCATCCGCGCCTACGAAGAGCAGGTCGGCTTCGTCGAAGGGCAGGGCGGCCGGGTGATCCTAATGGCCTCTCGCGCCCTCAAGGCGGCCGCCAGGTCTCCCGACGACTATGCCCGCGTCTACGGACACATCCTGTCGCAGGTGAATCAACCTGTGGTCCTCCACTGGCTGGGCGAAATGTTCGATCCGGCCCTCGAAGGCTATTGGGGCCGGCCGACCCACGAGGCGGCCATGGATGTCTGCCTCGACGTCATCGCGGCCCACGCCCACAAGGTCGACGGCATCAAGATCTCGCTCCTGTCCAAGGAGAAGGAGATCACCATGCGCCGCCGCCTGCCGGCCGGCGTTCGCATGTATACCGGCGACGACTTCAACTATGCCGAGCTGATCGCCGGCGATGAGCAGGGGCATTCCGACGCGCTCCTCGGCATCTTCGATGCCATCGCCCCGGCCGCCTCGGCAGCGCTGGCCGCGCTTGGTCGGGGCAGCGACAACGAGTTCTTCGAACTCCTCGAACCCACCGTGCCGCTCAGCCGCCACATCTTCCAGGCACCCACCCGCTTCTACAAGACCGGGGTGGTTTTCCTCGCCTATCTCAACGGCTTGCAGGAGCATTTCGCCATGGTCGGCGGCCAGCAATCGACCCGCTCGCTCCAGCACCTCAGCGAGCTCTTCCGTCTCGCCGACAAGGCCCGCGTCCTCGCCGACCCGGCGCTTGCCATCGATCGCTTGAAGCGCGTCCTCGCCGTGCACGGGGTCGCATGACCATGCTCAGAACCGACGGCCCCCTCCCATCCTCCCCCACAGCGGGGGAGGTGCCGGTAGCGGAACACTTCGCCTCAGCGAGCACCCTCTTCACCTCCCCCTTCTTGGGGGAGGCCGGGAAGGGGCCGTCCCGGCCCATCGGACCCACCTGATGCCCACCGGCCAGCTCTCGATGAATCTCGCCACGCTGCGGAACGGTTCGACCTTTCCGCAGATGGTGGACGACTGCCTCCGCCACGGCGTCACCGCCATCTCCCCCTGGCGCGACCAGATCGCATCGGTTGGACTCGCGGAAGCTGCAAACATTGTCCGCTCCAACGGCCTGCGCGTCACCGGCCTCTGCCGCGGCGGCATGTTTCCGGCCGATACCCCGGCCGGCCGTCAGGCCAATATCGACGACAACCTCAAGGCCATCGATGAAGCCGCTGCCCTCGGCGCCGACTGCCTCGTTCTCGTCGTCGGTGGCCTGCCGGGCTCTTCCAAGGATATTCAGGGCGCCCGCCAGATGGTCGCCGATGGCATCGCCGCGATGCTCCCGCACGCCCGCGCCTCCGGCGTCCCGCTGGCCATCGAGCCGCTGCATCCAATGTATGCTGCCGACCGGGCGTGCGTGAACACCATCGACCAGGCACTGGACATAGCCGGGCAACTCGGCGAGGGCGTCGGCGTCGCCATCGATGTCTATCATGTCTGGTGGGACCCCAACCTCTCCGCCGCTATCGCCCGTGCCGGGCGCGAAGGGCGCATCTTCGCGCACCATATCTGCGACTGGCTCGTGCCCACCACCGACATGTTGCTCGATCGCGGCATGATGGGCGATGGTGTCATCGACCTGAAGTCGATCCGCGGGATGATCGAGGCCGCCGGCTATCACGGCCCGCAGGAGGTCGAGATCTTCAGCCGCGACAACTGGTGGAAACGTCCGGGCGACGAGGTCGTCCGGACCTGTGTCGACCGGTTCGGGACCGTCTGTCAGGTGTAGGGCAGGCCGGCTTCGAACAGGCGCCGGGTCTCGGCGACGCTCCGCCCGGTCCTCAACTGGTAATGAGGCACGTCGGGTAGCGATTTCCAGTCCCCGCCCCATTCGAGCCCGAGAGGGCGCGCCAGTTCGCCCAGCCGGCGGTACTCGGCGATCTCGGCGGCGCTGTCGCCGTTGAGGTAGGCGCCGGTGGTGTCGAACAGGCCGATATCCCAGGCGATGCCGAAATTATGGTTCGACTGGCCGCCGCGGGCATTGGTCACGCGGGGCCCGGCGTTGCCGTAGCGCCCCTGCGCGTGCAGCCGGTCCTGTTCGGCGTATGAGCGCGTTCCGGAAATGATGCGCGCCACAAATCCGTCGGGTGCCGCCAGGGCGAGGAGCTGGCGCGCGGCGGCCTGCGCCGTGAGATGCAGCCCGGCGATCACCCGTTCGCTACGGGCGTCGAAACGTCCCAGCGCCAGGAGCTCGACCCCGCGTCGCTCAAAGTACTGGTCTGCCGCCTCGGTCAGCGGCCCCCAGAGTCCGTCCAGCGCTCCGTGGTAGCAGCCCTGCGCCTTCAGCAGGCGCTGATGGAAGATCACGTCATCCCCGAAGAGGTGTCGGCTCATGCTCCAGTCTCCGCGACCCGATTGTCGCTCGACCAGTATCGCCGTACCCGCAGGTGCGGGGATTACTCGGCTATCCGACTTGCTTCCACCTTGCGCGAAGCGTGAGCCCGACTAATGTGCGCCACCAAAAGGAAGAGGGATTTCCCATGCATATTCTGATCATCGGGGCGGCCGGCATGGTTGGCCGGAAGCTCACATCGGCGCTGGTTGCCGCGGGCCAGGTCGGTGGCAACCCGATCGGGCGCCTGACGCTCGCCGACGTGGTGGTGCCGAGCGCGCCCGCCGGTTTCACCGGCAAGGTCGACACGCTCGCTTCGGACCTGTCGGCGCCTGGTGCCGCTGCTGCCCTGGTGACGTCGCGCCCCGACCTGATCTTCCACCTCGCGGCCATCGTTTCCGGCGAGGCGGAAGCGGATTTCGAGAAGGGCTACCGCATCAACCTCGACGGCATGCGCTACCTGCTCGAAGCGATCCGGCTCGAAGGGCAGCGCGAGGCCTACAAGCCTCGGCTCGTCTTCACATCCTCGATCGCCGTGTTCGGCGCGCCCTATCCGGAGGTGATCGAGGACGAGTTCTTCTCGACGCCCCTCACCAGCTACGGCACACAGAAAGCGATCTGAGAACTGC
>JAEYYP010000082.1 GCA_023428425.1 Pseudomonadota bacterium
CCGCGTCTCCTGGTCGATCGAGCCGCCATCCTCGAGGATGTCGATCTGCCGCCGCGCCTCGAACTCGATTGCCTGGCCGGCAAAGCGAATGGAGTTGACGTTCTTGATCTCGCAGCGCGTGCCGAACGCGCCGCCCGGCCTGCGTACCGACACGTTGATGTCGGCGCGCATGGAGCCCTGCTCCATGTTGCCGTCGCAGGTGCCGAGATAGCGCAGGATCGTCCGCAGCTTTCCGAGATAGGCCTTGGCCTCGTCGGAATTGCGCAGGTCGGGCTTCGACACGATTTCCATCAACGCCACGCCCGAGCGGTTCAGGTCGACGAAGCTCAAGTTCGGATGCTGGTCGTGGATCGACTTGCCGGCGTCCTGTTCGAGATGCAGCCGCTCGATGCCGATCTCGATCCGGCCCTCGGGCATGTCGAGAAACACCGAACCCTCGCCGACGATCGGGTCCTTGAACTGCGAAATCTGGTAGCCCTGCGGCAGGTCGGGATAGAAGTAGTTCTTGCGATCGAAGATCGAGCGCTTGTTGATCTGCGCCTTGAGCCCAAGCCCGGTCCGCACCGCCTGCCGCACGCACTCGTCGTTGATCACCGGCAGCATGCCCGGCATGGCCGCGTCGACGAAGCTGACGTTGGAGTTGGGCGGCGAGCCAAACTCTGTCGAAGAGCCTGAGAACAGCTTGCTCTCCGACGTCACCTGCGCATGCACTTCCATGCCGATGACGATTTCCCAATCGCCAGTGGCGCCCTTGATGAAGGACTTCGGGTTCGGCGTGCGGGTGTCGATCAGGGTCATGGGGTAAAGGCTCTTGGTTCGTCCGGGATTGTCTATGGCATAGCCGCGCGAACAGTAAAGCTTCTCATGGCGCCGGACGATGCTAAAATCGGCGGTGGGATCAGCCCGGATCGACAATCCCGAGGACCGCATCCAGCACCCGCGGCAGCGGACGGTTCGTGTCGATCTCGTGGGTTGCCCCCCGCCTCAGAACTGGCTCGACCTCGCGGATCAGTTCCAACACCCGCTCCGCCTCACTGGCCCGCTTTCCGTAGTCGTTGCCGGTCCGCGTCGCGAGACGCTCCAGGATCACGTCCTCGGGAGCGCTCAGCAGCACCACGGCATCAAGCAGGTGGTAGAAACGGCCCTGGTTGGGAGAGCACCCACTGATCACCAGGATTCCGTCATCCTCTATACCCAGCAGTTCGCCGACGCGATCGTCACGCCAAACCCAATCGCGGCCAGCTTCGACCGGGGTTCCCGGTGCTGCATCCGATACAGCATCGACCCAGTGGGACCAGCCCTCCTTGTCGAGATCGACGGCCCGGTAGCCCTGCTTGGCAAGCGCCGCCGTGATGGTGGATTTTCCGGCGCCCGACATTCCCGTCAGCAGGACGCGCCTCAATCCTCGCCAGTCTCCAACGGTCCGCGATAAGGCGACAGCCGCTTTTCGAGCCGCACGGAGGTTTGTGGATCGCGGCCCTGCCCGCCATCGTGCTTCAGCGCCAGGATCTGGTAGCCCAAGTGCTGGTAGAAGTTCACGGCGCGCACATTATCGCTCAGCGTATCGAGCTGCACGCGATCGCATCCTTCGAGCTCGAGAATCGACTCCATGCGCTTGAGCAGCAGCGTGCCGATACCCTGGTTCTGCGAAAGCGGCGACACGAAGAGATACGGGATGTAGGCCCTGCCCCGTGCCCGCGCGCACCAGCCCACCGGCGTGCCGTCGCGCTCGGCGACAATGGTACGATCGAGCAGGTCGTGCACCGCAAGCTGCAGCCGGCGCCGTTCGGCCTGACGGTTCTGCTGTTCACCCGCCAAGAATGGCCGCAGGTCGCGCTCCCAGGCCAGGTAGCCGATCTCGGCGAGGCGCTCTGCCTCGCTGGCCACTGCCTTGCGGATAGTCATGTCGAGAACCGTCATCGAGCCCTCCGTCGGATGAGAGGCTAGCTCACCCGTGCCGCTTGCGTGCAGCGATAATGCCCTTTTCGTAGTTCACATTCCAGTTGATCAGCGTGCGCCAGATGAGCTCCGCCTGGTCCTCGTCGAGATCCAGCTCTTCGGCCCGCTTGCGCTGCTTGGCGATGATCGCCTCGATGCGCGTCGGGTCGTATGCCTCGTGCGGGTCGGTCTTGATCTCCGCCATGCGCGTCACATAAGCGTGCCGCTCCGCCAGGAGGGTGAGGAGCCCCTGGTCGATACGGTCGATCTCGGTGCGCACGTCGTCCTTGGAGTTGCAGTCGGCGGGGGCTTTGGTCACGGGGTCCTACTCAGGCGGTAAACGGAAGTGTTGCTGGTTTGCACCCTCGCTGCCCCGATTGCAACCGGGCCACTGGTCGAGGGCAACGCGGGCAGCTATTCATCGGTCGTTCATGTGCAACCACGCACCTGAACGCCGAAGCTGTCGAAAGTCTGGTTCATCCACGTGGCGAAACGGCAGCAGAATTTGGATACGTCCCATGTCTAGCCAGTCGGAGATTGCGTAACACCCCGTCCGCTCGGAGGCCGTGAGGCGTCCGGAAAGTCGGCACGGGGTTCCGAAGCAGGTTGCCGCCAAGCGTGATGCTGGCCGCAGCCCTCGTTGAACGCATCCCCAAGGCTATGAATTCATGGACATTTCCCGCGAGGAACAGCGGGTGCTGCACGCGCTCGCGCAGGGCGGCGCCATCCACGCCACCAAATCCCCCAATGGCAAGGTGCTTGCCGTCGAATGCCTCAACCGCGACGGTTGGCTGATGGACCAGTGCAACCTGCGAATCTTCAGGAAACTCAAGAGCAAAGGCGCCATCGCCAGCCAGGACGGCCGCCCCTATCGCATCACCCGCCGCGGCCTCGAACTGGTCCGCAGCGAGGTCGACAACCGATGATGCGAAGGGGGACTTATCCCCTGCCCACGTGCCCGCTGCCATACTTCGTGCCTACGTCGAATTGTGGCAGCGGACCGCGGGACGAGTATCGCATGTAAACACTGATTACATCCACGAGGATCGAGCATGGACCAAAAAGAAATCTGGGACGTCGAGGCGGCGAAGTCCTACGACACCCCTGGCACCGGCATGTTCGATCCGGCCCTGCTTGCCGCGACCGCCACCCGCCTCGCTGCGCTGGCCGACGGCGGTCGGGCCCTGGAGTTCGCCATCGGCACCGGCCGTGTCGCCATCCCACTCCACGCTCGCGGAGTGCCGGTCAGCGGCATCGAGCTCAGCGAGCCGATGGTGGCGGAGCTTCGCGGCAAGCCCGAGGCTGCCAGCATCCACGTCGCCATCGGCGACATGACGAGTACGGCCGTCCCGGGCCCGTTCTCGCTCGTCTACCTCGTCTACAACACCATCTCGAACGTGCTGACCCAGTCCGCCCAGGTCGATGTGTTCCGCAACGCGGCCCGGCACCTGACGCCCGGTGGCCGCTTCGTCATCGAGCTGTGGGTGCCTGACCTGCGCCGCCTGCCGCCCGGCCGCGAGGCGACCGTGTTTGCCAGCGAACCCAGTTATGTCGGGCTCGACACGGTGGACACGCTCAACCAGCTCATCGTTTCGCACCACTTCCGCTTCGGCGAGGGCCGCGAGGCGACGCTGTTCCGCTCGCCCCACCGCTACATCTGGCCGGCCGAGCTCGACCTCATGGCGCAGCTCGCTGGCTTCATGCTCGAATCGCGGCAAGCCGACTGGGCCGGCTCCGCCTTCACGGCGGAGTCGACTTCGCACGTCTCGGTCTACAGGCTGGCGGGTTAGTGCTGCGTCACGCCGCTGAGTTCGCGGGCGATGTGCTCCCACTCGGAGGACACGCTCGCCGTCGCGCGCTTGCGGCCGGCGCGGCGATACCAGTAATCGGCATTGCCCATGTCCGCTTCGATCCAGTGCAGCAGGGCGTGCACCCAGTCGAACTCGAACGTGCCCTCCATCGACTGCACGATCCGGTGCGCCTCTTCCCATTCGGGACCGACGCGGAAGCCACCCTTCTTCACCCACCACAGGGCCTGCAGCGGCTTCGACATATCCTTGGGCGGAGCCGACCAGTCGAGGGAAGTGAAGACGTCGGCCATGGAGCCATTCCTTTGAAACGAAAGCACCGGCTTCACCGGCGTCTCGACAAGTCTCAATTTGCGCATGGCCGGCAAATAGGACCGAAACCGCTAGGCTTCAAGCGGATTCGACTCCGGGCGGTCTGCGCAGCGTTTGGGTCGGGGTTGCCCCACCCACAATCTGTAGCCTACCACCACTTCTCAGGCGTGAAATCGATGCCCGCCGACCGCTCGATCACCCGGCCCGCAGCGAACAGGGTTTCCTCGTCGAACGGCTTGCCGATCAGTTGCAGGCCAAGCGGCAGGCCCGCCGAATCCTTGCCCGCCGGCACCGCGATGCCCGGCAGCCCAGCCATGTTCACCGTGACGGTAAACACGTCGTTGAGGTACATCTTCACCGGATCGGCCTTCATGTCCTCGTCGCCGATTCCGAAGGCGGCAGAGGGCGTCGCCGGCGTGAGGATGGCGTCGACGCCATCCGCGAACACCGTCTCGAAGTCGCGCTTGATCAGCGTGCGCACCTTCTGCGCCTTGACGTAGTAGGCGTCGTAATAGCCAGCCGACAGTACGTAGGTGCCGATCATGATGCGGCGCTTCACCTCGCGGCCGAAGCCGTCAGCGCGGCTCAGTTCGTAGAGGTCGGTGATGTCCTTGCCGGTATCGCGCAGGCCGTACTTCACGCCGTCATAGCGGGCGAGGTTCGAAGACGCCTCGGCCGGGGCCACGATATAATAGGCGGGCAGCGCGTACTTGGTGTGCGGCAGCGAGATGTCCTTCACCGTCGCACCCTCAGCCTTCAGCCAGTGGATGCCGCGCTGCCATAGCGCCTCGATCTCCTCGGGCATGCCCTCCATGCGATACTCGCGCGGAATGCCGATGGTCAGGCCCTTCACGCCGCGTTCGACCGCCGCCGCGAAATCCGGCACCGCCAACTCCACCGAGGTCGAATCCTTCGGGTCGAACCCGGACATCGAGGTCAGCATGATCGCCGCGTCCTCGACAGTGCGGGCGATCGGGCCCGCCTGGTCGAGCGACGAGGCGAACGCCACCACACCCCAGCGCGAGCAGCGGCCGTAAGTCGGCTTGATGCCCACAGTACCGGTCAGCGCCGCCGGCTGGCGAATAGAGCCGCCGGTGTCGGTCGCCGTCGCCGCGGCGCAGAGCCAGGCCGAAACCGCCGCCGCCGAGCCGCCCGACGAACCGCCCGGCACCAGCTGGGCGTTCGAGTTGCTGGCGCGCCAGGGGTTGATCACCGGGCCGTAATAGGACGTCTCGTTCGACGAACCCATGGCGAACTCGTCCATGTTGAGCTTGCCGAGCATCACCGCGCCATCGCGCCACAGGTTCGACGTCACCGTCGACTCGTATTCCGGCCTGAAGCTGTCGAGGATGTGGCTCGCCGCCTGGGTGTGAACGCCCTTGGTTGCGAACAGGTCCTTGATGCCGAGCGGCACACCTTCGAGGGCCGCGCCGTCACCGGTCGCGAGCTTCTTGTCCGAGGCCTTGGCCTGCTCCAGCGCCTGCTCGCCGGTCACCGCGACATAGGCGTTGAGCTTGGGGTTCGCCGTCTCTATGGCGTCGAGATACGACTTGGTCAGCTCGGCGGAGGTAAAATCCTTGCGCTTCAGCCCGTCGCGGGCTGCAGCAAGGGTGAGGCGGGTGAGATCGGTCAAGGCAAGCTCGCGGTCATGGGCGCGGGAATTATCCCGCCGTTGGTACAGATCAGTGGTGACAATCGCAACCTAGGCGACGGCCGGGGCAACCAGCGTCTTCTCGAAGAAGGCCGACCATTGGCTGTCGGGATAGTCCGAGAACGGTCCGCGGGGCGCAAAGCCGGAGCGCGTGTAGAGCCGGTGCGCCTCGGCCATGCCGCCACCGGTGCCGGTCTCGAGCAGCAGCTTCGTCAGACCCTTCTGCCGCGCCAAACCTTCGATCGCCTCCAGCAGGGACGAGCCGACGCGCTGCCCGCGCACCTTGGGCGAGGTATACATGCGCTTCACCTCGCCTTCACTCGGCGAGATGACCTTGAGCGCCCCGATGCCCACAGCCGCACCAGAATCGTCGCGCGCTACGAATACGGTCGTGTCCGCATCGGCCATCTGCTCGACCGTCATCTTCCACTGAAACTCCAGCGGCGAGAGCGGAATGAGGTGGTCGTTCAGCTGGCTCACCAGCGCACGCACCTCGTCCTGCAACGGCGATTCAATCGCGATCGAAACGGCCACGGTCCTTACTCCACGACCTTGGGCACCATGAAGAAATTGTCTTCGGTCAACGGCGCGTTCGAGACGATTTTCTCGGGGTAGCCGCCATCGGTCACCTTGTCCTCGCGCCGCCGCAGCACCATAGGCGTCACCGACGTCATCGGCTCCACGCCAGCGACGTCGACCTCGTCGAGTTGCTCGACAAAGCCCAGGATGGCGTTGAGCTCATCCTGATACTTGGCCACCTCGGCCTCCTCGATACGGATGCGGGCCAGGCGCCCGATACGCTTAACGGTCGAGGCATCAACAGACATGGATCACTCCGGAACAGGCAATTTGCTGGAGGCGTTCTAGCAACCTCAGACTTCGAGCGCCATCCCCGGCTCAAGCGCGACCAGCAGGGTCTCGCCGACCCTGTCGCGCAGCAGCGAAATGGCGCGCCCCACAGTGGCATCCGGCGCGGCAATGGCGATCAGGTAGGGGCCCACCTCGTCGAGCACCCGCCCCGCCAGCGCGTCGGCGTCGTCGCCGAACACCACCACCACGGCATCCCGAGCCCACCGCCCGGACCGCGCCATCGGCGCCTTCAGCAGCACGAGCGGCGCCTCCCCAGGTGCCGCGACCAACGCGCCGCCCTCGATGCCGTGCACCAGCACCTCGGGCACATCACCGGCATCGATCATGGCCGCCGCCCGTCGCGGCTGCCACAGTGCCGGATCCACTGCCTCGCCAGCGTCATCGATGAAGAAGGTGGCGTCCGCCCCGGACACCAGCTCTCCCGCATCCACCCCACTTATCCCCGCCGGATCAGCCACAAGTATCCTGCCGCCGATGTGAACGCGGATGGTGGAGCCGGCAAACCAGGTGAGTTTCATCGTTCTTCACGAGTGTGAAAAACGGCGACAACATATGCGTCGTCGCCGTGAATCTCGTAGCGCAGCTCGTAGTCAGCAACGATCAGCCGCCGGACTTCGCGCGGTAGATATCTTTCGATGATCTGGCCCCGCCGCGGATAGGTGGTCAGGGTCAGCGCACCGGCAACAATTGTTCGGATGGCTGCGTCGGCCGCCCGCTCACTCTTCTCTGAGAGGAAGTAGTGCAGCCTCACCAAGTCCGAAGAGGCCTCGTCCGACCACTGAATCGTCATTTTTCGGTTGGCGACGGCAGGGGGTTGTCAGTGCCGAGGCTCTCGGCCCATGCGACCATACGCTCGTGGGGTATCGTCCGACCGGCGTTGATGTCTGCCAGGCCGGCCAGAGTGCGCCGATGCTTCTCTTCTTCCCAATCAACCCAGTTAGCCAAAGCGCGCTTGACGATCCACGCCCGCGAGCGATCCATGCTCTTGGCGTAGCTGTCCACTTTTTCGGCGAGCTCTTCAGGGATATGTGCAGTGAGGACTCGGGTGCTCATGGCAATCGTCTCCAATCTCAACCAATCATAGTGATCGAGGGTGATTAGCTCAATGCAGGATACGCTCGACGCCCTCCCCCCCACCGGCAAACTGCTCGGCCTCGATCTCGGCACGAAGACGATCGGCGTCGCGATATCGGACGGTATGCGCTACTCGGCCACGCCGCTCGAAACCATCAAACGAACCAAGTTCACCGAGGACGCGAACCGGCTCCTCGCCTTGATCGCCCAGAACGCCGTCGTCGGCCTGGTGCTCGGCCTGCCGCTCAACATGGACGGCTCCGAAGGGCCCCGCGTGCAGTCCACACGGGCTTTCGCCCGCAACCTGGCGCAGAAGACCGACATCCCCATCGCCTTCTGGGACGAGCGGCTGTCCACCGCCGCGGTCACCCGGACCTTGCTCGAGGCAGACGTCCGGCGCGACAAGCGGGCCGAAGTCGTCGACAAGCTGGCGGCCAGCTACATCCTGCAGGGCGCGCTGGAGCGGCTCCGCCGCTCATGAACAACAGACACCTGCGGCTGCGGCGGGGATAATCCCGGCGGCCGCTTGCACCTTCGCCGTCCTCGCGTTAAGCCCCCGCGAACCTGAAGGACCTCCGCGCATGGCCGCTTCGACGCCCGCATCGTCCCCCGGCGGCCCTGCCGCCTACCGCGTGCCGTTCCGTCACCGGCACCTGCTCGGCATCAGCCAGCTCAACCAGTATGAGATTGTCGAGCTTCTGGATCGCGCCGAGGCGATGATCCCCGTCTCGCGCCAGCCGCGGAAGATCCTGCCGACGCTGAGCGGCAAGACGCAGATCAACCTGTTCTTCGAGAACTCGACGCGCACGCAGTCGAGCTTCGAGATCGCCGGCAAGCGGCTCGGCGCGCAGGTCACCAACATGTCGGTGAAGACCTCGTCGGTGGCCAAGGGCGAGACGCTGATCGATACCGCCGCCACGCTCAACGCCATGCAGCCCGACGTTATCATCGTACGGCACGGCGCCTCGGGCGCGGTCGAGCTTCTGAGCCAGAAGGTCGGCTGCTCGGTGGTCAATGCCGGCGACGGCGCGCACGAGCACCCCACCCAGGCGCTGCTCGATGCCCTCACGATCCGCCAGCACAAGGGTAATCTCGCTGGGCTCACTGTCGCCATTTGCGGCGACATCGCCAATTCGCGCGTCGCGCGCTCCAACCTGCTGCTGCTCGGCGCGATGAACGTTCGCACCCGGGTCGTCGCCCCGCGCACCCTGCTGCCGCGCGGCGTCGATGCGCTGGCCACCGAGGTGTTCACCGACATGCGCGAGGGGCTGAAGGGCGCCGACGTGGTGATGATGCTGCGCCTCCAGCACGAGCGCGCCAGTGGCAAGATGATCCCGTCGGTGCGCGAGTACTATCACTTCTACGGCCTCGACGAGGAAAAGCTGAGCTACGCCAAGCCCGACGCCATCGTCATGCATCCCGGCCCGATGAACCGCGGCGTCGAGATCGACCCGGCCATCGCCGACGGTCCGCGCTCGGTCATCACCGAGCAGGTCGAGATGGGCGTCGCCGTGCGAATGGCGGTGCTCGATACCCTCCTCGAGGATCGCGAGGTGACGGCATGACCCGCTCTCTCGTCATCACCAACGCACGAGTCATCGACCCGGCCACAAATCGTGACGCACCCGGTGCCGTCCTGGTCGAGAACGGCAGGATCGCCGGCCTCTCGGACGGCGCACCGCAAGGCGTGCCGGAGGGTGCCGAGGTCATCGACGCGCGCGGTCTGATCGTCGCGCCTGGCCTCATCGACATGCGCGTGTTCACCGGCGAGCCGGGCCACGAGTATCGGGAAACCCTGGCCACTGCCGCCGATGCGGCAGCCGCGGGCGGCGTCACCAGCTTCGTTCTCATGCCCGACACCACGCCCGTCATCGATGATGGCGCACTGGTCGACTTTATCCTCAGGCGCGCCGAGGCCAAGGCAAGCGTCAACGTCCTCCCTGCCGCTGCCCTGACTCGCGGCCTCAAGGGCGAGGAGATCACCGAGTACGGCCTGCTGCAGGATGCCGGTGCGGTCGCCCTCACAGACGGCCGTGCCTCCATCCAGTCCGCCGGCCTGCTCCGCGGCGCCTTCAGCTACGCCCGCAACTACGACATGCCGGTCATCCACCAGCCCGCCGAGCGCTCGCTCATCGGCGATGGTGTGATGAACGAGGGCCTTCTCGCTTCCGTCTCCGGCCTCAAGGGCATTCCGATCGAGGCGGAGACGATTCCCCTCGCCCGCGACCTGCAACTGGCGGCGCTGACCGACGTCCGCTACCACGCCGCCCAAATCTCGACGGGCGCCGCCGTGGAACTGATGGCCGCCGCCAAGCGCCGCTCCGGGCGCGTGTCGGCCGGCGTCTCGATCAACAACCTGTCGCTCAACGAGAACGACGTCGCGCCCTACCGCACCTTCTTCAAGCTCTCGCCGCCGCTCCGCTCCGAAGACGACCGACGCGCCATCATCGACGGCCTCGTCGCCGGCACCATCGACACCATCCACTCGGCCCACGACCCGCAGGATACCGAGGTGAAGCGCCAGCCGTTCGCCGAGGCGTCTGATGGCGCCATAGGCCTCGAAACCCTGCTCGCCGCCGCCCTGCGGCTCGTGCACTCCGGCGATGTGCCGCTGATGACCATCCTTCGCGCCATGACCAGCCGGCCCGCAGAGATCCTCGGGCTCGCCTCCGGCCGCCTGTCGCTTGGCGCTCCGGCCGATCTCGTCGTCTTCGATCCCGACTTTCCGTGGGTCGTGACCGAGCAGAGCATCCGCTCCCGCTCGCGCAACACCGCCTTCGAGGGGGCCCGCTTGCAGGGCGCCGTCATGCACAGCTTCGTTGCGGGTCGCGCGGTCTTCAGCCATGCTGCCACCCGGGAGGGCGCCGCCACATGAACACCGGTTTTCTGATCGCCACCGCGCTGGGATATCTCCTCGGCTCCATTCCGTTCGGACTGTTGCTCACCCGTGCCGTCGGCATCGACATCCGGTCGATCGGGTCGGGCAATATCGGGGCCACCAACGTGCTGCGCACCGGCAATCGCTGGATGGCGGCGGCGACCCTGCTGCTCGATGCCGGCAAGGGCCTCGCGGCGGTGTTGATCGCCCGGCAGTTTCTCACCGCCGGTGCCGAGTCGGCGCTGGCGGCCGACTTCATCGTCTATGGCGCGGGCGTCGGCGCCTTCTTCGGCCATGTCTTCCCGGTGTGGCTCGGCTTCAAGGGCGGCAAGGGCGTCGCGACCTATATCGGCGTGCTGCTGGGCTGGAGCTGGATCGTCGGCCTCGTCTTCTGTGGCGTCTGGCTGCTGATTGCCGTGACGCGGAAATTCTCGTCGCTCGCTGCGCTCACCGCGGCTGCCACCGCCCCGATCTTCGCCTTTGGCCTGAGCGGCTTTGCCGCCAGCGGCCCCTCCAGCGAGCAGGCGGCCTTCATGTTCGCGGCCGCATGCGCGCTTCTCAGCTTCGTCACCTATTTCAAGCACTGGCCGAATATCCGGCGCCTGATGGACGGCACCGAGCCCCGGATCGGCTCAGAGAAGAAGGCCGGCTGACCCTATGTCCGGCGGCGCGATCCTGCTCACGCCGTCACAGCGCATCGATTGGCTGCGCCTGATCCGTACCGACAATGTCGGTCCGCAGACCTTCCGCCAGTTGATCAACCGCGAGGGATCGGCCGAGGCGGCCCTCGCCGCCCTGCCCCACCTGCTGCAGCGCTCCGGCAACCGGGTCCGCATTCCTAGCGTCGCCGAGGCCGAGGACGAGATCGCCGGGCTAGAACGCTACGGCGCCCGTCTCGTCGCCTCCGGCGAGGCCGACTACCCAGCGCTGCTCAAGTACATCTCCGGCGCGCCGCCGCTGTTGGCGATTGCTGGCGGCCAGCGCGTCGACTGGCGGCGCAACGTCGCCATCGTCGGCGCCCGCAACGCTTCTGCTGCCGGACAGAAATTCGCCCGCATGCTCGCCAGGGATCTCGGCGACGCGCGCTACACCACAGTCTCCGGCCTCGCTCGCGGCATCGACGCCGCCGCTCACTCGGCCTCGCTCGAAACGGGTACCGTTGCGGTGCTCGCGGGCGGCATGGACCAGATCTACCCGGCAGAAAACCTGCCGCTGGCGCGCGACATCCTCGAGCACGGCGGTGCACTTATCACCGAAATGCCGCTTGGCTGGGAACCGAGGGCGCGCGATTTTCCGCGCCGCAATCGCCTCGTTTCCGGCCTCACGCTCGGCACGGTGGTGGTCGAGGCCGCCAAACGCTCCGGCTCGCTGATCACCGCCCGGCTGGCGCTCGAACAGAATCGCGAAGTGTTCGCCGTTCCGGGCTCGCCGCTCGATCCGCGCGCCGAAGGCGGCAATGCCTTGATCCAGCAGGGCGCGCATCTCATCACCGGCGCACAGGATATCATCGACGTGCTGCGCGAGACGGACCCATCGCGCACCAGCCTGCTCGAACCCGACTGGCTGCCCGAGACCGACTACTTCGAGCTTGCGCCACCCACCGAGGACGAACGCGCCATCCTCATCGGCTCGCTCAGCGTCACCCCGGTCGCGGTCGACGCCATCATCAAGTCAACCGGCATTGCCACCGGCCGGGTCCAGACGCTGCTTCTCGAGCTCGACCTCGATGGCCGCATCGAGTGGTCGAGCGGCCAGTTGGTCGCCCTCAGGCCCTGACGGCTCGCGCATCATCGTCAGCAGCGCGAAGCCGGCGCAGGGCACCAGCACGTTGAGTAGCCGCACCCACGCGCCCTGTTCCAGAATCAAGCCGAGGATCGGGTCGAAGAACGGGGCTGGGAACCGCACGTCCGCGAACATGTAGGTCGCCGCGCAGGCCGCCGAGATCAGCACGCTTACCGTCAGCAGTCCGAGTGCCATGGCCTGCCCCGGCCGCCGCGCCGGCCAGCCGAACCCCAGCACGACGCCGAGCACGGGCAGCATGCCGATCAGATGACGCGGGCCGGTGGATGACCCGCCGTCCCAATAGAAATAGCTGGCGTTGACCAGCAGGAAGCTGAGCGCTACGCCCAGCGTCGTCGCCGCCAGTGCCCGCGCGTCCGGCCGCATCGCCATTCGCCACCAGCCGAGCGGCAACAGCAGCAGCACGGGCGCGAGCGGCAGCAGCCCGCGATGCAGCCCGAACAGCACCTCGCCGATCACCGTCGGGTTCGGCACCGTCAGGCCGAACAGTCCCTGCTTCATCCCCTCGAACCCGACAACCTGCGAGTAGCCGAGCGTGAAGGGCGAACCGAACACCATCTGGTTGTAGATCAGCAGCGGCAGCAATCCGGCCACGCCCCCGATGCTCCCGCCGACGAGGCGCGACCATCGCCGCTCCCGCTCCGCGAGCAGGTAGTAGAGTGCGATCACCGCGACGGCGGGCGCCGAGACAAGGTCGGTGGTCAGCGTGAATCCCAGCATCAGCCCAAGCACCGGCGCAGCCCAGCGGGAGTGGCGCCCGCGCGACCACACCGCCAGCGCGAGCGCCAGCAGCAGCAGGCTTCCGGTCACCGCATGGGCAAAGAATGCTGTCGACCAGCCGAAAAACGGTGTCCCCAGCGCCATCGCGGCTGCGGCGAACAGCGCCGATGCATCGGACAACCCCAGCCGTCGGCATAAAAGATAAAGAGCAGCCGCCGCCAGCGCCGCCAGTGGCGCGACCGTCGACAGCACCGCCACGATCATCGCGATCGGAAACTGTTGGCGATCCAGCACGCCTGTCGGCACGCCGAGAAACTGCCGCGCCACCGCCACCCCTGGCACGGCAAGCAGCGACAGCCCCGGCGGCTTGTCGGCATAGAAGTGCCCTTCGTGCTGCGCGAGGTCCACGGTCAGGGCCGCATAGTCGTCGATGTCGAGCCGGCCCTCGGTCATCGCCAGGGTCAGGGCGATGCGCGTCACCTGTTGCGGGTTGTAGACGCTCTGCGGGGTGTAGGCCACGAACGCCAGCAGCGTCAGGACGAAGATGATGGCGGCCTTGAGGTGTCGCATGCGGAGAGCCCATCGGGTGTGGCCGGCATGCTGCCATCCGAGGGTGAAGATTCTTCCCCCATAGGGGGAATGGCAAACGCGCCGATTTCGGCTGGTTGACAGCCCCAGACCGCTTCACCATGTTGCGGCCCGTTCGAAAGCCACTCCCTGAAAGCACTACCTCATGAAGCTCGTCATCGTTGAAAGTCCGGCCAAGGCCAAGACGATCAACACCTACCTGGGCAAGGACTACGAGGTCCTCGCGAGCTTCGGCCACGTCCGCGACCTGCCGGCCAAGGATGGTTCGGTGCTGCCGGACGAGGACTTCGCCATGAGCTGGGAAGTCGACACGCAATCGAAGAAGCGGCTGTCCGATATCGGCAACGCCCTGAAGAACGCCGACGAACTGATCCTCGCCACCGACCCTGATCGCGAAGGCGAGGCCATTTCCTGGCACGTCCTGGACGTGCTGCGGCAGAAGAAGCTGATCAAGGACAAGCCGGTGAAGCGCGTTGTGTTCAACGCCATTACCAAATCCGCCATCACCGAGGCGAT
>JAEYYP010000094.1 GCA_023428425.1 Pseudomonadota bacterium
CTCATGGCGGGTTCGCACCTTGCGCACCGGGCGCACCGTCTCGGCATCGCTCGAGATGTCGACGGTGGGATTGAGCGTGACGGTCACGATCTTCGGCATGCTTCGCGCGTCGCCGCATCGCGCGGCGCCTCTGTTCGGTTCTCATCCAGCACGTAGCGAAGCACTTACGCAACCGGTCCGTGCCCGAAGGCTCGCGGCGCAGTTGCTGCGTGCCTCAAATGCGCATTGCCGCCTTAACCCTTCGAAAAAGGTCTCCGCCGCATCCTGCCCGAACGATTCGGCGAGGGCATGACATGGCAAGAAACCTGCGATACGTGCCGGCGCCGCGCCGGTATCGGCCCAATGCCAACCCGTTCCGGCGCGTTTACGGGATCGTTGCGCTCTGCCTGTTCGTGGGCGTCGCCGCCTGGCCGCAGTTCGGCAACGCCGTCGCGTCCCTGCCCTTGCCGCTGATGGGCGAAGCCCAGACGGTGCACCAGAACTTTTCGATGTGCGGTTCGGCCAAGCGAGTGACCTGCGTCGTCGACGGCGATACGTTCTGGCTCGCCGGCGAGAAGATCCGCATCGCCGACATCGACACGCCAGAGATATCCAGCCCGCAATGCGGCGCCGAGGCCCGGCTCGGCAACAAGGCCAAGGCCAGGCTGCAGCGCCTGCTCAACGCCGGACCGTTCGAGCTGCGGAGCGGCCTGCGCGACGAAGACCGCTACGGCCGAAAGCTGCGAACCGTCCATCGCGATGGGCGCTCGCTGGGCGCGGTGCTGGTGGCCGAGGGGCTCGCCCATCACTGGGTCGGCGCCAAGCAGAGCTGGTGCGGCAACGCCTGAAGCTTTCGCCTAGCGCGGACAGACGCCGCTCACCTGCACATAATTCCTGTGCACCCAGCCCTGGGGATAGGCCGGCCCCCAGAGCGGGTTCGTGCAGCGGCCGGCCATGCAGGTGACCTCGTACCACTTGCCGACGCGGCCGTAGACCGAGAGCACGTCGCCCCGATAGACTTCGCCGACCTGGTTGTAGCCGCCGCCCGGGCCGGAACGCACCGCCAGAAAGCCGTTGCCGTTGGCGTGGTTGTACTGGCTGATCGGCCGCACGCCGACCACCCTGCCCTCGCAGTCGCCAGCCATGGCAGGCACTGCCAGGACGGCAGACAGGACCGCCGCGGCGAGCGCTGGAAAGAGGCGTATTCTCATGAAATCCTCCTGAGCAGTGAAACCCGCGACGCGGGCGGATCAGGATAAGTTTGGCGCGACTGCGCACGGCGGCATTGATCGGGGTCAAGCAACGACCGAAGGCGGCGGCCGATAAGCGTCGCACCGACGCTACAGCGGCCGCCTGATGATCCGGGCAAGGACGCCGACAATGCCCTCGCGGAACAGCATGACGGCGACGACGAAGATGATGCCCTGGCCGATGGTCACCCAGTCGCCGAAGGTGGCGAGGTAGTTCTGCATCGTGACGATGACGGCGGCGCCGAGGATGGGGCCGAACACTGTGCCCATGCCGCCGAGCAGCGTCATCAGCACGACCTCGCCCGACATGGTCCAGTAGACGTCGGTCAGCGAGGCGAGTTGGAACACGATCGCCTTGGTCGCCCCGGCCATGCCGGCCAGCGCGGCTGACAGCACGAAGACCGCCAGCTTGTAGCGGTTGGTCCGGTAGCCGAGCGAGACCATGCGCGGCTCGTTTTCCCGGATCCCCTTGAGCACCTGGCCGAAGGGCGAATGGATGATGCGGTAGATGACGAGCAGGCCGATGAACACCACCGCGAGCACGAAGAAATAGAGGTTCCGGTCGGGCGCCATCGAGATCAGCCCGAACAGATGGCCGCGCGGCACCGACTGGATGCCGTCCTCGCCGCCGGTGAAGGGGGCCTGCACCGAGAAGAAGAAGACCATCTGTGCGAAGGCCAGCGTCACCATGGCGAAGTAGATGCCCTGGCGGCGGATCGCCAGCGACCCGATCGCGAGGCCAAGCACCGCGGCGGCGAGCGTGCCCGTCAGGATCGCAAGCTCGGGCGTCAGGCCCCAGACCTTGGCGGCATGGGCCGAGACGTAGCTCGCGCCGCCGAAATAGGCCGCGTGGCCGAAGGACAGGAGACCGCCGAAGCCGAGTAGCAGGTTGAACGCGCAGGCAAACAGCGCGAAGCACAGCACCTTCATGACGAAGATGGGGTAGACCATGTAGGGGGCGGCGAGGCCGAGCAGCAGCAGCCCGACGAAGATCGCCTTGTGCAGCGCCGGCATGCCGACCGAGCCAGGCGCGCCGGCCGAAGCAAGTTCCATCCGGGTATCGATTGCCATCAGGCTTCCCTCCCGAAGAGTCCGGCCGGCTTGACGAGCAGCACGATGGCCATGATGACGAAGATGACGACGGCCGACCCCTCGGGGTAGAACACGCGGGTCAATCCTTCCACCAGCCCCAGGCCGAAGCCGGTGAGAATGGATCCCAGGATCGAGCCCATCCCGCCGATCACCACGACGGCGAAGACGACGATGATGACGTCCGCGCCCATGTTCGGATTGACCGAGTAGATCGGCGCGGCAAGCACGCCGGCGAAGGCGGCGAGCCCGACGCCGAAGCCGTAGGTCAAGGTGATCAGCCGCGGCACGTTGATGCCGAAGGCGCCGACCATGGCGGGATTTTCGGTGGCGGCCCGCAGATAGGCGCCGAGACGGGTCTTCTCGATAACGAACCAGGTCGCGAGGCAGACGACGAGCGAAACGATGACGACCCAGCCGCGGTAGTTGGGCAGGAACATGAAACCGAGGTTCTGGCCTCCCGAAAGCTGTTTCGGCATCGCATAGGGCAGGCCCGAGATGCCGTACTGGTTGCGGAAGACGCCGGTGATGATGAGCGCTAGGCCGAAGGTCAGCAGCAGCCCGTAGAGGTGGTCGAGATGGTAAAGCCGCGAGATCAGCAACCGTTCGAGCACGATGCCGGTCGCCCCGACGATGACGGGAACGACCACCAGGGCCGCCCAGTAGGGAATGCCGAGATAGTTGAGCAGCATCCACGCCACGAAGGCGCCCATCATGTACTGCGCGCCGTGGGTGAAGTTGATGATGTTCAGCAGGCCGAAGATGATCGCCAGGCCGAGGCTGAGCAGCGCGTAGAACGAGCCGTTGATCAGGCCGAGCAGAAGCTGGCCGAAGAGCGCCTGCGGCGGGATACCGAGCAGTTCGAACATGCGGGCGACCTTGTTGCCGGGGA
>JAEYYP010000121.1 GCA_023428425.1 Pseudomonadota bacterium
GGTCCGTCCGTCCGGAATGCCGCAGGGACTCGGCGCCGGAGGGATTCAAACTTGTCTGGACCGGCCGCAGCGGGCGCCCCGCGCCGCCAGTCCAGAGAGCGAAGCCGGGACCTTGCGGTGCCGGCTCCAGATCCGCCCGGTCTGCTGCAGGGAAACTGCCTCGGGCGGTTGTTCGTCGTGGGTGGCAGCGGCCGCCGCGGGAGGGAAACGCGGCGGCCGGCCAGTCATCGGATCGGCTTGCTTGGGGTGGCCGACCCGTCGTCCCGCCTCGAGGATGCCGCAGGGAGTCGGCAAGAGGCGGTGTCTTCGAATTCTTGCCGGAGGCCGCTTGGGTCAGCCTCCGGCGTCAGAAACGGGGAGCACGCTTGGGAATGCAATCGGCAGTGGCCTGCCTAGAGCAACGCGCTCCCCGTCGGCACGTAACCTGTGGACGCAGTAGTTACGTGCCAACCGCTTCGAGGCGCTGGTTGCGCACCCAGAAACTCACGATCGCCGCGGCTTCGCGACGATAGAAATCGATGTCGGCCTGCCGCTCGAACACGGCGTCGGCGCCAGCCTCCAGCAGCACCTCGCGGACCTCGCGGTCGAGCGTCGATGCCATGGCGGCAATCAGCAGCGCCGTGCCGTCCTGCATGCCGCGCAGCTTGCGGATGAAGTCCGCGGTGGCGGTGCTCGAGGACTTGAGATCCACGATCACCAGGCCGGGCAGGGTGGCCTTGCGGTCATCCAGCAGCTTGCCCAGTTCGGTGCTCGCAGTAACCTCGCCATCCAGCCAACTGACCGAAGGCGCGCCATGGGCGAGCAGCATCCGGATCATGAGCCGGGCCGAGTGGGAGTCGTCATCGACCAGCGCCATGAAGGGCTGGGCGGCACCATGCGAGTTCATAAAGCTTCCTTCTTGCCGCGCCGCGCGGCAATGGGCCGAACTAACTGATACGTAGAAAACCCGTCGCGCCCTTGGGTGAAGACCCACTTCGTTGTAGGTCGCCGGGATCGATCCCGGCCACGCTCACCGTGCAGCGACGGGGCTGATATGACGGTCGCATGTCAAAGTGAAAAGGAACACCGGGGTAACAGTCGCGTAACGCGCATTGCGTTTTACATGTAAATCAGCGACCTTCAGCTGTCTCTGGGACGGGAGATCACACTGACCGACACGGAACAGCCCGATGCGCTGGTGGACGCCGCGCTCGAGCAGCTGCTCAGCTGGCCGGGCTTGTCGCGCTCGCCCCAACTTGCCAAATTTCTCAGCTACATAGTGCGGGCGAAGCAACGCGGCGACGACGCGTCCATCAAGGCCTATTCCATCGCCGTGGATGTGTTCGGCCGCCCCCAGAGCTTCGATCCGCAGAGCGACCCGATCGTCCGGGTGCAGGCGCGCCGGCTTCGTGCGCTGCTCGAGGAATATTATGCGGGAGAAGGGGCCGAGGCGCCGGTCAGATTTTACCTCCCGGTGGGACGTTACGTGCCCGAAATCCGTGGCCGCGACAGTGTCGAGAGCACCGAAACGGTCACTGACTCGCTTCCCGAAGCCGAGGCCCCTCCTCCGGATGCGTCCCGGCCGGACCGGCGGGAGCCCCGGGCGGCGTGGCGTCGCGACTGGGTCATCTACGTGCTTCTGCTGATCGTCGGGGTCGGCATCGTGGTCGCGTTGAGCCAGGTGCTGATGCCGCGGCCACCCCGCATCGATGTACCGGGATATCCCAGCATCGGGATAGCCGAGTTCACCGTCATCGCACCGCCGCAGGGCGAATTGGCGGGGGTTGCGGTCAACATCGCCGGGCTTGCCATCGAGCTGGTTACCGACCTGCAGCTCTTCGACGACATCCTGCCGACCTACATCCAGGGTGGCGTGCCGGAGGTCGGCGGGCCGGACTACCATCTGACCGGAATCGCCCGGCTGGAAGCAGGGCTGGTGCAGGTGACCGCCAGCCTGCGGCGCCGGGGTTCTGATACGGCCCTGTGGAGCTCCACCCAATCGGTGCGCGCCGATCAGCTCCAGAGCAGCATCGACGACATCTCGCAGGCCTTCGCCGAGCAGCTCGGCTCGCATCGCGGTCCGCTCTTCGCCGACACGAACCGCTGGCTGGCCGACAATCCCAACATCGCCGGTGGCGAGACCGTTTTCCTGTGCGGCCTGATGTTTACGCAGTATCGTGATAGCGCCGAGGTCGAGGCGGCCGCGCGGGCGCGCGACTGCATCTCCTCGGTGCTGGGGCGTGGGGTCGATGCGCTGGCGCTCGCCTTCCGCGCCGGTCTGCTGCTCGACGATGTCGTCGCCACGCAGCTGCAGATCGATCCCGAGCCGCTGGCCGAGGCTGGCCGCCTGCTGGCCCAGGCGCTGAAGTTGGACGCGACCTCGAGCACGATCTGGCGCGAGTACGCCCGCTACCTGTTCCGCGCCGGGCGGCTCAGCGAGTCCGAGGCGGCCTATGCCTCCGCCCTGCAGCTCAACCCGGCCAACCTCGATGCGGTGGCCGGCTTCGGCCGCATGCTGTCGGTGCGCGGCCCATCGCTGCAGGGCGCCACGCTTGCGGCGCAAGCCCTGCGCGGCGCAGTCGAGCCGCCGCACTGGTACTACATGGCGCCGGCGGTCAACGCGCTGCGGGTCGGGAACGACCGCGAGGCAATCGCGAACGCCGAAAAGCTGGCGGCGGGCGACGCCGAGATGGGGGCGACCATTGCCGTGGTGGCGGCTTTCCGCGCCGGCGATGTCGATGTGCTCAACCGTTACTTCGCGCAGTTACTCGACGTGACGCGCTATCGCCGCTTCGGTATCCTGCCGGTGTTGCGGCAGCGAATCCTCGACTCGGCGCTGGTCGACGAGATCGCGACGCAGCTCAGGCGGGCCGGCGTCGGCGACGCGGCGCTTGAAGGCAATTTCTAGTACCGCGAGTGTGCACATGAGTTTTTCCGCCCTGGTCACCCGGCAGACCGGCACCGGCGAAGTGTCCAGCACGGTGGAGAGCATCGACGAGGCCGCGCTGCCGGCCGGAGACGTGCTTGTCTCGGTCGAGTGGGCGGGGCTCAACTACAAGGATGCGCTGGTGCTGAGCGGGAAGGGCAACCTCGTCCGTGCCTGGCCCCATGTCGGCGGCATCGACTTTGCCGGCCGCGTGGTCGAGAGCCGCGATGCCCGCTATCATCCCGGTCAACCGGTGGTGCTGACCGGCTGGCGGGTGGGCGAAACCCGTTGGGGTGGTTATGCCCAGCGGGCCCGGGTCGATGCCGGCATGCTGGTGCCGCTGCCGAAGCGGTTCTCGAGCCGCTCGGCGATGATGCTGGGCACGGCCGGCCTTGCCGCCATGCTGGCCGTCAACCGCCTCCAGGGCGAAGGGATAAAGCCGGGCGATGGCGAGGTGCTCGTCACCGGGGCAGGGGGCGGCGTCGGTACGATCGCGGTCATGCTGCTGGCGCGTCTGGGCTACCATGTCGCCGCGCTGACCGGTCGGGCCGAACTGGGAGAGCAACTGACCCGCCTCGGCGCCTCCCGCATCGTCGCCCGCGAAGACTTGCTCACCTCCACGGGCAAGGTACTCGACAAGGAGACCTGGGCCGGCTGCATCGACAATGTCGGCGGAGCGGTGCTGGGCGAGGTGCTGAAGAAGATCCGCTATGGCGGCGTCGGGGCCGGCGGGCGCCCTCGCCGGCGGCGCGACATGGAATGCCAGTGTCGCCCCATTCATCCTGCGCAACGTCAGCCTGTGCGGCGTCGATACGGTGATGCAGCCCTTCGAGGCCCGACAGGCCGCCTGGGATCGGCTCACCACGTTGTTCGTCCCGGCGGCCTACGAACCCCTCGTCCGCGACGTCCGCCTCACCGACCTGCCTGCCCTTGCCGCAGAGATGCTGGCTGGCAAGATTGCCGGCAGGGTGCTGGTCAATCCCCGCGACCCGGAAACGTGAGAAGCAGCCTGTGGCTGCACCCCTCATCCGCCCTTCGGGCACCTTCTCCCACAGGGGGAGAAGGCGAACACTGAACCTTCCCCTCGATGTCAGGCGGCGTGCTCGATACATCGCCTTCTCCCCCTGTGGGAGAAGGTGGCGGCAGCCGGATGAGGGGTGGCTTCAAGTGCCGCCGTTCAGCTCAATGCCCCGCCGTCTTCGAGAACAGGTTGATCACCAGCACCCCGGCCATGATCAGCCCCATGCCGAGCAGCGCCGGCAGGTCCAGCACCTGCTTGTAGAGCACCAGCGCCACCAGCGAGACCAGCACGATGCCGACGCCCGACCAGATGGCGTAGGCGACGCCGACCGGCATCGTCTTGAGCGTCAGCGACAGGAAGTAGAACGCCACCACGTAGCCGATCACCGCCACCACCGAAGGCAGCAGCACCGTGAACCCCTCGGCCGCCCGCAACGCGCTGGTGGCGATCACCTCGGCGACGATGGCAACGCTCAGGAACAGGTAGGCGAGGCTCACGATGCGGCCCCGAAATAGCGCTCGGCCAGCTTCACGAACGCATCGCCGCGCTGCTCGAAGTTCCTGAACACCACGCCCGCCGTCTCCAATTGCCCGTAGCTCGGCGCGCCAGGCGACAGGATCACCGTCTCGAACTTGCCCTTGCGCCCGGCCAGCGCCTTCAGCGCATCCTCGAGCGTACCCGCTTCGAGCACGTCGATGTCCGGCGCGGCGGCATAGGTCAGCGTGGCCAGCCGATCGCCGGTCACCGGCAGGCAGACCAGCGTCGTCACGCCGCGCGGGGCCAGCAGCTTCGCGAGCTCGGCATAATCCTGCTGGCGCTCGTGGCCGCCGGCGATGAGCGCGATGCGCGTCCCCTCATAGGCCGCGAGTGCCGCCTTGGTCGCCTCGGGCGTCGTGGAGATCGAGTCGTTGACGAAGGTCACGCCGCCGAAGGCATGCTCCTCCAGCCGGTGTGGCAGCGGTCGGAAGGCCGCGATGCCGCGCACCACGCCCTCGAGGTCGGCTCCCGCCTTCATCGCCACCTGCGTGGCAAGGATGGCGTTGTTCAGATTGTGCTCACCTTTGAGGCGCGAGCGCGACACCGCCGTGGCAATCCGGTCCCGAATGAATGGCGCCAGCGGCGGTATCAATCGCGCGCGGTCGCGCAGCGCCTCCAGCACCAGCGGATGGTCGTCCGCCCCGACGCCGAGCGCCACGGGGAAGGGGGCCTCGCGGTCGATCAGGTTCAGCTTGTCCCGATAGTAGCGCTCCACCGTCCGGTGCCAGTCGGTGTGCTCGGGGCTGAGATTGGTGATCGCGGCGATGTCCGGCGTGAAGGCCAGGTCCGCCGTCTGGTAGCTCGACAGCTCGAAGACGACGATCTGGTGCTTGTCGGCAATCTCCAGCGGCGCCAGCCCGACATTGCCGGCAAGCCCGGCATCGAGCCCCGATTCGGTCAGCATCAGGTGCACCAGCGTCGCCGTGGTCGACTTGCCCTTGGTGCCGGTGATGGCGATCACCTTCCGGCCCGCCCGATACGTCTCGCCCCACAGGTTGAGGTTCGAGGTCACCGCGATGCCGGCCTCGCGCGCCATGGCGAAGACCGGCCGATAGCGCGACACGCCGGGACTCTTGACGATGGTGCCGAACCGCCTGGCCTCGATTGCCGCCGGCAGGTCGGCCGGGGCGATGAACTCGGCGTCGGCAATATCCGCTTCGCCCGAATCCACCGTCACGAACAGCCTGGTCGCCGGCGAGCGCGCCTTGATGAAACCGGCGGTGGAGCGCGCCTCGCGGCCGGCGCCGTAGAGCAGGACGGGGGCATCAAAGCGCATGGGCGGCGACTCGCTGGGCAATGTCGGGCGGAATGAGATGTTCTGTCGTATCGGCGAGCAGTTCGTCCAGAGCTGCCTCCAGCCGCGCGCTGCCATATTGAGTCAGCAAGTCGGGCTTGAGAGTTGAAACGATTGGTTCTTCCGCCCATTCGGGCATCCTGGTCAGGGCCCACAGGCAGGCCGCCGCCTCCTCGATTTCGCCGACGCACTCCCACGGCTTCTGCCCGGCGAGCCCGGTCAATTCGCGAAAGCTGCGCTCGTGGCTCGGTTGAGCGAGCAGATTCTGGCCGAAGATGCCGACCAGCCGCGCCTTCTCCATCACTGGCGCGAAGATCAGGAACACGAAGTGGCATTTCGGGCAGTTGCCGCACCAGAGCGGTCCCGCATGTCCGGCCAGCTTGAAGTTCTCGTTGCAGCTCGAAAACACATGGTCGTACTCAGTCCGCCGCGCGAACAGCCGGGCGATCTTCGCCTCTGAGTATGGACGCAGCAGGGAGAAATAGCCGAGCGCTCCGCCGGTCGACTCGGCCAGCACGCCGGCGATTAGCCGCTCGAAATCCAGCGATTTCGAATGCTGATGGTTGGCCTCTCGCCCGTCGAACTCGACATTGCCTTCGCTCGCCGAGCGCTCGTTGCTCAGCACGATGCGGTTGTAGCCGAAGAGCAGCGCCGCGAGGGCGGCAATCATCGAGTTGATCGCGGTCGATGGCACATGGCCGTTGTAGAAACCCGGTTCCTTGCTCAACCGGATCATCTCGGGATCGAGCTTCCGCTGCACATAGAGCGGCGCGCGGCCCACCGTCTCCACCGAGCCGAGGATCGGCCCCTTGGGGTTCACCGCGAAGGGCGTGAAATCTATCCCCGCCTCTTCCAGTAGCTGTACGCTCACCAGCGAATCCTTGCCGCCGCCAATCGGCAGCAGGGCGCGGTCGGGGAGGGAGGGAGCCGATGGGGCAGGGCGGTCATCGTCGGGGGCACAAATCGAAATCTGGCCGAACCGCTTCAGGTTGTTGCGGGCATAGAACTCGCCCAACCCGTTTTCGTACACATCCAGGATAAGTGAACGCTCATTTACATTGAGCGGAATGGGTGTCTCGATGCTGAAAGGCGCGCGCAGCTTGAAGTAACTGACACCCAGCACCAGCGCCGTCAGGTCCAGCAGCCTGGCAAAACTTTGTGGCCCATACGCGCGCGGATCCCCGCCAGCCGCAAAAGTCAGCGTCTCGGTGAACACCCGGTCCGCAAGGCCATAGCGGAAGCGCGCCACCCCCGTCGCGGCATCGAACTCCGGCCTCTCGATGACGAACCGCTCGCTCATGCCTCAGTAAATCCTCATCGACAGCCGCAGCACGATATCGGTCGAAAGCCGCTGAAACCCAAATTCGCGCATCGTGCACTGCCAGCTGCTGCCGACCCGCTGGATGTTGAACAGGTTATACCGGGCGGGATCATGGCCGCCCGTATCGGCCTGCGCCGCACCGGCGGCGGCCACCCCGACCACAGGCACGTCGCCCCGGGGGCCGGGAATGGCGAAGATCGAAGACTTGTGGGTATGTCCGTGCAGCACCAGCTCGGCGCCGGCCTCGGCTACGGCCTCGCGGAACAGCTTCGCCCCCCACAGCCCGAGCCTTGGCTTGAACAGCTCCTGGTTGGGCGGATGGTGGATCATCACGACCCGGAAATATCCACCCTCGCCAAGCAGTTGCAGGCAGCGCTTCAAGCGGGCCGCCTGCGCTGCATCGATCCGGCCGGCAGCGATCCAGGGCGCCGTGGGGATGGCGCTCGAGCACGAGATGATCGCCACTTCGCCCACCCGGCGCACGAACGGGAAGGCTTCCGGGCCTACGGTCTCGCCTGCCATGTAGGCGCCCCATCGGGCCAGCGCCTTGTCGAGCTGCCCCTTGATGTAGGCGTCGTGGTTGCCCGGCGAGACGCAGACGTGCTCCGGCAGGCCCAGCGTCTCCAGCCAGTTGTGGGCGGTGTTGATCTCGGCGTCGAGCGCCAGGTTCATCAGGTCGCCGGTTACTGCCGTGAAGTCGGGGTTCTGGCTGCGCAGGTGGCGCACCAGCTTCATCAGGCTTTCGCCCGCCAGCGTGTGCTCGCGCTTGATCTTCCAGTTGATGTAGCCCGTAATCCGCTTGTTCAGCAGATCGCGCACCCGCAGGGGTGGCAGTGGAGCGAGGTGGACGTCGCTGAGGTGGGCGAGGGTAATCATTGGTCGCGCTAATGCCACGAGCGAGTGGCCAAGGGAAAGCACTTGTCGCCCGGGCGCGGCGATTCGATCCAGCGGAGTTCCGGCATGGCGATGGGCCTGAAGCAGCGCGTGACGACGACCGTTCACCTGTTCCTCGCCGGAATCAGGCGGCGGATGACGCTCGGCGCCCGCGTCGCCATGCTCGATGGCGAGAGGGTGCTACTCATCCGGCACACCTATGTGCCGCACTGGCATTTTCCGGGCGGCGGCATCGAGCCGGGCGAGACCGGGGCCGAGGCGGGGAGCCGCGAAATGCTCGAGGAAACCGGCTACGAGGCGACCGGGCCGCTGAGGCTGTTCGGCTTTTACCACAACCTCAACGAGGCCACCGTCCGCGACCACGTGGCAGTGTATCTCTGCCGCGACTTCCGCGCGGTGCGGACCTTCCAGCCAAATCACGAGATCGCCGAAATCGGCTGGTTCGGCCCCGGCGAACTGCCGGCCGATGTCGATCCGGGCACGGCCCGACGGGTCAGCGAGATTCTCGGTGGCCACGAGCCGGCGCACCGCTGGTAGCCCGCCTCTGCATTGCCCCGCAACCGAGACACTCCTGCCGCATTGACGAGCTAGAAACCTGCGCAGCCGTTTTTCGGGAGGCCGTCTTGAAAAGTGAAGCCAGGTTCCTGATTTATCGTGGACGCAAAAGCCCATCCGGTGCTAATGCGCATGCCAGACGTCAGGAGGCGTCCAGGATGGAGAAGGACTTTCACGTGACCCGACGACCCTAGTTGGTCGGCCTCGCTGGCAATTGCTGCCGGCGCACTTGTCCTTGTCTCTCGTCTCGGACCTTGAGTCACATGATCGCTCCCGCCGTCTCCGTCGCTGCCGAAGCCGCGCCTCCGCAGCTCGGCCTCCCCACCATACGTTTCGCCACGCCCGCCGATGATCGTTTCGTCGAGGACCTGCAGGCGATTGCGTTCGGGCCTGGTCGTTTCGCCCGCACGGCCTACCGGGTGCGCGAGCGCTTCCCGATCGATCCCTCGCTGAGCCTCATCGCCGAGGTGAACGGCCAGCCCTGCGGTTCGGTCTGGATGACGCCGATTTCGGTCGGCGGCATCGACGGCTACATGCTCGGCCCACTGGCCACGCACCCGGATTTCCGCAAGCGCGGCGCCGGCAAGCTGCTCGCCAAGGAAGTGAGCCGCATCGCGCTCGAGCGCGGCGAGGGCAGCTTCGTGCTGCTGGTCGGCGATCGCGACTACTACTGCCCGCTCGGCTGGGTTCCCACGGTGCACGGTGCCGTCGTCTGGCCCGGCCCTGTCGATCCGACGCGCGTCCTTTGCTACTCGCAGGATCCGACGATGGCGGCGCGCCTCGCCGGGCCGATCAAGGCCTTTGGCGCCAGGAAGCGCTCCTGAACCGACCGGAGCCCCGCGTGGCCGCCGACGATGATCTGATCGCGAGAATCGGCAGCCGGCTGCTGGCGTCACCCGAACCCGTGGCGCCCGCGGCGTTGACTCCGGATTGGGCGCCGGACATTCCGCCCGACCGCCCGCCGGTGCCGGCCGCAGTGCTGATCAGCCTCGTCCGCCGCCCCAGCGGGGTTTCGATCCTCTACACTGAACGCTCGCCTGACCTGCGCTCGCATTCGGGCCAGATCGCCTTTCCCGGCGGCAAGATCGACCCCGAGGACAACGGGCCCGGCGCCGCGGCGGTGCGCGAGGCGGGCGAGGAAGTGGCGATGCAGCCGGCCGACGCGCGCATCCTCGGCTACATGCCGCTCTACTACACCGGCACCAACTACCTGATCACGCCGGTGGTCGCGGAGGTTATCCCGAGCGCGCCGTTCGTGCCCAATCCGGGCGAAGTCCGTTCGGTCTTCGAAGTGCCGCTCGACTACCTCATGCAGCCGGGCAGCTACTCAACCTTTCGTATCAATCGGGCCGGGCGCGAGCATTCGACCTGGCAGATCAATCATTCCGGGCTTGTCATCTGGGGAATTACCGCGAACCTTACGCGACGATTTCACGATCTGGCGCTGCGTCCGGAGGTCGGTTGAACACGGGGGATACGGAGGGCCGTCTCAGGCGGGCCGAATGGCTGATGCGACCTGAAACGCAGCGCCTGATGGCGCTGCTCGATGGTGCGCAGGCGCGGACCCGCGCCGTCGGCGGCATCGTCCGCGATACGCTGCTCGACCGGCCGCGGGAAGCCGCCGATGTCGATCTCGCCACTGAGCTGCATCCCGAGGAGGTGATCGCTCGGGCCTCGCGCGCTGGCGTCGCTGCCTACCCCACCGGCATCGATCACGGCACCGTCACCCTCAAGCTCGATTCGCTCGTCGCCGAGGTCACGACCCTGCGCGAGGACATCGAGACCGACGGTCGCCACGCCGTCGTGAAGTTCGGTACGAGCTGGACGCGCGACGCCGCGCGTCGGGACTTCACCATCAACGCCCTGTACGCCGTCATGGACGGTACGCTCTTCGATCCGCTCGGCGGCCTGGACGATCTTCTGGCGCGCAGAGTTCGTTTCATCGGCAACCCGGAGCAGCGGATCGCCGAAGACAGGCTGCGCGTCTTCCGTTTCTTCCGTTTCTCCGCCAGCCACGCCAACGAGCGGCTCGACCCGGAGGGCTATGCCGCCTGCCAGGCGGCGGCCGGCACGCTCGGGCGACTCGCGGCGGAGCGGGTCGGGGCCGAGATGCGGCGCATGCTGGCGCTTCCGCGGATTGGCGTTACGCTCACCGCAATGGTGCGCGCCAGTGTGCTCGATCTTCCGGAAGCCGCAGTGAAGCTGCTGCACTACTACGAGCGCCGGGCCCGTCGTCCCGAAGTAGCGGCTCGCCTCGCCATCCTGCTGACCGCTGTCCCTCCGAATACCCTGCAGGAATCATGGCGGCTGTCGAACGACGACATGCGCACTGCCAGCGCTGTGCTAACCGTGGCGCGGCTCCTCGGCGACTTCCAGATCTACGAGGCGGCCTACCGTCACCCAGCGGCGCTGGCCGACGGCGTTGACGTTGCCATGGTGCTTTCGGATTGGGGAGAGGCGGGCAGGGCGGCGGTGCGCGAGCAACTCGAACGGCTCGAAGTGCCGCGCTTCCCGCTTCGCGGCGACGACCTCATGGCCGCCGGGCACCGCCCCGGTCCGGCGCTCGGGGCCGAACTCGACCGGCTTGAACGACTGTGGATCGAGGGTGGGTTTACCCTCGATCGAGAGGCACTGTTGGCGCTGTCGCGCCGTTGATCAATTCAGCGCCTCGCCTTTCTCGTGCACGCGGGCCTTGATCTGCTCGACCATACCCGGCCGCACTTCTTCCTCGCCATGGGCGGATCGCAGGTGCTCGGTGGCGCGACGCACCACTTCGGCCTGCTCTTCCGCTTCCGTATGCCAATGGCATCCCGGAACGAGGGTGCCGCACTCGAACGCTTTCATGGACATTCTCCCGCTTGTACGAGCCCCGCTGGATAACGCGGAACGCTTCATGCGGTTCCCGCTCGCATCGTGATGACAAAGCTGGCAAAGCCTTAAGAATTGCGGGTGAAGTATCAGCTATTGGAGAGGTGCGGCGCAGGGCGAAATACTGCCGCATGGGAGTCGAGTAGTCGCATGGCCAAGACAGGGATGCCGTCGCCACGATATCTTGCGATTGTCGTCTGCGATGAAGACAGTGCTCCGGAGGCAGACAGTCTGGCCGGACAGTTGGGGCTGCCCCTGTGGCTGCTGGGTTTCCCGAGCGACATCGTGCTCGAAGAGGTCGCGCAAGTCATCGTCGATATCGACATGCGGAACGAGCGGTCGGCAACCGCTCTCAGGTCGCTGCTTGCCAGGCTGCCGACTTCGCTGCCGCGCCGATTCATTGTCGAAAGTGGTGCGGCGACCCATCTCTCGCGCGTTCAGGCGAACGCGCTGGGCGCGACGCACCACGTGACGCGCCATCGAGCGGTGTCTGAGCTGCGCCGCGACCTGTCGAGCATGGCCGAACTGGTCGTTCCTATCCCCGCGACGAAGCGCGCGCTGATCTCTGCGTCACCCGGCGGCCGGTCGGTCTTGGCAGCTGGAAAGTCGATCGCCACGCTGTTCGAGGGGCTGGTCGGCGACCAGGTCATCGATTCGGATGCACTGAGCACGGTGAGCGCCGAGGTTCTCGCCGATGTTGCTGCCGTGGGGGGAGAGCGCTGGCTGGATACGGTGCGCGAACACCACGAGAGTACGTTCCAGCACTGCCTGCTGGTTGCCGGTATCGCCGCCACCTATGCAGCGAAGAATGGCCTCAACGGCTACGCTGCTATCGCGCTGGTGAATGCGGCGCTGCTCCACGATGTCGGCAAGGCCACCGTGCCGCAGCAGGTGCTCGACAAGCCAGGAAAGCTCAGCGAAAGCGAGTTCGCCCTCATCAAGGGTCACCCACGGGCTGGCTACGACTATCTGAGCTCGCACGCCGAACTGCCGGCCGCTGTGCTCGATGCGGTGCTGCACCACCATGAGGCGCTCGACGGCAGCGGCTATCCCGACAATCTGCGCGGCGCGCAGATCCAGCCGCTTACCCGCATCCTCACGGTCTGCGACATCTTCGCGGCGATCGTCGAGCGACGCCCGTACCAGTCGGCACAGCCCCCCTCGTCGGCGATCATGGCGCTGGTCGACATGGCTCTGCGCAGCCGTGTCGACTACGAGGCGGTCCGCCGCCTCGCATCGGCATTCGGCGTGTCGCTGCCCACCACGTTGGAGGAACTCGCCGCGTCGCTGTCCCAACCGACCCGCGCCCGGGCTGGCTAGGGCCATTTCACCGCTGGCGGCATTGACGAGAGGATAGCCTCGATGTTGCCGCCGGTCTTGAGCCCGAAGGTCGTGCCGCGGTCGTAGAGCAGGTTGAACTCTACATAGCGCCCACGGCGGACCAGTTGCTCCTCGCGGTCGGCTTCGGTCCACGGCGTCTCGAAGTTGCGGCGTACGAGCCGGGGATAGACGTCGAGGAAGGCGCGACCGACGTCCTGGGTGAAGGCGAAGTCGGCCTCCCAGTCCTCAGTCGCATGCCGATCGTAGAAAATGCCGCCGATGCCGCGGGGCTCGTTGCGGTGGGCCAGCCAGAAGTACTCGTCACACCACTTCTTGTAGGCGAGGTAGTCGACGCCGGGATGCGCGTCGCAGGCCGCCTGGTAGGCGGCGTGGAAATCGAGCGAATCGGGGTCGTCCTGGGTCCGCCGCCGGTCCAGCACCGGCGTCAGGTCGCCACCGCCGCCGAACCAGGTCTTCCCCGTAACGATCATCCGCGTGTTCATGTGCGCGGCCGGCACGTTCGGGTTCCACGGGTGGATGATCACCGACACCCCGGCGCTCCAGAACTCCGCGCCAGCCTCGGTATGCGGCATCTGCCGGGCGAATTCCTCGGTGAAGTGCCCGTGCACCACCGAGATATGCACGCCTGCCTTCTCGAATACACGCCCGTGCAGCATGCCCATCTCGCCACCACCGCCGGCATCGCGCGACCACGGCTTCAGCTCGAAGCGACCGGCGGGGCGATCGGAGTAGGGGCCCTGAACATCGGCCTCGATTGCCTCGAGCCGGGCCACGAGGTCGCCCCGCACCTGCCTGAACCACTGGGCGGCGCGCTCCTTCTTTGAATCAATGTCGGCTGGCAAGGTCATGAGAGTTCTTCGAAATGGCCGGTCTGGCGGAGCGCTTCCCCTAGCACGAGGCTGGCGGCCACCGCCACGTTGAGCGAGCGCATCGCTTGTCGCATCGGGATGCGGACCCTGAGGTCGGCGGCCTCCGCGACCGGCTCAGGCACCCCGGCGCTCTCCCGGCCCATCAGCAGAACATCGTTCGCACTGTAACGGCCCTCGTAGACTGAGGCCGGGGCCTTGGTCGTCAGCAGAACGAGACGTCTCCCCGATTCCACCTGCCAGTCGCGAAAATGCGTCCAGCTCGCGTGCTCGGTGAACTCGGCATGCTCGAGGTAGTCCAGCGCCCCGCGCTTGATGGCCCTGGCCGAGAACGGGAAGCCGGTCGGGTGAATGATGTGGACATGTACCCCGAGGCAGGCGCCGAGCCGCAGCATGGTGCCGGTATTCTGGGCGATGTCGGGCTGGTAGAGGGCGAGGGCGACGCGGATTTTTCTGGACTCTCGAAGGAAGGATTTCACAAGCTTTGCCGGTCGTTGCTATAGTGTCGCAGCGGCAGCAAGTCATCTGTGGCGGCGCTGGACAAGCTGCCATGACAGTGCCAAAAGAACGCCCAAATCACGCGCCTTTGAGGGCGGGGTTCGGTTATGCCTGCGTATCAGCGGCGGCCGGGCGCACCGAGGCGCTGATCTGGTCACAATAGACGGAAGCTAACCTTGGCGACGCAATCCAATACGGCACATCAGGGCGGTCCCGAAGCGGGCCGGCGCGATTTTCTCTATGTCGCGGCAGGCGCGGTTGGCGCGGTTGGCGTCGCCGGCGTTGCCTGGCCCCTCATCAACCAGTTGAACCCCGACGCGTCGGTCCTGGCGCTCGCCAGCATCGAGTTCGACGTGTCGAACATCGCCGAGGGCGAGTCGGTCACCATCAAGTGGCGCGGCCTGCCGGTGTTCATCCGTCACCGGACCGCTGCCGAGATCGAGGCGGCCAAGGCCGTGCCGATGAGCGACCTCAAGGACCCCGAGACGGACGAGCAGCGCACCAAGCCCGGCCACGAGCAGTGGCTGATCATGATCGCCAACTGCACGCACCTAGGTTGCATCCCGGTGGGCGAGGCCGGCGAGTTCGGCGGCTGGTTCTGCCCGTGCCACGGCTCGGACTACGATACCGCGGGCCGTATCCGCAAAGGCCCGGCACCGACCAACCTGGTGCTGCCGCCGTATGAATTCGTTTCCGATACGCTCGTGCAGATCGGCTAAGGGACACTAGAAGAATGGCTCACGAATCCAGCTACGTCCCGGGCAACGCCGTCGAGAAATGGGTCGACGACCGCCTGCCGCTCATCAGGTTCGCCAAAGAGCACCTGATGGACTTCCCGACTCCGAAGAACCTCAACTACTGGTGGACCTTCGGCGGCATCCTCGCTTTCATGCTCGGCGTGCAGATCGTCACGGGCATCGTGCTCGCGATGCACTACACCCCGCATGTCGACCTCGCCTTCGACTCGGTGGAGCACATCCGCCGCGACGTGAACGGCGGCCGCATCATCCAGGCCGTCCACGCCGTGGGCGCCTCGATGTTCTTCTTCGCGGTCTACATCCACATGTTCCGCAACCTCTACTACGGCTCGTACAAGGCGCCGCGCGAGATCCTCTGGATCCTCGGCGTGCTGCTGTTCGTGCTGATGGTGACGACGGCTTTCATGGGCTACGTGCTGCCGTGGGGCCAGATGAGCTTCTGGGCCGCGACCGTGATCACCAACATCGTCGCCGCCATCCCGGTGGTCGGCGATCCGATCCTGCAGCTGTTGCGCGGCGGCTTCGCCGTCGACAACGCCACGCTCAACCGCTTCTTCTCGCTGCACTACCTGCTGCCGTTCGTCATCGCGGCCGTGGTCGGCCTGCACATCTGGGCGCTGCACATTCCGGGCAACAACAACCCGATCGGCGTCGAGGTGAAGTCGAGCCGCGACACCGTGCCCTTCCATCCGTACTACACGATGAAGGACCTGTTCGCGATCGTGGTGTTCTGCATCCCCTTCGCCTGGTTCGTGTTCTTCGCGCCGGACCTGCTGGGCCATGCCGACAACTACATCATGGCGAACAGCCAGGTGACGCCGGCCCACATCGAGCCCGAATGGTACTTCCTGCCGTTCTACGCGATCCTGCGCGCCATCGACTTCAACATCCTGTTCATCGACTCCAAGCTCGGCGGCGTCATCTTCTTCGCCGGTGCGCTGCTGGTCCTGTTCTTCGTGCCGTGGCTCGACACCTCCAAGGTGCGCTCCGGCGCGTTCCGGCCGGTGTTCAAGTGGTTCTACTGGCTGTTCATCGTCAACTTCGTGATGCTCGCCTACCTCGGCGCCTCGGCGGCCGACGGCAAGGTTCTCGGCATCGCAGTGGCGGACTTCTCGAAGATCTGCACCGTCTACTACTTCGCCTATTTCATCGTCATCCTGCCGCTGCTCGGCCGGTTCGAAGTTCCGCGGCCGCTGCCGCCGTCGATCTCCGAATCCGTGCTCAAGCACGACGCCGCTCCGGCGGCGCAGGCGACACACTGAGCTTCGGGGCTGCTAGAAAATGAACAAGATCAAGAGCATCCTCGGCGCCCTCTGCATCGGTCTCGCCGTCGCCGCTACCCCGGCCATGGCGGCCGAGGCCGGGATCGAGATCAAGAAGGAGCCGTGGTCCTTCGCCGGCCTCTTCGGCACATATGACCAGAACCAGCTGCAGCGTGGCTTCCAGGTCTTCCGCGAAGTCTGCTCGAGCTGCCACGGCGCTCGCCTGCTGGCCTTCCGCAACCTGTCCGAAAAGGGTGGCCCTGGCTTCACCGAAGGTCAGGTGAAAGCGCTGGCTGCCGAGTACAGCATCGCCGACATCGAGGCCGAAGGCGGTACCCGCCCGGCCGTGGCGGCCGATCGCTGGCCGTCGCCCTTCGCCAACGATATCGAGGCAGCCGAGGCCAATGGCGGCATTGCGCCGCCCGACCTGTCGGTCATCGCCAAGGCGCGCAACACCAGCCAGCCGTTCCCGTGGTGGCTGCTGAACTACGTGACGCCCTATGCCGAAGGCGGCCCGGACTACATCCACGCGCTGCTGACCGGCTACGAGGAAGAGATCCCCGAGGGTGCCGAAATCCCCGAGGGCAAGTACTACAACCACTACTTCCCCGGCCATGCGATCGGCATGCCGCCGCCGCTGTCCGACGGTCTCGTCACCTATGCCGAGGCCGAGAACGGCACCACCGTGCCGATGACCGTCGATCAGTACTCGCGCGACTTCGCCGCCTTCGCCATGTGGATGGCCGAGCCGCACCTCGTGGCGCGCAAGGAGGCCGGCCTGCAGGTCATGGTGTTCCTCATCGTCTTCGCCGGCATCATGTACATGGTGAAGCGCCGCTTGTGGTCGAAGGTCGAGCACTGAGCGACTTGACGCCATGCTGATTTGAGGGGCCCCGTGTGGGCCCCTTTCATTTCGAGGCGATCGGACTTGCGAAGCAGCGCGCCCTCGCCGATATTGTCGGAACAAACCGGGAGGCCGTGAATGTCCATTCTGCGTACCGCACTCACCGCCGTAACTCTGGCGAAGCGCGTGGCGACCCATCCCGCAGTGCTGGCGGCAGCGCCGGTGATCTTGAACCCCAAGGTGCAGGCCGCCGCCAAGGAAGCTACGCTCAACGGCGCCTACAAGGCCGGCCAGTTGGCGCGCAAGCTCATCAACAGCACCAAGCGCTGAGGCCCGGCGCGAGCCGTCACCCATCGCAGATTCGGGCTTTCGCGGAACGCCGGGAGACCCTAGGGTCACCGGCGTTTGTCATTCCTGCCGGCCAGACTCATGCTCGACCTGAAATCCCTCGTCCGCTCCATCCCCGACTATCCCAAGAAGGGTATCCTTTTCCGCGACATCACCTCGCTGATCGAGAACCCCGAGGGGTTCCGCGCCAGCGTCGAGCGGATCGCAGAGGCCCATCGGCACCTGGGCATCACCCATGTCGCCGGCATCGAGGCTCGTGGCTTCATCTTCGGGGCGGGAGTGGCGATCGCGCTCGGCGTCGGCTTCGTGCCAGTGCGCAAGAAGGGCAAACTGCCGGGTGAGACCATCGGCCAGAACTATGCCCTCGAATACGGCGTGGACACGATCGAGATCCATGCCGACGTGATCAAGCCCGGCGACCGGGTGCTGATGGTCGATGACCTGATCGCCACCGGCGGCACGGCGCTCGCCGCGGTGTCGCTGCTGCGGCGCACCGGCGCCGAGGTGAAGCATGCCGGGTTCGTCATCGACCTGTTCGACCTTGGCGGTGCGGAGAAGCTCCGTCATGCCGGCGTCGAGGTCTACAAGCTCATCGATTTCGAGGGCCACTGACTCTCGTTCTCAATGCACCTCATTGATCCCGGCCCGTTGGCGCGCCTGCCGCGAACGATGCTAGGTTCGGGCGGGGGAGTTGGATCGCCGGCATGAGCATTCGGGCACTGATAGCGGCGCTGGTCCTGTGGGCGGTGCTGGTACTCGGCGCGCTGGGCGCGGCCGCGGCGCATGCGCTCTGGCAATCCGGCTACCTCGCGCAACGCGTTGCCAGCGTGCACGAGCGCCTGGTGACCCTTGCCGCCATCGACGGGGCCGCCAACCAGTATGGCGAGAACGTCGCCATGGTCCTGCTGCTCAACCGCAACGGCCCGGATTTTCTCAGCAACTCCCGGGTTGCCATGGCGCGCCATTTCGCCCGCTTGTCGCAGATTACCCGCGACCAGATCGCGGCGCTGGCCGGGGCAGGCGATGTGCAGGGCGCCCTTCCGGAGCTCGATAACACCCGGCGCATGACCGAGCTCTACCACGCCATCGACCGCTCGACCGCCCGCATGCTGATCCTGTTGCGCGACGGCCGGCAGGAGGAGGCACGCTCCCTGTTCAACCTCGACATTGCGTTCCGGCTCTCCAACGAGCTCCAGCCGTTGATCGACAGCGAACTGCAGGGCGAGCGGGACGAGGTGAGAGAACTCGAGGCCGATGCAGGGGCGGCCCGCGAGCAGCTGACACTGGTTGCTGCAGCGATCGCAGGGGTCGGCGTCGCCGGCCTGCTTCTCATGGGGCTCTTCGCCTTTCGCGCCTTGCGTCGCCGCGAGGCCGAGGCGGCGCGCGAGGCTGCGGTTCGCGACGGGGCGGTGCGCGATGCCGAACAGCGGCTGGCGGCGCTGGAGATGCGGCGCGCGCAGTTCCTCGCCGATATCAGCCACGAGCTCCGGACCCCGGTCACCATCCTGCGCGGTGAGGCCGAGGTGGGCCTGCGCGGCTCGCCGGGACTCGAAGACCTGCGCGAGACGCTGGAGCGCGTCCAAGGGCAGGCAACCGAACTCGGCGAGTTGCTCGAGGACCTCATCGCCTATGCCCGCGCCGATTCCGAGGGTCAGGAGTTCCGCCCCGTCGTCGTGCCTGTCGCCGAGATCGTCGCTGGCGCGGCGGGGGAGGGGGCCAGCCTCGCCGAGCCGCGCGAGGTCACCATCGCCACCGACCTTGCGGACGAAGGCGCCCTTGTCCAGGGCGACCCACGCCGACTGAAGCGCGTGCTGCTGATCGGCCTCGACAACGCAGTCAAGCACTCCGCCCCTGGCAGCACCGTGACCATCAGCACCCGGCGCGACGGGGCCACCGTCGTGGTCGAAACGGCCGATGAGGGGCCCGGCCTCATCGAGGATGAGAAGCCCCGCGTGTTCGAACGTTTCTTCCGCGGCAGCGGCGAGCGCGAGCTACACAATCGCGGCATCGGCATCGGTCTCGCTATTGCGCGCGAGATCGTCGAACTGCACCGTGGTCGCATCAGCCTCGACAACCGGGCTGAAGGCGGGGCCGTTCTTGCCGTGACTTTGCCGTTGAGGGAGGGAGAATGAGGATACTGGTGGTGGAGGACGATCGCCGCATTGCCGGTTTCCTCGAGCGTGGTCTCGCCGCCGAAGGCCACCAGGTGGCGGTCGAGCTCGATGGCCGGGACGGGCTCGAGCGGGCCCGCTCCGACGAGTTCGAGCTCATCATCCTCGATCGCATGCTGCCCTATATCGATGGACTGGAGGTCGCCAGGATCCTGCGTGGGGAGCGCGGCAAGGCGATGATCCTCATGCTGACTGCCCGCGATTCGCTCGACGACAAGATCGAAGGCCTCAAGGGCGGCGCCGACGACTACATGACCAAGCCCTTCGCCTTCGAGGAATTGCTGGCCCGTATCGTCGCCCTCAGGCGCCGCCGGGCCGATCTCGACGACGCCGAGGGGGAACTGAGGGTCGGTCCGCTCAGCCTCGATCCCGAGTCGCGCCGTGTCACCCGCGATGGCCGGCCGTTGACCCTCACCGCCCGCGAGTTCGAGCTCTTGCGCTACCTGATGAGCAACGCCGACAAGGTGGTGAGCCGCGAGCGTCTGCTCAACGGAGTATGGAGCTACGGCTACGATCCGGGCACCAAGATCGTCGACGTCTATGTCCGCTACCTGCGCGCCAAGATCGACGTGCCGGGCGAGGACTCGCTCATCGAGACGGTTCGCGGCGTCGGCTACATGATGGCCAGCCGGCGCTGAGCTTCTCTCCAAATTCTAACCGTCGGCTCAACGGCATCTAACTTCAATGCCTTAGCGTCAACCGTACTGAATACGGAGGATGCTATGGACGGGTGGCCGCCGGTAACGACCAGGCGTTTCGATGGCGAGAGCGAGCGAACGTTCCGCCTGCGCGCATCGCGCATCAACGAGATCATCTCGACGTTCCGCACCGGTCGCTATGATGCGGCAACCGGCGAGGAACTGGAGCAGGAACTGATCGACCTGCAGACACCGAGCCACCGTGAACTGCTGCTCAACTGACACCCGTCGGCGCTACCATCAACGAACGCCCCGGCCGCAAGGCGGGGCGTCTTGTCATTTGGCCCGGTTCGGAGACCGGGGAAGGGCGGGAAGCACTTGCGCGGCGGACTGGTCCGGAATCGGCGGTGCGGGGCTACGCCGCGCTGGCTGATACGGATTGCCGCCGGCCTTGCCGCCACCCCAAGCGGATTTGTTTACCGGGGTAGGGCGCTGGTAGGTCATGAACTTGGGCATGAGTTCGCTCCTTCTCCGCTGCGCCGGTTTTCGGCGCACGGAGTCATGGCGCAGCGACGCGCAATGACGCGCTGCAGTTGGCGATGAGGGTGAAGGGGACTGGACGCCAGGGAGGCCGGGACGGGATCGGCTCGCGATCCGGGAGCGCTCTCGGAAGGACTTTCCGCTCTATCGAGCGCGCAACAGATCAATGTCTCCGGGCACTGCTACCGGCCGGCATCCGCGCGCAACCGCCGCTCGACAAGCGAGGGAGGCAGCAACTCGGGCGTCCGCGGCAGTGCTCAGATCATTTTCGGGCGAAGACCTCTTTGAGAAGGTGGCCTGCATAGTCCCGCGCCAGCGAGGGGTCAACCCCGTGGCGTACAGGTGAGGACGTTCTTTTCGGCTGTGTAGAGTTGCAGCACGTCGCGCCCGGTGTCGTCGAAGCCCAGGATCGCGGTGGTGATGCCCGCTCCGACCACGAGGTTGCCATCGAGGAACGTCACACCGTTGCTCGCCATCTCGGCGGTGCCGGTGCCCGAGGCCGCCGAGCCGAAATTGGCCGAAGCGTAGGAATAGGCGCCGGCATAGATGGTCAGCAGCCCGGCGCGCGTGCCGTCGATGTTGGCGCGGCACCCCCAGTTTCCTTCCACGCCTACGCCGCTCATCGTCTGGGCCGAGGCGGGCAGGGCGAACGAAAGCAGGAGCAAGCAGGCAAGGGCGTGGCGCATGGCGCTATACTACTCCGTTCGGGCGCTTGCGAAGGTACTGGCCTCCGCGCCGCGGCTATCGACTCTTGGTCAGCAACTTCCCCAATCCGGGGAGCTTGGTCAACGCCTCCAGCATGCGCAAGCGAAGCGGCATTTTGAAGTCACGCAGCTTGGAAAAGCCGATCAGTTCGGCATGGTAGACCGGTTCGCCCCGCTGGTTCACACCGCTCAGTTGATTGGTGAGAATGCCCCAGCCGGGCAGGGAGTTCGACGGTCGCTTGGCCGAGACCACAAGCGTGTAGGTCACCGTGTCGCCCGGCCGCACCGGGGCCTTGAAGTCCATGCGGTTGACGCCGGCGCCCGGGCCGGACACGCCCGGTTCCTGGCCCAGTCCGCGCAGCCGCTCCTCCTCCGCCGCCAGCGCGTCGACCATCTTCCGGTGGCCCATCACCACGGTATGCCAGCCCGAGGCGATCACTCCACCAAAGTGGCTGTGCTCGGCACCGGTGCCCTGGATATGAAAGTACTGCGGGTCGTACTGCGCCGCGAACCGCACGATCTCCTCCTCGGTGAACGTGTGGCTACCCAGCAGGAAGGCTTCGTCGATGGTGATATCCTCGAACCAGCGGGTCACGACACGACCTCCGGCTCCGGCGCTTCGGGGTGCCGCGTCTCGATCAGGTTGGCGAGCTTTATCCCCATCACCGGCTCGTTCTTCTGATTGCGGATTTCGAGCTCGATGGTCAGCACGCCCCACTGCGGGTGGTGGCGCGAGCGGCGCAGCTCGATGATGCGGCCAGTGCCGGTGATCGTGTCGTTCTTCATCACCGGCCGCTTCCACTTGAGGTCGGAAAAGCCGAGCCCGCCCGCGGAGGCGATGCGGCTGAGGAAGGCGTCGGTCAGCAGGCGCAGGGTCAGGCCCGCGGTCTGCCAGCCGGATGCGGCGAGGCCGCCGAGCAGCGAGCGCCGCGCCGCCTCTTCGTCCAGGTGGAATGGAAACGGGTCGAACTCCCGGGCGAAGGAGACGATCATCTCCTTCGTCACGGTGATGCTGCCCAGGGTAACCTCCTCGCCTAGCGCGAGGTCCTCGAAATGCCGGCGACCGGCGGTGATCGGGTTCATGGATTGACGTTTACGTCAACCTATCGTGGCCGGCAACTAGCTCGTGTGCTCGGCTACCGCGACACCGGAGATCGGGTCGGTGACGCCGAGGCCGCCGCCGAGGTCCTCGAGGTAGTCGCGAACCTCGTCGAGGAATCCGATCATCTGGGGGCGGGCGGCGATAATCGCATCATAGTCGTCCCAGCGGCCGACGAAGCAGAACTGCCGGTCGCCGGTCTTCACCAGCGCGGCGCTCAATGCGCCCGGCATGTCATTGTTCTCGATCGCGCGGCGCTGGCTATCGACGAAGGCGTCCTCCATCCCAGGCTTCACGCGAAAACGCACGACGTTGTACGCAGTCATCTGTCCCTCCCGGTGGGTAGTCCCGGGAGGGAGCGTGCGCCTGTGGGCGCACGCAATCAAGCGGATCGCATCAGGGCTCGAGCTGGCCCTGCTCGGGGTCTTCGGCGGCGCTGACATCGGGCTCGTTGCGGGTCTTCCACAGCGAGAAGAGCACGCCGCCTACCAGGATCGCGACCGTCACCACGAGGGACAGCAAGGTGTCGATCTTGATGCCGAACGGCACCAGCGCGACCTTGATACCGATCAGCACCAGCACGATGGCCAGCGAGACCTGCAGGTAGCGGAACCGGTTCATCGCTGCCGCCAGCGCGAAGTAAAGGGCGCGGAGGCCGAGGATCGCGAAGATGTTCGACGTGTAGACGATGAACGTATCC
>JAEYYP010000158.1 GCA_023428425.1 Pseudomonadota bacterium
TCAACTACGCTGCCGAGGAACACGGCATGTACTGGTGGGGCGGCTTCGGCAACTCCACCGAGCACACGGCATACAAGAACCTGAAGGCCGGGATTCCGGCGCCGGAATCGGGTTCCATCGCCACCAACGGCACGACGGTCGCCGAGCAGATCGGCGGACAGATCTTCATCGATAGCTGGGGCTGGGTGAACCCTGGCAATCCGAAGCGGGCGGCAGAGATGTCTGCGATGGCTGCTTCGGTGGCGCATGATGGCGACGGGCTCAACGGCGCGCGCTTCTGTGCCGCCGCCATCGCCCAGGCGTTCGTGGCCAGGTCGATCGACGAGATCGTGGAAACCGGGCTGGCCCAGATCGATGCCGGCTCGACCTACGCCCGGGTCGCGCGTGCGGTAATCGACTTCCACAAGCAGAACCCGACGGACTGGCGCGCCTGTCGCGACATGCTGACGGCCGAGTGGGGCTATGACCGCTACCCAGGCGTCTGCCACATCATCCCCAATGCCGGCGTGACCATCATGGCCATTCTCTACGGCGAGGGCGAGCTGACCCGCACCGCCGAGATCGCCACGATGGCCGGCTGGGACACCGACTGCAACGCCGGCAATGCCTGCGCCATCGTCGGCACCTTCCAGAAGGTGCAGCCGAGCTGGGACAAGTACCGCAAGCCGATCAACGACTTCGTGGTTGCCTCCGGCGTAATCGGCACGATCAACGTGGTGGATGCGCCGTCTTTTGCCCGGGAGCTGACGGTGCTGGCGCTGCGTCTGAGCGGCCAGGAGCCGCCGGCGCTGTGGGCGGAGGATTTCGAGCGGCGCGGCGTGCGCTTCGACTTCGATGCCCCGGGGTCGACCCATGGCTTCCGCACCGAACCCTTCAACCAGATCGAGGTGAAGGCCTCGAAGACGAAGCAGGGGCCGGACTCCCGTGGCGCGCTCGAGGTGCTGCTCGACCGGCTGGAGCGCGGGCAGGGCGGTCGGGTGTTCTGGAAGCCGTTCTACCGGCGCTCCGATTTCGACGACGAGCGCTATCGGCCGATGTTCACGCCGCTCGCCGATGCCGGGCAGACGGTGAGGTTCAAGCTGTGGCTCGACCCGTGGAACGGCGACGGCAACCTGCGGGTGGCGCCCTATGTGCGCCGGGCGATCTCGGGCGAGATCGTCGAGACGGGGGCGTGGCACGTGCCGAGCGCGGAGGGTTGGCAGGACTATCAGTTCACCATCCCCCAGTGCGACGAGGCCATCGACGAAATCGGTGTGCTGGTCGAGTATTTCGGGCGGCTGAAGTTCCTTGGTCGGTTGTTCCTGTCGGACTTCTCGGTCTCGGGGAAGGGCCGCGTCGCGATCGACCCGAAGGTGGAAAAGCAGGAGTGGGGTGGCATCACCCGCTTCACCTGGAACCGCGGCCACTGGAGCCTGCAGGACGGCGTCATCCATGCTCATACCGCAGAGGACGCGGACGCCTGGACCGGCAACGCCTATCTGCGCGACGTGACGGTGACGGCCGACCTCACGCCGCTCGCCGGCAAGTCGCATCTGGTCGTCGCGCGCGTGCAGGGCACGAGCCGGTTCTATGCGGCGGGCATCGAGAACGGGGAGGCGGTGATCCTCAAGCAGGACCACGGCACCACGGTGCTGGCCCGCGCCGCCTTCCCGGTCAGGGCGGGCGAGGCGCAGAGGGTCGCGCTGACCGTGGTCGGCGACAGGCTGAGCCTGGGGATCAACGGCGAGGACGTGGTCTCGGCCACCGACAGCCAGTTCAGCTACGGCCAGGCGGGGCTGCGCATGGCGTCGGCCGGGCGGATGACCGTGTCGCGGCTCGAGGTGGTCGAGCTGTGATCCGTTTCGACGCGAATGCGACGGGACCGCTCGATGGCATTCGCGTCATCGACCTGAGCCGGCTGGTGGCGGGCAACATGCTCAGCCTCCAGCTCGCGGATTTCGGCGCCGACGTGATCAAGATCGAGCCGCCGCAGGGCGATCCGCTGCGCGAATGGCGCGACGATGGGCATTCGCTCTACTGGAAGACCTACGGGCGGAACAAACGCTCGGTGAAGCTGAACCTGCGCGAGGCTCCCCAGATGGAGGCGCTGCGGGCGCTGCTCAAGACGGCGGACGTGTTCATCGAGAACTTCCGCCCCGGCACGCTCGAGGAGATGGGGTTGTCGCCCGAGGCGCTGCTGGAGGCCAATCCCGACCTGATCGTCGTCCGCATCTCGGGCTTCGGCCAGACCGGACCCTATGCGCAGTTCCCCGGTTTCGGCACCATTGTCGAGGGGATGAGCGGCTTCGCTTACCGCACCGGCTTTCCCGATCGCGAACCGGTGCTGCCGCCGCTGGCGCTCGCCGACATGATAGCTGGGGTCTACGGAGCGAATGCCACCGTGACCGCGCTGTTCGCCCGCTTCCGAGGCAGGGCGCGCGGGCAGGTGATCGACCTCAGCCTGCTCGAGCCCATGTACTCGGTGCTGGGGCCGGAAGCGGCGATCTACCAGGTGACCGGCAAGGTGAAGGAGCGCTCGGGCTCCGCCTCGAACACGGCCTCGCCGCGCAATGTCTACCGCTGTGCCGACGGCCAGTACGTCGCGCTCTCGGGCTCGACCCCGCAGGTGGCACGCCGCATCTTCGAGGTGATCGGCAAGCCGGAGATGAACGACGATCCGCGCTTTGCCACCAATTCGGATCGGGTGAAGCATCGCGATCTGGTCGATGCGGCTGTCGGCGAATGGTTTGCCGGGCACGCCCATGACGACGCTCTGGCCATCATGCGGGAAGCCGGCGCGACCGTGGGACCGATCTACTCGATCGCGGACATCGCCAAGGATCGGCACTTCATCGATCGAGGCATCATTGTCGATGTCGAGGACCAGCAGTTCGGCGTGCTATCCGTGCACAACATCGTGCCGCGCCTGAGCGACACCCCCGGCACCTTCCGCCGTCCGGCGCCTGAACTCGGCGAGCACACGGAAGAAGTGATGATCGAGGCGGGGCTCGACCCTGCTACAGTCACCAGATGAGACTGCGTTCGCTCCTCTATGTCCCGGCGCATTCAGAGCGCTTTATCGCGAAGGCGCATGAGCGAGGCGCCGATGCGATCATCCTCGACCTAGAAGATGCGGTGCCCGAGCGCGACAAGACCGAAGCACGCGATCGTCTCGCCGCCACTATCGCCGCTGTGACGCGCAATGGTGCCGCCGCCTTCGTCCGCATCAATGCCGGCCGGCGACAGCGCGACGACGCGATCGCCGCCGCCCGAGCCGGTGCCTACGGCCTGTTCGTCCCGAAAGCCGGTGATCCGGGCGCGCTAGAAGCGCTTGCCGGTGCGCTCCGCCCGGTGGAAGCGGACCTCGGCCGCGCCGCCCTTCCCTTCGTCGCCATGGTGGAAGACCCGGCGGCAATGCTCGACGCTCGCGCGCTCGCCCGCGCCCAGCGCGTCATGGGCCTGAGCTTCGGCGCCGAGGACTTTACCGCCAGCACGGGTGGAACCCCCACCCCCGAGGTTCTGCGTCACCCCAAGCTGATGGTCCACTATGCTGCCAAGGCCGAGGGCAAGCTCAGCTTCGGCCTGCTCCAGTCCGTAGCCGACTACGCCGATCTCGACACCCTGGCCGCAACTGCCCGCGAGGCGAAGGCCCACGGCTTCGATGGCGCCACCTGCGTCCATCCGTCGGGAGTGCCGGTCCTCAACGACGGCTTCGCGCCCACCGATGCGGAGCGAGACTGGGCGACGCGCGTACTGGCCGCGGCCGAGAGTGGCGACGCGGCCTTCAGCGTCGATGGCCGGATGGTGGATGCGCCTGTATTGGCGCGTGCGCGGCGCATACTGGACCAGTAGCGAGAGAGTTAACATCCGTTAACCCGACGCGGCGCATTGTGCGCGGATGTCCGACCTCACCAGCCTCATCGCTCAGCTGAGCGGCAGCAGCCAGCAGGCCGCCGCCGATCCGCCAATGGCGGCCGTCAGGCTGGCGCGCGCCAGCATCGACGCCTTGATGCTGAAGCTCGGCCAGACGATCGACGCCAAGGTCGTCGGACCGCTTCCCGCCGGGCTGACGCAGCTGTCCGCCGGGCAGGAGAACCTGGCGCTGAAGCTCGCCACGCCGCTCCCGGCGGGAGCTGCCGTCATCATTCGGGTGACTGCGACCCCGCAGGGCACTCCGTCGGTTACCGTGTCGATGCCGAATGCTGCCCCGCAGGTGGCACAACCCCTGCCGCTGCCGGCGCCGACCACACCGCTGGTGCAGGCACAGGGCGGGCTCCAGATGGCCAAGGCGCCAGAGATCGCGCAGGCGCCGATGGCGCCGGTGACCCAACCGATGTCGCTGCCCGCATCGACATCGCAACCGCAGCATCCAGCAGCACGAACGGCTGTGGCTCCATCGCTTGCGTCGAGTCCTGATCCGGCTCCCCCGGCAACAGCCTCGGCCGCGACACCCGTGGTTGTCGCGCAACCAGCGGGAGTGCCCGTCGCCGCCGGTCCTTCATCCCCGCAGCTTCAACCTGCCGCATTGGCCCAGTCGGCTCCGACCATTCCGCCACCGGCCATGCCCGTTGCCGCAGCCCCCATGCCCGGACCTGCGGCCATCCATCCGGTTCCGCCCTCGGGTCCGGCTGGGTTGCCGGGACCCGGTCAGCCGGCGGCACAAGTGACGTTGCCCGTGATGCCGGCGCCGGTACTGCCGATACCGGCCGGCAGCGCTGCGCCGCCCCCGTCCGTACCGCCGGGCAACCTCGCTCCAGCCTCGCCCGCAACTCCGACGCTGACGCCAGTCGTCACCGCCTCCCCTGTTGCAGCAGCTCTGCCGGCCACGCCCGCCGCTTCGTCTTTGCCCCAACCGGCGCCCGCTCCGCTCCTTGCGACGCCACTGACGGCCATGCCGGTGCAGCCGCTGCCGACCCACGCCTCGCCCTACCCGGTGCAGCTTCCGCATGCCGACCCTGCGGTGGTGGCGCGGCAACTGCCGCTCGCCGCGTCGACAACCGCCGCGACTGCCGCCGCCACCGCTGCCCGTACGGTGGCGCCTTTGTTGAACCTGGCCGCTCCGGCGCAGGCCGCGGCAAGGCAGGACAGTGCGGCGCCCCTGCTGGCGCGACTGGCCGCGATCGTCACCGCCGCCGTGCCCGGACTGCCTCGCCCACTGCTCGAGGCGGCGCAGAAAGTGCTCTCCAGCCGGGTCGACCTCAACCGGACCGTCCCGGACGGCAAGGCGTTGGAGACCGCTGTCCTGCGGTCGGGCGTGCTGCTCGCCTCGTCTACCCGCCAGACGCCGGGCGACAGCCGGGCCGCCCTGCTGACGCTGCGCTCGGGACTTGCAGGCCTGCTCGGCAGCGAGGCGACAGCGCCGGTCGCCCCGGTGACCCGGGTCACGCGCCCGGCGCCGCCGCTCCGGGGCGAGCCACCGCGCGCGCCCGAGCCACAACCGCCCGCCGCGGGCACAATCGCCGATGGCGATGAGACGGTTCGGACCCTCCTCGGACAGACCGATGCAGCGCTGTCGCGCTTGAAGCTGCTGCAATCGGCGTCGCAACCCCCAGTCGACGCCCGGCCCGATGCGCCGGCGCCTCGGAGCGAACTGCGGGTGGAAATCCCCATGCTGCTGGGGACCCAGACCGGCATCCTGCAACTTCTCGTCGAGCGCGACGGCAAGCAGAAGCGCGAACAGCGCGAGCGCGGCTGGCGCATGCGCTTCGCCATGAACTTCTCGGAGACCGGTGAAGTGGGGGCCGACATCGCCATGCTCGGCCGGTCGGCGAGCGTTTCGATATGGGCTGCCGATCCCGACGTAGCCGAGGCGCTCGAGGCGATGCTGCCCGAGCTTGCCCCCGCGATCGAGCGGCACGGGCTGGACCTCGCCTCGCTGCGCGTGAAGCGCGGCGCGCCACGGTCCACGCCCGCCACGCCCGGCCAGCTTCTGGACAGTGCCCGATGAACGACAATAGCAAGGACGTCAGCCTCGCCGTGGCGCTCGAATACGAGCGTGGCACCCGCGATGCGCCCCGGGTCGTCGCCAAGGGGCGGGGCGAGATCGCGAAGAAGATCGTCGAGATCGCCGAGGGGTCGGGCGTCCACATCGACGCCAATGCACCGCTCGCCGAGGCGCTGGCCGGGGTGAGCCTCGACGAGCCCATTCCCATCGAGCTCTACGAGGCGGCGGCCGAAATCATCGGCTTCGTGCTGCGGGCCAGTGCCGAAAAGCGCTGGAAGGCGTGACGCCCCCTTCGGCATCCCGCTCCCCGGAGGGGCCGAGGCAATCGCATATGGATCGGGTCAGGCCACTGTCCACCCTCCCCCTTGCGGGGAGGGTACCGAAGCTTAGGCGCGCCAACGTCTTAGCGGGAGGTAGGGAGGGGGTGCTCCCGAGGTTACAGTATCGCACCAGCCTCGGTCATACCCCGCTCCTAGCTCTGCTACGTCGCTATCGCTCCTAGCGGCGCTACCTCCCCCGCAAGGGCGGGAGGTAGCCAGCGGTCCATGCGCAATATGCGGTTAGGGAAAGCTCACTCTATCGCGGTGCCGGCAACAAACCTCCCCGCCCTTTTGGGAGAAGGGGGCTGCGAAGCAGCCGGGTGAGGGCCGGACCACAGGCTTGCTTTCGGGGGCGGCTCGGGTCCAATTACCGTCGCTTCAGGGAGCCGCACATGCCGACCATCGCCGACCTCGACACCCCGACAATCCTCATCGACATCGACCGCGTCGAGGCGAATCTCAAGCGCGCCCAGGACCATGCCGACAAGGAAGGCTACGACCTGCGGCCGCACACCAAGACCCACAAGCTGCCGCAGTTCGCGCGGCGCCAGATCGAGCTCGGCGCCAAGGGCATCACGGTGCAGAAGCTGGGTGAGGCCGAGGTGATGGCCGATGCCGGCATCGACGACATTTTCCTCCCGTACAACATCGTGGGGGACAAGAAACTGGCGCGGCTGAAGGCCCTGAACGAGCGCATCAGGCTGGCCGTCACCGCCGACAGCCCGGACACGATTTCCGGCTATGCCCGTACCTTCACTGCCGGCAAGCCACTGACGGTGCTGATCGAGTGTGACACCGGGGCAGGGCGCTGCGGGGTGCAGACGCAGGCCCAGGCGCTGGCGCTGGCGCGGCAGATCGAGATGGCGCCTGGCCTGCGCTTCGGGGGGCTGATGACCTACCCGCCCAAGCACGGCGTCGCCGAGGCGAATGCCTGGTTCGAGACGGCGCTGAAGCTGTTCGGCGAGGCCGGCATCGCCGTGCCCAAGATCACCGCCGGCAACAGCCCCGACATGTGGGCGCCCGGCGGTGGACCGGTGACCGAGCGCCGTCCGGGAACCTACATCTACTACGACCGCTTCCAGGTGCAGGAAAAGGCGGCCACCCTTGATG
>JAEYYP010000169.1 GCA_023428425.1 Pseudomonadota bacterium
GGCCTCAGCGCCTCAACAACGGCTAGCCGCGGCGTTGCAGTGGTCCTCCACCGCGTCAGCGGGGGAGGCGGACCATGCGAAGCATGGTGGAGGGGGCGTTCAGCCAAAAGGGCTCAGCCGATCTTCCCCCGCACGGTCGACACTGCCCCCAGGTACCCGAGCAACTCGGCCCTGATCCGCTCCGCCGCCCGCGCCGCCAGCACCGGGTATTGGTTGGCGAGCTTCATGAACGCGGTGCGGGGAACCAGCAGCGTTTCGACCGTGTCGATCGCCTTCACCGTCACCGGCCGAGGCTTGGCCACCACCAGGCTCATGGCACCGAGCAGCGCGCCGCTCTCGTGCACGAGGAACGGGTTTCCCTCGGCGCCATCCTGCGTCGTCGCCACGGTGCCCGAGATCAGCACATGCGCGCCTTCCGGCACGTCCCCCGAGGCATAGATCACCGTACCGGGGCGAAACTTCTTCCGCTCCGAGGCAAAGGCGAGCAGCCGCCGTTGATCGGCGTCGCAGATTTCGAAAAATTCGGCGCGTCCGAGGATGGTCGCCGTGTCGTCGAGTTGCATCCCGCCCTATTCCCGGAGCCTTGGTCGTAACCGGGCCCTGCTGACACCGCCTCCTCCGCTCCGGGAGGATATAGAGCATTTCTTTGCGCGAACCGGAATCGATTTTCCCCTCGTGCCTAACGGAGGTGGGGAAACCCACCCGGCACCCTGACGCCGGCTCCCGGGCGCGGCTCCACACACCCCCGGCCGGGCTTACCCCACGGCTTCCACGAACCCCCGGCCCTTCAGCAGCCCGCCGACTTCGGGGTCGCGCCCGCGGAACTGCCGGTAGGCCTCGCCATAGTCGCGCGAGCCGCCGGCCGAATAGATATAGCGATAGAGCCGCTCCGCCGTCGCCGGATCGAAGGGGTCCCCGGCCTCCTCGAAGGCTTCGTAGCCGTCGGCATCCAGCACCTCGCTCCACATGTAGCTGTAGTAGCCGGCCGCATAGCCATCGCCAGAGAAGATATGGAGGAAGTGCGTGCTGGCATGGCGCAGCGCAATCTCCCTGGGCATGCCTATGGCCTCGAGCACCTCCGCCTCGAAGGCATCGACATCGCCCTCCGGTCCCAGCCCGGCGGCATGGTAGTCCATGTCGAGCAGCGCCGAAGCAGTGAACTCCACCGTCTCGAAGCCCTGTCCCGCTTTCCGCGCCGCCCGCATCCTCTGGAGCAGCGGCGCCGAGATCGGTTCGCCGGTCTTGTAGTGCGTCATCCGGTCGAGCACCGGATCGCTGTCGAGCCAGTGCTCGTAGATCTGGCTCGGCAGCTCGACGAAGTCGCGCACCACGGATGTGCCGGAAATCCTGGGATAGGTGACGTCCGACAGCAGCCCATGCAGTCCGTGCCCCATCTCGTGGAACACGGTGCGCGCCTCATCGAGGGACAGCAGTGCCGGCTCGCCTTCGGGCGGCTTGTTAAAGTTGCAGGTGTTGACGATCAGCGGCAGTTGCTCCCCGTCGAGCTTGTTCTGCTCGCGGAACGAGGTCATCCACGCGCCCGAGCGCTTGCCCGCCCGCGCGAAGTAGTCGCCGTAGAAGAGCCCGATCGGCCTGCCGCCGCGCTGCACCTCCCACACCTGCACGTCCGGGTGGTAGCCCGGCACGTCGTCGCGCGGCACGAAGCTCAGCCCGAACAGCCGGCCGGCGGTGTAGAACGCCGCATCGACCACTTTGCCGAGCTCGAAATACGGCTTCAGCGCATTGGCATCGAAATCGTAGCGGGCGAGCCGCAGCTTCTCGGCATAGAACCGCCAGTCCCAGGGTTCGATGGTGATCCCGGCGCCCTCGCCGTCGGCGAGTGCCTGCAGCGCCTCGCGATCCTCGAGCGCCTTGCGTCGACCATGTCCCCACACCTGTTCGAGCAGGCCGCGCGCCGCCTCGGGCGTCTTCGCCATGGTGTCGCTGAGCTTGTAGTGCGCATAGGTTTCGTAGCCGAGCAGCCGCGCCAGTTCGGCCCGCAGGGCGACGATCTCGGCGATCACCTTGCGGTTGTCGTTGGCATTGCCGTTGGCGCCGCGCTTCACGAAGGCGCGCCAGGCCTTTTCGCGCGTCGGACGGTCCGCCGCCGACTGCAGGATCGGCTCGACGCTGGACCGCGACGCCGTCATCGCATAGGGGGCGTTGAGCTTGCGGTCCCGTGCCGTCTGGGCCGCCGCCGCCTTGGCCGCGTCCGACAGTCCGGATACTTCGGCTTCGCCCAGGGCAAAGACGCTGTCGCGTTCGTCGTTCAGCACGTTCTGGCCGAATTGCGTGCCGAGCACCGATAGCCGCTCGGTGATTTCGGCATAGCGCTGACGCTCGTCTGCCGAAAGCGCCGCGCCCGAGCGGATGAAGTCGAGATGATACCGCTCCAACACCCGCAACTGCTCGCCGGTGAGGTCGAGGCTGTCACGCCTGGCGAACAGGGCGTCGATGCGCGCGAACAGTCTCGGGTTGAGGAAGATATCGTTCCAGTGCCGCGTCACCACCGGCGCCATTTCGAGTTCGACCGCCTGCAGGGCCTCATCGGTATTGGCCGAGCTCAGCTGGTTGAACACCATGTCCACCCGCTTCAGCGCCCCGCCGCTCCTTTCGAGCCCGGCAATGGTGTTCTCGAAACTGGGGGCCTCGGCCGCCTCGGCAATCGCCGCCACCTCGGACCGGTGTTCGGCCAGCGCCCTTGCGTAGGCCGGCCGGAAATGTCCGGTTTCGATCGCATCGAAGGGCGGGGCCTCGAACGGCGTGTTCCAGGCAACGAAGAACGGGTTGGTCATGGGGAATCTCTGGTGCTCGTCACCTATATCTAGGGCCTCCGCAGCCGCCGCTCCACCCCATGCGGGACTCCCAGCCATGCATTCCAAGATATATCTTCAGAACACTCTTGCACCGAGTTTACGGAAGACACATCTTGAGCGTATCGCAAGATATATCTTGGAGCACAGGCATGCATAATCATGATCATCGCTGGGACCGCAACTGGCGCCGCATGGAGGCGATGGCTCGCCGTGGGTTCCGCAACTTCGGCGGCAACTTCAACTTCAACATGGGTGGCGGCGGGCCCGGCCAGGGGGCTGGTAGTGACTGGGGCGGCAATTTCCGCATCGGCCGCATGCTGGCCTCGGGCGACCTTCGGCTCGTCGCGCTGTACCTGATCGAGCAGCAGCCCCGGCACGGCTACGACCTGATCAAGGCCATCGAGGAGCGCTCGCACCACATCTACTCGCCCTCGCCCGGCATCGTTTATCCGGCACTGACCTTCCTCGAGGAGGCCGGCTACGTCACCTCGGCCGTGGACGGCAACAAGAAGCTCTACACCATAACCGACGAGGGCCGGACGCACCTGGCGGACAACCGCGAGGCCATCGAATCGACTCTCGATTTCCTCGGCAAGGCCGGGGCGCAGATGGAAGAGTGGCGCGAGCAGTTTCGCGACATGGGACAGGACGGCTGGCCGTTCGGCGGTCGCGGCGGTCCGCACCACCATGGCCGCCAGCGCGGCGATTTCGGCCCGCCTCCCCCGCCGCAGCCGCCACGTCCGGACCGCGACATCGATGAGGTCGCCCCCGAGGTCAACGATGCGCGCAAGGCGCTGAAGAAGGCGATCAAGGACGCCATCCGCCGTGGCCCCGACGAAGAAATGCGCGTCGCCGAAATCCTGCGGCGCGCCGCTCAGGAAATCCGTGCCGGCGGCGCGGAAGACGTCACCGACATCGACCTCGGCTGACGCCGCATCAGCCGAATGACCAAGCGCCCCGAGCCCACGGCCCGGGGCGTTTTCATTTACGGCAGCCGACGAAACGTCATAAGCATGTGTCCGCGACGAGGAGGACGGCCGAAGTGAACGACATGCACCCCATCCGCGATCGGACCAAGGCCGCCGCAGGCGTAGTGGCGCGGCTCGCAGGGGTGATCCGCAAGGACCGGCTGATGACCGACCCGGTGATGACCTACGCCTATTCGGGCGATGCCAGCCACTACCGGCTGGTGCCGGCCGTGGTGGTGATCGTCAATACCGAGGACGACGTGCGCGCCGTCATCGCCGCCGCCCGCGCCGAGAGCCTGCCTCTCACCTTCCGCGCGGCAGGCACGTCGCTCAGCGGCCAGTCGATCACCGACGGCGTGCTGGCGGTGCTGGGCGATGGCTGGCGCAAGCTCACGGTACACGAGGGCGCCGAACACGTGACGCTCGGGCCCGCGAACATCGTCGCCAACGTCAACAAGGCGCTGAAGCCCTACAACCGCAAGATCGGACCCGACCCGGCGAGCCAGGCCACCTGCAAGATCGGCGGGGTGGTCAACAACAACTCGTCGGGCATGTGCTGCGGCGTCGCCTACAACACCTACCACACCATGACCCGTCTCCGCGTGATGCTCGTCGATGGCACGGTGCTGGATTCGGGCGATCCGCGGTCAGTGGCAGAATTTCGTGGCCGACACGCCGAACTTCTGCAGCAGATCAGCGATCTGCACCACGAAGTCATGGCCGATTCCGCCCTCGTGGCGTTGATCCGCGAGAAGTACCGGATCAAGAACACCGTCGGCTATTCCATCAACGCGCTCGTCGATTTCCACGATCCCATCGACATCCTCATCCACCTGATCGTCGGCTCGGAAGGCACCCTCGGCTTTGTTTCCGAGGTGACCTATCGCACCATCCCCGAGCACCCGCACAAGGTCACGGCGCTCGTCCCCTTCCCCGACCCGCACTCGTGCGGCCGCGCCATCACGCGCCTCGCCAATGGCGGCGTGCAGCAGACCCACGGCGTCACCTCGGCCGAATATCTCGAGCGCCGCGCGCTGGAAGCCGTGGCCCACCTGCCTGTTATGGCGCCATACCAACGCTTCTTCACCGAGAACTCGCCGGCCATGCTGGTCGATGTCTCGGCGGAAAGCCCCGAAGAATTGGCCCGGGAGGTCGCCCTCGCCACCGCCGTTCTCGCCGAGGAAGGCGGTCTCGACATCGACTTCGGCGACGGAGATGGCGAACGCGCCCACCAGCTGTGGGACATGCGCAAGGGCTTCATCCCGATGTTCGGCGCCACCCGCCCCAAGGGCACGACGATGCTCACCGAGGACGTGGCCGGCCCGGTCGATCGCCTCGCCGACTTCGTCATCGACATGCGCAAGCTCCTGGACGAATACGGATACTATGACGGCGTACTGTTCGGCCACGCCCTCGCCGGCAACCTGCATTTCCAGATGGCAGCGGACTTCGGCAACCCCGCCGAAGTCGAGCAGTTCGACAAGTTCTCGGTCGCCCTCACCGAACTCGTCTCGGTCCAGTATGGCGGCTCGCTGAAGGCCGAGCACGGCACCGGCCGGGCCATCGCCAGCTTCGTCGAGCGCGAATGGGGCAGCACGGCCTATCGCGTGATGCACCGCATCAAGGCCCTCTTCGATCCCGAAGGCCTGCTCAACCCCGGCGTGCTGCTCAACTCCGATCCGCAAGTCCACGTGCACGACTTGAAGCGCATGCCGCTGGCCGATCCCGTGGTCGATCTCTGCATCGAGTGCGGCTTCTGCGAGCCCGCCTGTCCCAGCCACCACATGACCATGAGCCCGCGCCAGCGCATCGTCGTGACGCGCGAAAAGGCGCGGCTCAAGGCATCAGGCGAAAACCCTCAAAAACTCGCCGAGATGGAGAAGCTGTTCGAGTATGCCGGGCTCGCCACCTGCGCCGCCGGCAATGTCTGCGCCCTGCGCTGCCCGGTGGGCATCGAGACCGGCACCATGGTGATCGGCGAGCGGGCGCGACGGCGCACCGATGCCGACCGGCGCACCGCGCACCTCGTCGGCGGCCACACGCTGGCGGTGGAGCGCTCGATGAAGCTGGCGGTCGGCGCCAACGCCTTCAGCCGCACCATCATCGGCGACGGCGCGACCGACGCTCTGGCCAAGCTGGCGCGAACCGTGACCGGTGGCGCCATTCCGCGTGTCTCAAAGGCGCTCCGCCCCGGCCCGGCAGCCCCGAAAGTCGCGGCGAAGGGTGGCGACAAGGTCGTTTATTTCCCCAGTTGCGCCACTCGCATGTTCGGCGCCCCGACCCGCGAAAACGGCATGCTGCCGACCACCGACGCCATGGTGGCGCTGCTCCAGCGCGCCGGCTTCGACCCGGTAGTCCCTGAACATGCCGATGGTGACTGCTGCGGCCAGCCTTTCCTGTCCAAGGGCTTCCCGGAAGAGGCCGAGCGGGTCGGCGCCCCGACGCGGGCGAAGATCGATGGCCTCGCAGAGGCCGGCCGATATCCGGTAGTCACCGATGCCTCGACCTGCGCCAAGCACATGAAGGAGCATCCGGGGAGCTCGCCGGTGGCGGATTCGGCCGAGTTCCTGCTCGCCGAAGTGCTGCCCAGGCTGACCATCACGAAGAAGGTGCCGGCCGTGGCGGTGCACCACAACTGCTCGGCCCAGCGCATGAAGGAGCAGCAGGCGATCAACGCGCTCGCCGCCGCCGTGGCCGACAAGGTGGTGGTGCTCGATGCGATCAGCTGCTGCGGCTTCGCCGGCGACAAGGGCCTGTTCATCCCCGAGCTGAACGAACACGCCACCCGCTTCGGCAAGGCCCAGATCCCGGAAGGCTGCAGCATCGGCATCTCCACCGTCTCGACCTGCGCCACCGGCCTCACCGAACGCATGGCCATCCCGTTCTTCTCGATCGCCAGTGTGCTGGAGATGGTGAGCGCACCGCCAAGATGAGGCCTCACCCGTTCTTTCGAGATCGAACGATACCGGCCCTTCACGTCTTGGGTGAGATCACCTTGTGCGCCCTGACCGTCGACGATCTTGATCGCGACTTCGACGCCGTGATGGATAGCGCAGCAGAGATTCGGGCGGCCAATCCAGGATCGACCTGGCCGGAGGGCCTGACGAGGGAGAGGAACTTCCTCGACCTGGCCTGGCACCAGCGCGAATTCGAATCCCGCCGCAGCTTGGCATGGGTGATGGAAGGCGTGGACAGTGAGTATCTGGGCTGTCTCTATGTCTATCCGTCGCTGACCGGCGAAGAGTCCGCCGACGTGAGATGGTGGTGGCGGACCGGTGCATCAGTTTCCAAAGTGAGCTTCCGCCAGAACCTGACAGAGTGGCTGGCCGGTGCCGACTGGCCGCCGTTGCGGTTCGACCTGCAGCGAGAGTGACACCGGGCTTACCTCCGCCGGCTTTCCCTGCTACCTCCCGGAGCATGACCGAAGTCACCATCGAGAGCCTGGGCCAGCACGGCGACGGGATTGCGCAGATTGCCGGCGAGCGGGTGTTCGTGCCCTTCACCCTGCCGGGGGAGCGGGTGGAGATTGCTCGCGAGGGCGAGCGGGGGACGCTGCTGCGCATCATCGCGCCGAGTGCCGAGCGGGCCGAGCCGATCAGCCCCTATTTCGGCGCCTGCGGCGGTTGTGCCCTGCAGCACATGAACCGCGAGACCTATGCCGCCTTCAAGCGCGAGCTGGTGGTGACGGCGCTGGCCCATGCGGGAATTGCGGCTGACGTGGAGCCGCTGGTCGATGCGACGATGCCGGGGCGGCGGCGGGCGACGCTGCATGTGCGCAAGGCTGCCGCCGGGTACATGCGGGCGAAATCGCACGAGGTGCTCGATATCGACGCCTGCCCGATCCTCGTGCCGGTGCTGTCGAAACATGCGCCGCGCATCGCGCGAGCCCTGCAGCCGCTGGCTGGCGACGCCGACGTGAGCTTCACTGCCACCGATACCGGGCTCGACCTGTCGGTGCGCTCGGAGCGGAAGTTGCGTCCGGCGCAGCTCGCCGAGTTCGCGCAGGCCCAGAAGCTGGCGCGGCTGACCTTCAACGGCGACAGCGTCTACATGGCCCGTCCGCCTTCGGTGCGCATGGGCAAGGCGACGGTCGAACTGCCGCCCGGCAGCTTCCTCCAGGCCACCGAGGCCGCCGAGGCGACGCTGGCCCGGCTGGTTGTCGAGGGCGTCGGCAAGGCCAAGGCGGTGGCGGACCTGTTCTCCGGCGTCGGTCCCTTCGCGCTGCGGCTGGCCGAGACGGCGCGGGTCTATGCCGCCGACAGCGACAAGCCCGGCATCGCCGCCCTGGTCAAGGCCGTGAACCACACCCAGGGCCTGAAGCCGGTGGAGGCGAAGCCGCGGGACCTGTTCCGCGACCCGCTGGCGCCGATCGAACTCAACGCCTTTGACGCCGTGGTCTTCGACCCGCCACGGGCTGGCGCCGAACAACAGGCGAAGGAACTGGCGCGATCGAAGGTGAAGACCGTCGTCGCCGTGTCCTGCGAGCCCAAGACCTTCGCCCGCGACGCGGCGATCCTCATTGCCGGTGGCTACAAGCTGGAGCGCGTCGTGCCGGTCGACCAGTTCGCCTACTCGACCCATGTCGAATTGGTAGGAGTGTTTCGGCGGTGAGCTTTAAGTGTGCGACTACCCCTCATCCGGCTGCCGCCACCTTCTCCCACACGGGGAGAAGGCGATGGGGCCGCGACGTTGGTGTTGCTGAGGGAAAGCCGCTGAGTGTTCGCCTTCTCCCCGTGTGGGAGAAGGTGCCCGAAGGGCGGATGAGGGGTCTTTGCGCGCGATGACGCAAGAGTTCAAACCCCGCACCACCCATGCCAAGCTAGGTGAAGGCTTCTTCGATGCGGTGCGGCCGGCGCAGTTCCCCGAGCACATCCTGCGCTATCGCAACCAGCGCGCCGCCGCCACGGTGGGGCTGGACCTGCTGACCGACGAGCACTGGATTGCTCATTTCGGCCGCTTCGAGCCGCTGCCCGGATCGTTCGCGCAGCCATTGGCACTGCGCTATCACGGCCATCAATTCCAGACCTACAATCCCGACCTCGGCGACGGCCGCGGCTTCCTCTTCGCCCAGCTCGAAGACCTGCGGGACGGCCGCCTGATGGATCTCGGCACCAAGGGCTCGGGCCGCACGCCATGGTCGCGCGGCGGCGACGGGCGACTGACGCTGAAGGGCGGCGTGCGCGAGGTGCTGGCGACCGCCATGCTGGAGGCGCTCGGCGTCAACACATCGAAATCGCTGAGCCTGATCGAAACCGGCGAGGAGCTGGAGCGCGGCGACGAACCCTCGCCGACACGCTCGTCGGTGCTGGTGCGGTTGAGCCATTCGCATGTCCGCATCGGCTCGTTCCAGCGCTTGAGCTACCTGCGCGAACCGGAGCGGCTGGCCGAACTGGTCGATCATTCGGTGAAGCACTATTTTCCGGCGCTCTGGGCCGAGGGCGACAACGGCCGGGCCGCCAAGCTGCTCGGTGCCGCGAGCGAAGCGGTCGCCGAGACCGGCGCCAACTGGATCGCCGCCGGCTTCGTCCACGGCGTGCTCAACACCGACAATATCAACATCACCGGCGAGAGTTTCGACTACGGTCCATGGCGCTTCCTGCCGACCTACGACCCGGCCTTCACCGCCGCCTATTTCGACCAGAACGGCCTTTATGCCTTCGGCCGACAGCCCGACACGCTGGCCTGGAACCTGACGCGGCTCGCCGAAGTGCTGCTGCCGCTCGGCGACCATGCCGAACTCGAAGCCGCGCTCAACCGCTTCTGGCCGAAGTTCCAGCGCTCGGTATGGGGCGCGGTGCTCCGCCGACTTGGTCTGCAATCACTGGGGATAGAACGCGACGGCACGCTGGTGCAGGAGGTGTTCAACTTCCTCTACGAAACGCAGATGCCGTTCGAGCAGTTCTTCTTCGACTGGCGCGGCGGCGATGGCGGGCGCGCCATGCGGAGCCCGGCGGCGGACCACTACCGCGGCCCATCCTTCGAGGCCCTGTCGTACCTCCTGACCGAGCATCCGGCGGCGGCCGATGCCAATCTCGACCATCCGTACTTTGCCCGCGAAAGACCGCGCACCATGCTGATCGACGAGATGGAAGCCCTGTGGGCCCCAATCGCCGAACGCGATGACTGGGCCCCGCTCCATACCGCTCTCGACGAAATCGAGGAGATGCGGCAGGCCTATTCGGCCGCCTGAGCCACGCGGAAATCCGCAGCGCGGGCCGTGAGATGCTCGTAGAAGCCCGCGAGGCCCGGTTCGATCTGCAGTCCCAGCGCCGTGCACTCGACTATGGCGCCGCACGCATCGCGCCCCTCGCGCAGGGCGGCGAGTGCTTCGGAGTGGCTCTGGCGCAGCAGTCGGAAGGTGCCGGTCTCGGCCAGCGCCCTGTCGCCGACGAGGATGTGGATGGGTACCCGCCCGGCCTTGCCCTTGAGCGCCACCGCCCCAGCCTCCAGCATGGCAAAATCGGGCACGGCGCGGCGCAGGGGATCGGCGACGACGATATCGTAGCCCACCTCCTTGCAGCAGCCCTCTACCCGGCTCGCAACGTTCACCGTGTCGCCGAGTGCCGAGTAGTCGAAGCGCGTCTCGAGCCCCATGTTGCCCACCAGCGCCTCGCCGGTCGAGAGCCCGATGCCGATGCCGAGCCGGTCGATGCCGGCGCCTGCGGCCTTGAGCCCGAACGCGTCGGAGGCGTTGAGTTCGGCAAGTCGCCGCCGCATGCCGAGGGCCGCTTCGAGCGACCGCTCCTCGTGCCCGGCGACATCCACCGGCGCGTTCCAGAACGCCATGATGGCGTCGCCGATGAACTTGTCGATCGTGCCGTACTTGCCGACGATCTCGGCCCCCAGCGCCCCGAACAGCGTGTTGAGGATGGCGAGGATCTGCTTGGGCTCCAGCGTCTCGCTGAGCGAGGTGAAGCCGCGCATGTCGGAGAACATCACGCTCACCTGCCGCATCTCGCCGCCGAGCTTCAGCCGGTCGCCGTTCTTCTCGATTTCGCTGAGCAGCGAGGGCGCGACGTAGTAGCCGAAGGCGCGGCGGATCTGCTTTTTCTGGACGTCGGTCGTGAGGAAGCGGAGGAACACGAGGCCGAGATAGGTCAGCGTCAGTCCGATGAGCGGAAAGCTCGGGTCGAGCATGATCCCCTGGTTGACGAACAGCCACCAGGACAGGCCAACCGACCCGACCAGGGCGGCGAAGCCGGCTGCAAGCCCTGCCACCGGCCCGAGCGCCAGCACGACCAGCACCAGCAGCATCCCCAGGACGAAGAACTCGACCCATTCGAGCCCCTGCACCCAGTCGGGTCGGGTGAGAAAGGTGCCCGACAGGATCTGCTCGATCGCCTGCGCATGGATGGTCACACCGGGCACATTGTCGCCGAGCGTGGTGGTGTGGAGATCGAGCAGGCCGGAGGCCGACGTGCCGATGAGCACGATGTGGCCCTCGATCCGGTCGCGCAGCGCCCGATATTGCGGGCCGAGCAGGTCGCGCGCCGACACCGACATCGTCGGATCCGGGCGGCTGTAGTAGAGCCAAAGGTCGCCGCTCGAAGTCGTGGGGATGGTGATGTCGCCAACCCTCACCCCCTCGACATAGCCTTCCGCTGCCGTGTCGCCGAACACCACCACGCCCGACAGCCCGAAGGCGATACGCAGCGATTCGAGCGACAGCGTCGGAAACAGGCTGGCGCCACTGGTCCAGACCATGGGCAGCCGCCGCACCGCGCTGGTCGATAGCTCGGTGTTGAGGCTGAGTGCCGCGAGCCCCGGAGCCGCATCCCGCAGCAGCGGCAGCGGCGCGGCGACGCCCGTGAGATAGGGAATGGCAGCACTCGGGTCGGGTCCCGAAATGGCGAAACCGCCCTTGGCCATGCCGGGCATGGGCCGCGCATCGGGCGTGCGGGAAAAGCCGAGAATGGACGGTGTACGGCCGAGCGCCGCCGCGAAGCTCGCATCATGATCCGGCAGCGCCGCGGCATCGACTCCCGGCAGACTGGCTGCCAGGCGCTGCGGCGACATGCGGTCAGGCTCCGGGAACAGGAAGTCGAAGCCGATGGCGGCGGCGCCGAGTTCGCCGAGGCGATCGGCCAGGCTCGCCAGTCGGTCACGTGGCCACGGCCATTGGCCCAGCTCGGCGAGCGAGGCTTCGTCGACGTCGACGACACGCACCGGCAGGTCGGCATCGGGTCGCGGGTGCAGCCGCTGGAAGAAGTCGAAGCCGATCTCGCGCGCCACCTGCACCGGGAACGGATCGCCGACGCGCAACGTAGTCAGCAGCACCACGATGGCCAGACCCACTAACGCAGGCAGCAACCGGCGGAGCATGCTCTCGGCCGCGCCTAATTCCGGTAGTTATACTTGTCGTCGAAATCGGGCTTGTCGTCCGACCTGACGAGACTTTCCTGGTCGTTCGTCACCACCGGGCGATTGAAGCACTCGCGCGCCTGCGCGATGCGGAACTGGCCGAGCAGCGGCGCCTGGTTGTCGGCGTAGCGGAACATGCCGCGCATCTGGTTGCGCTCGGCATTGGCCATTTCGGTGGTGATGCCGAGGATCTGCGCCTCCGAGAGGTCGGCCATGCCGATCTCGCAGATATCGTCGACGGTGACGCACTGGCCCGCATAGTTACAGAGCACCACCGCGCCATGGTACAGCAGCAGCGACATGTGCCGGGAATCGCTGTTGAAGTCGAAGCTGGTACCGCGCACGCCGATGGTGCCCGTCGGCGTCTCGATCAGGTAGCGGTCCTTGCTGGCCCCGCCGGTGACGAAGCGGAAGGTCCCCGAGAGCGCATTGATCGCGAACTTGCCGCCCGAACCGTCGGCGCGCAGCAGGTAGTCCTCGATCAGCAGTGCCGAGTTGGGGCCGACCACCAGCTTGGTGTTGTCCGAGAACTTGATCTGCACCAGCCCGCGGGCGTCGGTGACCACCCTGTCGCCGATGAACACGTCAGAACCGACGATCAGCTCCTTGATGCCGTCTTTGGTTTCGGCGCGCGCATCCCTGTCGACGTCGAGCGCCTTGCCCGGGCCGGCGGCGAACGCCGGACCGGCACCGAGGCCGATTGCCAGCAGCAATGTGACGAGCAACCCCAATGCACGCATCGAAACCTCCACTCCAAAGACAGCCCCCCGCGACGTGGCGGAGACAGGCCTTCGGCGCGACCCCGTTGCCATAACGCCCATGAACAGCGGATGAATGAGGCCCACCGGCATCCAGCATATCGCAAAACTCAGGGCTTGCCTCATCACGCCTTGGCTGTAAGCATCGAGACTTCGGGGGAACGGTGCAGGGCACAAGGCGCCGATCACGAGGGACGAGACCGGATGGTCGCACTATTTTTCCTGCTGTTCATCGGCCTGGAACTCAAGCACTACGTCGCCGACTACTTCATGCAGCCCGGCTGGATGCTGGCCGGAAAGGGCGATTTCCGCCAGGTCGGTGGCTATGCACATGCCGGTATCCACGCCGGCCTGAGCCTTGTCGTGCTGCTGGTCGCCGGCACGGCATGGCTGCCACTCGTCGGCCTGGTGCTGGCCGAGTTCGTGGTGCACTACCTGCTCGACTACTCCAAGATCCACTATTCTAGGGGTGTGCATGTCGACACCCAGCCGCGCCGCTTCTGGACCCTGCACGGCGTCGACCAGATTACCCACCAGCTGACCTATGCAGCGATGATCTACGTCGTGCTCCTGAGCAAAGGCCTCGCCTGACGCGAATAGCGCGAGAAGCCCTGAAACCGCGTCGCAATTGGCGTTGACGGAATGTGACGATTTGGCACAACCTTGCTCCCACGCGTCGCCAGGGGGCGAGGAGGGGTGAGCGCGCTCGCGCGCCGCCGCAACTATGGAGCGTTCCCTGTCGGCCTCTAAACCGAGGGAACCAGTTCTATGACTCTTTTGCTCTGGGCGATCGTCGTGTGCGGTCTGCTCTCCATTGTATACGGCGTGGTCACCACGCAAGGCCTGATGCGGGCCGATGCGGGGTCGGCCCGCATGCAGGAAATATCCGCCGCGGTGCGCGAAGGCGCCTCCGCCTACCTCCGCCGCCAGTACACCACCATCGGCATCGTCGGCGTCGTCATCTTCATTCTCGCCTTCATCCTGCTTGGCGCCTACGCCGCCATCGGCTTCCTGCTCGGCGCCGTGCTCTCGGGCGCGGCGGGCTTCATCGGCATGAACGTCTCGGTGCGCGCCAACGTGCGCGTCGCCCAGGCCGCCACCACGTCGCTCGCCAAGGGCCTCGACCTGAGCTTCAAGGCCGGCGCCATCACCGGGCTCCTGGTCGCAGGGCTCGGCCTCCTCGGCGTGACGCTCTACTTCATCGTGCTCACCGAGTTCATGGGCATCGCACCCACCAGCCGCACCGTCATCGACTCGCTGGTGGCGCTGTCGTTCGGCGCCTCGCTGATCTCGATCTTCGCCCGTCTGGGCGGCGGCATCTTCACCAAGGGCCCCGACGTCGGCGGCGACATGGTGGGCAAGGTGGAAGCCGGCATCCCCGAGGATGATCCGCGCAACCCCGCGACCATCGCCGACAACGTGGGCGACAATGTCGGCGATTGCGCCGGCATGGCGGCCGACCTGTTCGAAACCTACGTGGTGACTGCGGTCGCCACCATGGTGCTGGCGGCCATCGTGCTGCCCGACGCCTTCAAGCTCGCCGGCATGGTGCTGCCGCTGGCCATCGGCGGCGCCTGCGTGCTGACCTCGATCGCCGGCACCTATTTCGTCAAGCTCGGCAGCGACAACCACATCATGAACGCCCTCTACAAGGGCCTCAACGCCACCGGCATCCTGTCGCTGATCGTGCTGTTGCCGGTTCTCGCCTGGACCTTCGGCGGGCTCGACGCCCAGCTCGGGCTCGAAGGCGGCAAGCAGTTCACCCCGTGGTCGCTCTTCTGGTGTGGCGTTGCCGGCCTCGTGATCACCGGGCTCATCATCGACATCACCGAATACAATCCCGCCACCAACACGCGGCCGGTGAACTCGATCGCCGAAGCTTCGGTGACCGGCCACGGCACCAACGTCATCCAGGGCCTCGCGGTCTCGCTGGAATCGACCGCCTTGCCCGCCATCGTCATCGTCGTCGGCATCATCGTCACCTACAACCTCGCCGGCCTGATCGGCATCGCCTTCGCCGTCACCACCATGTTGGCGCTGGCCGGCATGATCGTGGCGCTCGACGCCTTCGGCCCGGTCACCGACAATGCCGGCGGCATCGCCGAAATGGCCGGCCTGCCCAAGGAAGTGCGCCACAACACCGACGCGCTCGACGCCGTCGGCAACACCACCAAGGCGGTCACCAAGGGCTACGCCATCGGTTCGGCCGGCCTCGGCGCCCTGGTGCTGTTCGCCGCCTATACGCAGGACCTGAACTACTTCGCCGCCAACGCGCCGGAGGGCTCGATCTTCGCGGGCCTCGGCGCCCTGACCTTCTCGCTCGCCGACCCCTACGTGGTGGTGGGCCTGCTGTTCGGCGGCCTGCTGCCCTTCCTCTTCGGCGGCATGTCGATGACGGCCGTCGGCCGCGCCGCCATGAGCGTCGTGGTGGAAGTACGCCGGCAGTTCAAGGCCGACCCGGGCATCATGGCCGGCACGTCCAAGCCCGACTACGCCAAGGCGGTCGACATGCTGACCAAGGCGGCGATCAAGGAAATGATCGTACCGAGCTTGCTGCCGGTGCTCTCGCCGATCCTGGTGTTCGTCGCCATCAACTGGATCGCCGGCCCCGCCGCCGCCTTCTCGGCGCTGGGCGCGATGCTGATGGGCGTCATCGTCACCGGCCTCTTCGTCGCCATCTCGATGACGGCCGGCGGCGGCGCCTGGGACAACGCCAAGAAAAGCTTCGAGGACGGCTTCACCGACAGCCACGGCGTCAAGCACTACAAGGGCTCGGACGCCCACAAGGCCTCCGTCACCGGCGACACCGTCGGCGACCCCTACAAGGACACCGCCGGCCCCGCCGTGAACCCGATGATCAAGATCACCAACATCGTGGCGCTACTGCTGCTGGCGGTGCTGGCCCACATGGGCGGCGTGGCGTGATCTGACACTGAGGTACGAATGAACGAGGCCCCGGAGCGATCCGGGGCCTTTGTTGTTAGGCCGCCCGCTCTACGAATCTCACTTCAACTTCTACCTTCTGATCCAGCTTGGAGAGGATCAGCATCAGGCGGTCGATGGTGAAGCGGTCGAGCTTGACCCGGCGAATGCGGGAGAAGTCAGCGGCGGCGGTGCCCGTCAACTCTTCGGCGGCACGGACCGTCAGGCCCCGCTCGTTCAGCACGCGGATGATCCGCGCCGCGAGGATCGCTTTCAGTTGTTCGGCTTCAGCGTTGGGTCGACCAAAGTCGACGAAGACGTTTCCGCTGCCATACACCAGTTCAAAATCATCATCGCTCATTGAGTGTCTCCTTCAACCGCCTCAGCCGCTCTCGAACTACATCGATCTCGTGGGCAGGTGTCGCAATCCCGCTTTTGGATTTCTTCTGGAATGCATGCAGCACCCACAGGCTCGTTCCAATCTGCACCGCGTATACGATGCGCCAAGCATCACCCTTGTGGCGCTACGCGATCTCCAGGACGCCTGAGCCGAGCCCCTGCAACGGCTTCGCGATTTCGGCCTTGCCACCTTCGGCGGCAGTAGTCAGTGCAAGCAGCCCTTCAAATTGGACTGGTTCGGGAAAATGCTCGAAGGCTTTGCGCGCCGCTTTGATCCAGGAAATCGGCCGGGTCATCGACTTCATCTCAGCAATGTAGTCACATTTGACAACAACCGCAACTCACCCGATTGCCACCTTGCCGCCTGCGGTCCGCTCGGCTAGCCCTATCGCCAACGGACAACCCGAGGGAGCCACGTCATGACCCAGCCCAACCCCGATACCCCGTGGCTCACCCGGCCCTATCATCGTCAGTGGCTGCGCGATCAGGCCGAGGCGCTGTTCCAGTTCTATGGCAACCGCAGCTTCAACCCGAAGGGCGGCTTCCATGAGTTGACGGCGACGGGCACGCCGATCAAGCCGGTGAATCCGGTGCGCGGCATTCATGGCACGGCGCGCATGGTGCATTGCTTTGCCATCGGCAGCCTGCTCGGGCGGCCGGGGTCTGACCAGATCGTCGACCACGGCATGCACTACCTGTGGAACACCCATCGCGACGCCGAGCGCGGCGGCTATTTCTGGGCCGTGGACGATAACGGCGCTGCCGACAATGGCCGCAAGCAGGCCTATGGCCACGCCTTCGTGCTGCTCGCCGCCTCGTCGGCCAGCCTCGTCGGCCACCCGCTCGCCGACACCATGATCGCCGACGTGACCGAGGTGATCGAAGAGCGCTTCTGGAACGCGGCGCATGGCGCCATCGAGGAGGAGTTTCACGCCGACTGGTCGCCGATCTCGCCCTATCACGGCCAGAACTCCAACATGCACATGACCGAGGCGCTGATGGCCGCCTTCGAGGCGACCGGCGACAGCGCCTACCTCGACAAGGCCGAGAGCATCGCCAACGTGATCATCAACACCAAGGCGCGCGAGAACGGGTTCCGCGTCGCCGAGCACTTCGACGGCAACTGGAACGTCGACAAGGGCTATGTCGGCGACCAGATGTTCCGCCCCTCGGGCACCACGCCGGGCCACTGGCTCGAATGGTCGCGCCTCCTCATGCAGCTCTGGGTGCTGGGCGAGCGCCGCCACGACTGGATGACGGAAGCCGCGCAGGCGCTGTTCCGCCAGTCCGTGTCGATCGGCTGGGACGAGAAGAACGGTGGCTTCTTCTACAACCTCGACTGGGACGACAAGCCGGACATGCGCCACAAGCTGTGGTGGCCGATGAGCGAGGGCGCTGCCGCCGCCGCCTTCCTGCTGGAGCACATCGACGACCCGTTCTACGAGAGCTGGTACCGCAACATCTGGGACGTGATCGCCCGCCACCACATCGACGAGGTGAACGGCGGCTGGCACGAGCAGCTGACCGAGGACATGAAGCCGGCCTATTCGCTATTCGCCGGCAAGGGCGACATCTACCACGCCCTCCAGGCCTGCCTGATCCCCCTGTTCCCGGCGACGGGCTCGATCACCACGGGCATCATCGAGACGGGCGGGGAATACTGAGAAGGCGCCGAAGCGGGCCATCTCCGGCCAGGGCCACCGCCCTCGACCGTTCCACAACGCTGTCATCCCTGCGAAAGCAGGGACCCACCTGGCCACCGGCCCCAATTTCCAGTTGGGTCCCGGCGTGCGCGGGGATGACACGTCGGGGATGTTGCGGCCGCAACGAGCACTTCAAATTCCTCCGCCACCCGTGTCGATTTCCGTCCGGCACCTTCGTCGTGACCATGAAGGCGCCCGAACGGGACGGCCACCAACCAGGAAACGAAATTGCGCAAAGTCACCGCCGGCCTGTTCCACTCCCTCGATGGCGCCGTCGAAGCCCCCAATGAATGGCAGTTCGATCGCTTCGACGACGAGCTCGGCGGCCTGCTGGGCGGCGTGCTCGGCCGCACCGATACGGTCATCATGGGCCGCAAGGGGTTCGTCGAATGGGCCAATTGGTGGCCCAAGGCCGAATCCGATGCCGGCTTCGCCGACTTCATCAACGCCGTGCCCAAGCACGTCGCCACCCGTACGCTCACCACCCTGCCGGATTGGCAGAACTCGGCCATCATCGCCGGCGACCTCGATGCGTTCGTTGCCGACCTGAAGGCGAAGGACGGCGGCGAGATCGCCGTGATGGCCTCGATCTCGGTGGTGAACCATCTGTTCCTCGCCGGCCTGCTCGACGAGCTGACGCTGATCACCCACCCCGTGCTGGCCGGCAGCAAGTACCGGAAGCTGCTCCCCGAGGGTACCGGAACGACGCGCCTTGACCTGGTGAAAAGCGAGACGACATCGAAGGGCAATATCGTCTCGACCTACCGGCTGCTGAAGTAGTCAGGCCGGATTCACGTGAAACGCGATGGCGCGCTCAGTGAGCGCGCTTCGCCTCGCCGGGGATGGGAAACAGCCGGTCGTAGGCGAAGTTGAAGACGAACGCGTAGACCATGTAGAACACCGCCAGCGACACATCGAGCAGCAGCGCCTCGATGAGGCCGATCCCCAGGTACCAGGCGACGAACGGCGTCAGCAGCGCCACGAGGCCGAGCTCGAACAGCACGGCGTGCCCCACTCGCACCGGCAGCGATTTCTGCACCGAGCCGGTGAGCCGCTTCAACGCGTGGTCGAAACCCCAGTTGTAGAGGTAGTTCCACACCGTCGCGACAATCGAGGCGGCGACGGTGATGACGCCGATATCCTCCATCGGGTGGTGGAAGACGAGGGCGCCGAGCGGGATGGCGAGAATGAGCCCGATGATCTCGAAGCTCAGGGCATGGCGGATACGGTCGCGAACGGTGCGCATGGTGACGGTCCTTGAATATCCGGGCCGTCCCGGCAATGCGTGCCCATGCTTGGGGCGGGGTCGTCCCCGCGCAGCCCTAGATAGTCGATCCCGCGCCGAAGGCAAGCCGCGTCAGCGGACCATCAGCCCTGCCAGCCGCGCAAGCAGCGTTTCGCGCTCCGCGAGGAGGCCCTTGTACTCGGCCTGATCCGGCGTCAGTGCCGCCAGCTGCCCGGACAGCGCCGCGGCGATCGTCGGTCCCTCCGGACGATGCGCCACTTCATCCAGCGGATCGAGATAGATGCGGATGGTGAAGAGCACGTCGCCGGAAATCGCCAGCTTGCGGAATGTCTGCCGCTCGAGCCGGAACCACGCCAACTCGGCATTCGCCCCGAAACGCGACACGGCCGCGTGGCTGTCGGGGTGGAACAGGCGGCCATCGCCGAACAGCGACCAGTTCCAACGGATCATCCCGGCCTCGGGCCTGAGATTGTCGAACATGCGCTCGATCAGCATGGCGTTGCGGGTGCCCGCGCCGAAGCCAGGAACCGGTCCGTGCACCTCATGCATCGGCCGGCCGAACTTCTCGGCCAGCAACCAGGCCGAGGGAAAGCTCAGCGACGCGGCCGCGAGGCGCCAGTGCTCCGTCCCGCGCCGCATCAGCACCAGGTCCTCCTGCACGAGGCGCGCGGCGATGGCGAGCGGCGGCTCCCGAGCATCGAGTTCGACACGGCGCCCAGCGACCTCGATGGCTGCCCCATCGCGGCGATAGAGCGCCGGATACCTTGCCGGCAGATACTCTACCAGCAGCGCCAGCACTTCGGCCTGCGCCGCCTCGGTATCTGCCTCGGCGGCGAACACTTCGGCGCGATGTCCGGCCCAGAGCCGCGCCTTCTCGT
>JAEYYP010000162.1 GCA_023428425.1 Pseudomonadota bacterium
GAGGTGGCTGCGTGTGGAGCCGGCAGCTAGTTACTCGTCGCCCATCTTCAGCGCCTTGATAAACGCTTCCTGCGGAATGTTGACGTTCCCGTACTGACGCATCTTGGCCTTGCCCTTTTTCTGCTTGTCCAAGAGTTTGCGTTTGCGCGTCGCGTCGCCGCCATAGCACTTCGCCGTCACGTCCTTGCGCATGGCGCGTACCGTTTCGCGGGCGATGATCTTGCCGCCGATGGCGGCCTGGATGGGGATGACGAAGAGGTGCGGGGGGATCAGCTCTTTCAACTTTTCGCACATCTGGCGGCCGCGGGATTCGGCTGCGTGACGGTGGACGAGCATGGAGAGCGCGTCGACGGGCTCGGAATTGACGAGGATCGAGAGCTTTACAAGGTCGCCGGGGCGATAGTCGGCCAGCGTGTAGTCGAAGCTGGCATAGCCCTTCGACATCGATTTCAGCCGATCGTAGAAATCGAACACCACCTCGTTGAGCGGCAGCTCGTATTCCACCATGGCGCGGTTGCCCACATAGGTGAGGTTCACCTGGATGCCGCGCCGGTCCTGGCAGAGCTTCAGGATGGAGCCGAGATACTCGTCGGGGGTGAGGATGGTGGCCTTGATCCACGGCTCGCGGATTTCCTCGATGCGGGTGACATCGGGGAGATCGGCCGGGTTGTGCAGCTCCAGGGTTTCGCCGGTGGTGAGCTCGACCTGGTAGACCACGCTCGGCGCGGTGGCGATGAGGTCGAGATCGAACTCGCGGGCGAGACGCTCCTGGATGATTTCGAGGTGCAACAGCCCCAAGAAGCCGCAGCGGAAGCCGAAACCGAGCGCGGCGCTGGTCTCCATCTCGAAAGAGAAGCTCGCATCGTTGAGGCGCAGCTTGCCCATGGCTTCGCGCAGCACCTCGAAATCGGACGCATCGACGGGGAACAGGCCGCAGAACACCACCGGCTGCGCCGGGCGGAAGCCGGGCAGCGCCGTGGCGGTGGGCTTCCTGTCGTCGGTGATGGGGTCGCCGACATTGGTATCGGCCACTTCCTTGAGCGAGGCGGTGAAGAAGCCGATCTCGCCGGGGCCGAGCGCATCGACGGTGACGAGCTTCGGCGTGAACACGCCGACCCGGTCGAGCTCGTAGGTGGCGCCCGACGCCATCATGCGGATCTTCTGGTTCTTCCTGATGGTGCCATCGATGACGCGGATCAGCACCACGACGCCGAGATAGGTGTCGTACCAGCTGTCGACGAGCAGCGCCTTGAGCGGCGCGGCGATGTCGCCCTTGGGGGCGGGCAGGCGGTGGACGATGGCTTCGAGCACCAGATCGATGCCGAGGCCGGTCTTGGCGCTGATCTCGACGGCATCGGACGCATCGAGCCCGATCACGTCCTCGATCTGCTGCTTTACACGCGGGATGTCGGCGGCGGGCAGATCGACCTTGTTGAGGACGGGGACGATCTCGTGGTCCGCATCGAGCGCGTGGTAGACATTGGCGAGGGTCTGCGCCTCGACGCCCTGGCTGGCATCGACGACGAGCAGGCTGCCCTCGACGGCCGACATGGAGCGACTGACCTCGTAGGCGAAATCGACGTGGCCGGGCGTGTCGATGAGGTTGAGGATGTAGGTCTCGCCGTCCTGCGCCTTGTAGGACAGGCGGACGGTCTGCGCCTTGATGGTGATGCCGCGCTCGCGCTCGATATCCATCGAGTCGAGCACCTGCTCCTTCATCTCGCGCGCCTCGAGCCCGCCGGTGAGCTGGATCAGCCGGTCGGCGAGGGTGGACTTGCCATGGTCGATATGGGCGACGATGGAGAAATTGCGGATGTGGTCGAGGGGCACGCTCATAGCGCGCTGATACCAGAGCCGCACGGGCGGGCAAAGATGGTTTATGGTGGGTTAACAGGGCCGGGGGCGGGTGGTTAACGCGAGGCGGCGTGCGCCTTGATCCAGGTCAGGTGGCAATGGCGCGCCCTGCGCCATCGTGGGCTCAAATCAGGAGATGCATCTCATGGCGGATTTCAGCGACTACGCGGCACGGTTCGACGTCGAGTATCCCGGCAACATGGATCGGCTGACCACCTTCTTCCGGCTGATCTGGGTCATCCCGATCGCCATCATCCTCGGGCTCATCGCCAATGGCGGAGCCTCCAGCCACGTCGAGCAGGCCGGGCGAACGGTGGAATCGACGGGCGGCGGCATCACCGCGGGCCTGTTCGTCGCCACGGTGCTGATGCTGGTGTTCCGCCAGCGCTACCCGCGCTGGTGGTTCGACTTCGCGGTAGAGCTGGCGCGCTTCGGCTCCCGCGTCGGCGCCTATGTGCTGCTGCTGACGGACAGGTATCCATCCACCGTCGACGCGCAGTCTGTGCACCTCGATGTCGCCTATCCGCAGGCGGAGCAGCTCAACCGCTGGCTGCCGCTGGTGAAATGGCTGCTCGCCATCCCGCACTACATCGTCCTCGCGGTGCTCAGCTTGGCCGTGGTGGTGGTGACGGTGCTGGCGTGGTTCGCCATCCTGTTCACCGGCACCTATCCGCGCGGCCTGTTCGACTTCGTCGTTGGCGTGGGCCGCTGGTGGACGCGGGTGTGGGCCTATGCCTTCCTGCTGGTGACGGACGACTACCCGCCCTTCTCCCTGCGCTGAGACGAGAGCAGCAGCTATCGTCTTCACGCCTCCGTTGCGGGTAATCACTCGTAAACCTTGCTGGCCCGACAACTGGGGCAGTTCACCGGGGATGCGAATGCCGCGACTGCTGACCGTACTGCTTGTGCTCCTGTTCCCAACGCTCGCCCTCGCTGCCGAATGGCGCTACGAGGGCGGGGAGGTGCCCATTGCCTATTTCGACAACGGCGCGGCGCAGTTCGAGTTCGCCTGTCGCGGTAGCGACCTGACGCTCGGCTACTACGTGCGCTCGCCGGGCCGGCAGGTGAGCGGGGCATCGAGCATGAACCTGGCGCTCACCGCCGATGGCGGCAAGCCGGTGTTCGCGCAGGACATGCCGCTGATCCAGTCGGGCGGGGCGTGGATGGTGGTACGCGGGCCGGTGGCGCGGCAGTGGGCCTCGCTCGCCCAGAAGGCGAAATCGACGCTGGCGGTGGCGTTCGTGCACAAGAACGCCAAGGGCGGCTTCGACTTCTACGACAGCAACGATTTCGGCGCCTCTGGCTCGTCCGCAGCGATCAGGCGGGTGCTCGACCGCTGCGGCTGAGCGGGACGGCTCAGATCGGGCGGCAGAAGAAGGCGGGGCGGCGGCTGCTGTCGGCGCTCGGCTGGCATACCGGCATCTCGGGCGAGGGGTGCTTGTAGATCCAGTATTCGGTGCCGAACATGCGGTAGGTGCACACCATGGCGGTGATGCCGCCGATCGGGGCGATGCGCATGTCGATCAGCCGGCTCGACTGGCTGGTGGCGACCCAGCTGTCATCGCCGTTGTGGCTCACATTGCCGCGCGCTTCAGCGGGGCAGTAGTGCCACTCGTGCGGGCCGGCGACGGCCGGGGTGGCGAAGGGGGCGGCGACGAGGCCGAGGGCGAGGACGGCGAGGAGACGACGCATGTTACTTCAGGCTCCCTGATGCGAGGCCGGCTCTGATGGCGGCCTGTTGCAGGAGAGAATCGAGCCGGGCGCTTGAACCGCAAATGAATGACGCGTGCAGGGTTCGGTGCTGGTTAATGCCGCGTTTTCAGGTGTTTGCCGGTAGACGAGCAACCTGCGGCCGGCGGCTGCGTTGGTGACACCATGCGCTTCTCATTGGTCCTGATCGCGATGCTCGCCTGCCTGCCCGCGACGGCGCAGGAGACCAACGAGGACCCGCCCATCCCCCGCCCGCGACCGCCCGAACTGACGACGCCGGCGCGGGAGCCGATCCAGCCGGCGTGGACCATCAGGGAGGCGACGGTCGATCCCCCTGCCCCAAAGCCGGCCGCGCCGCCGCGCGAGTACCAGGTCGCCTGTCCAGCCGTGCTGCAGGGCAAGGTGGAGGCGAGGATGCTGCCGCCGATCGCGGACGGGCAGTGCGGCGCGCGCTCGCCACTCGAGGTCAGCGCGGCGCTCGCAAATGGCCGGATGGTGCCGTTCTCGGGCGCCATCACCACCGATTGCGGAATGGCGACTGCCCTGCCCGAGTGGGTCGCGGCGGTCGACAGCTATCTGATGGGGCGCGAGAACACGACCATTGCCGAATTGGTGGTGGGCACGTCGTACATGTGCCGCAACGTCAACAACGCCAGCGAGGGCAATCTCAGCTTCCACGCCTTCGCCGACGCCATAGACGTCGTCGGCTTCCGGCTGGAGGACGGGCGCATGGTGACGGTCGAGACGGACTGGACTGACGCCATGGCGCCGGAAGGGCGGCTGCTGCGTTACGCCCACGGCGCCGCCTGCTCGCATTTCACCACGGTGCTCGGCCCGGAAGCCAATGCGCTCCACCGCGACCACTTTCACCTCGACCTTGGCTGCCACGGCAAGAGCTGCACGGCGCGGCTCTGCGAATAGCGCGGCGTGACGAGCGCTGCTTTCGATTGGCCGGCGAAGCGATGTCGTGCTAGCGGCAGAGGATGACCGACGCTCCGCAGTTCGAAATCTTCCTCGTCGCCACGCCCGGGCTGGAGGCGCCGCTCCGCGATGAGGCGCGCGCCGCCGGGTTCGACGCCGAGGCCGTGGAGGGCGGCGTGGCGTTCACAGGCGGCTGGCCGGACGTGTGGCGCGCCAATCTCGAGCTGAGGGGTGCGACCCGGGTGCTGGCGCGTATCGCGTCGTTCCGCGCGATGCACCTGGCGCAGCTCGACAAGCGTTCGCGCAAGGTGCCGTGGGGCGCGTTCCTGATCCCGGGACTGCCGGTGAGCGTCGAGGCCAGCTGCCGCAAGTCGAAGATCTACCACGCCGGTGCGGCGGCGCAGCGCGTGGCGACGGCGATCAGCGAGGAGTTCGGGGCACCGGTCGCCGATGACGCCGCGGTGCGGGTACTGGCGCGGATCGAGGACGACCTCGTCACGCTGTCCATCGATACGACGGGGGAATCGCTGCACAAGCGCGGCTACAAGGAAGCCGTGGCGCGCGCCCCGATGCGCGAGACCATGGCGGCGATGTTCCTGCGCCAGTGCGGCTATCGCGGCGACGAACCGGTGCTCGATCCGATGTGCGGCTCGGGCACTTTCGTCATCGAAGCAGCGGAGATCGCCACCGGGCTGAAGCCCGGGCGGACACGGCGCTTCGCCTTCGAGCAGCTGCGCTCGTTCGACGCCGCGGCGTGGGCGACGATGAGGGCAGGCGCGTCGCCGGGGCCGACGGACCTGCGCTTTTGCGGCAGCGACCGCGACGCCGGGGCCATCCGCATGGCCGGCGAGAACGCGACGCGGGCCGGCGTGTCGGAGCTGGTGCGCTTCGAGGAACGGCCGGTCGAGGAGCTGGAGCGGCCGGCAGGCCCCGCCGGGCTGGTGATCGTCAACCCGCCCTATGGCGCGCGTATCGGCCACAAGGGGCCGCTGCTGCTGCTGCACCGGCGGCTGGGCGATGCGCTGAAGCAGAATTTCTCCGGGTGGCGGGTCGGCATCATCACCGCCGACGCCGAGCTGGCCAAGGCGACCGGGCTGCGCTTCGACAAGCCCGGCGCGCCGGTGCTGCATGGCGGCATCCGCGTCACGCTGTGGCAGGCCGGCCCGCTGCCCTGAGGCGGCCGATCAGGCTTCGTCGCGGTGCGGATGGTGGACCGGCAGATCGGCCCAGTCACGCGGGGTCCAGCCAGTTGACCAGTCACGCTCGCGTTCGGCCGAGCGTTGCGGGGTGCGGCGCCTGGTGCGCCCGAAGAGTTCCAGAATTCTCATGATGTTACCTTTGAGGGTTCGAAGAGTGGCGGCTTGTGACGCCCCTGCGATGAACTGACACTGAACCCCGCCTTCAGCACCTCGGATGGTGCACGGGCAGGTCGGCCAGTTCGCGCGGGCTCATCCGGCTGACCGGGTCGGCGGGGCAGACATCGTCGAACAGGCCGGCCAAGAAAGCGCGGATCAGTGTGAAGATTTTGTCCATTTCTATGCCTCCTTTCGGTGTTGCGGTGCCGCCGATATGCGCTCTCGAGGTCGCTGCGACAATCGACAAGAGTTCCAGAGCGATATAGATAATCTATATGGCTTCGCCCTTCCCCATCGCACTCAACGCCATCCGCGCCATCGAGATCGTGGCGCGGCGCGGCGCGCTGGCTCCCGCCGCCGAGGAGCTGGGCGTAACGCCGGGAGCGGTGAGCCAGCATTTGCGGCGGGCCGAGGAACGGCTGGGGATCGAGCTTTTCGAGCGCACGCCGCAGGGGCTGCGGCCAACCGAGGCGCTGCGCGCCGTGCTGCCGCAACTGACGCAGGGGTTCGCAGCGCTGTCGGAGGGGATCGCCAACCTCAAGGGGGCCGACGAGCATGTGCTAACGCTGACCGTCGGTTCGGTATTCGCCTCGCGCTGGCTGATCTGGCGCATCGCCAAGTTCAACCGGCTGCATCCCGAGATCGAGACCCGGCTGGTGGTGACAGGCACGATGATCGACCTCACGCATTCGGACATCGATTGCGGCATCCGTTTCGGACGGGGCGAGTGGCCGGGGCTCGCGGCCGAACTGATCGGGGGCGATCGCTACTCGCCGGTGGTCGGTTTGGCGCTGGCGGGGAAACTCAAGCGGCCCGAGGACCTGCGACACCTCCCGCTGATCCGCGACACCGCCAGCATGCTGCCCTGGGAACCGTGGTTCGAGGCGGCGGGCATCGCGCCGATCGAGGTGGCGGGGCCGCGCTACGACGACCCGGCGCTGGCCTTCGACGCGGCGATCTCGGAGCAGGGTGTGCTGCTGACGGTGGACCTGATGTCGGCCGATGCGGTGAGCGACGGACGACTGGTGCGGCCGTTCGACGTGGCGGTGGACTCGGCGCTCGGCTACTGGTTCATCACAGCCGAGGGGCGACGGATGCCGAAGAAGGTGCGGCTGTTCAGGGATTGGCTGCGCGCCGAAGTGCCGGATTCGGTAGATGGGTATGTGGCACAGGTGAAGCGGGCGGAATTCCGAGAATCGGCCGGGACGGCCCCCTCCTAGCCTCCCCCATGAAGGGGGAGGTGCAGGTAGCGGTACACTCAGCCGCAGCGCTCACCTCTTCACCCCAAAACAAAAGGGCAGCCTCGCGGCCGCCCTTGCATTCACGTCGGTGTGGCTGCCCTCACTTGGGGGCGAGCACCATCACCATCTGGCGGCCTTCCGAGCGCGGCGAGGATTCCACCTTGGCCTTTTCCGCCAGCTCGGTCTGCACCTTGACCAGCAACTGCATGCCGATGTCCTGGTGAGCCATTTCGCGGCCGCGGAAGCGCATCGTCACCTTGACGCGATCGCCATCGTCGAGAAAGCGGTTTACCGCCTTCATCTTGGTCTCGTAATCGTGCGTGTCGATGTTCGGACGCATCTGGATTTCCTTGACCTCGATCACCTTCTGCTTCTTGCGCGCCTCGTTCGCCTTCTTCTGGGCAGCGAACTTGAAGCGGCCAAGATCGAGGATCTTGGCAACGGGCGGAACCGAGTTGGGGGAGATGATGACCAGGTCGAGGCCCTGATCCTGCGCCTCGGCGAGCGCTTCACGCGTTCGCACCACGCCGCGATTGGCGCCTTCGCCATCGATCAGCTGGACTTCGGGCGAGGAGATATCCTCGTTGGACTGCGGCCCATCCTTCTGGGGCGCAACGGGTCTCATGGGACGACGAATGGCAGGCGATCCTTCGATTGTTACCGGAGCGGCGGGAAATCGGCGCTAAAATCATGCTGCGCGCCCGATAAGTCAACACCGGGGCAGCTAAGAATTAAGTCGGCAACGCCGGAAACTTGCCACAAGTTGCACTGCGATGCCTCTCAGGTCAGAACGTCTCGCTGATTTGCCGCCGGAGACTCGCCGCATGCCCGATGTACGACTGGAATTCCTCGATGTCGGCGAGGGCGCCGCATCCCGCCCGATCGCCGTGCTGCGCCGCGAGGGCAAGGCGCCCGGCGTGTTCTGGCTGGGCGGCTTCCGCTCCGACATGACCGGCGCCAAGGCCGGCGCGCTCGATGACCTCGGGAGAGAGACCGGAGCGACGGTAACCCGCTTCGACTATTCCGGCCACGGCCAGTCGGGCGGCGATTTTCTCGATGGCACGATCTCGCGCTGGCTCGAGGAGGCGCTGGCCGTGTTCGCGACCACGCAAGGGCCGCAGGTTGTGGTCGGCTCGTCGATGGGGGGTTGGATCGCGCTGCTGCTGGCGCGGGCCCTCGCCCGTCGCGGCGAGGGTGAGCGGCTCAAGGAAGTGGTGCTAGTCGCCCCGGCGGTCGACATGACCGAGGAACTGATGCTGAAGGGGTTTTCGAAGAAGCAACTGAAGGCACTGGAACAGGCGGGGCGGGTCGACCGGCCGTCCGAGTATTCCGATGAGCCCTACCCGATCACCGCCGCGCTGATCGACGACGGCCGGCAGCACCTGCTGTTCGGCAGGGGCATCGATGTCGGGGCGCCGGTCACCATCCTGCAGGGCGGCAAGGACATCGATGTGCCGCGCGAGCACGCCATGCGGCTGGTGCAGCACCTGCTGCTCGACCCGGTGACGGTGACCCTGATCCCCGACGGCGACCACCGCCTGAGCCGGCCGCAGGACCTCGAACTGCTCAAGGCAGCGGTGAGGCGGGCGCTGGACGTGCCGCCGGAACAGCTGGCGCTGGGACTCTAGCGGACGCTCAGCGGCGCCTTCTGGTTGCCCTCGGCGTCGAAATTGCCCTCGTCGAGCCAGCGTTCGAAGCCGGCCTTGCGCGTCGGCCATTCGCTGTCGAGCATGGAGAACCAGGCGGTGTCGCGGTTCTCGCCCTTGACGATGATGTGCTGGCGGAAGATGCCCTCGAAGGTGATGCCGAAGCGCTCGGCGGCGCGCTTGCTCGGGGCGTTCGCGTTGTTGCACTTCCACTCGAAGCGGCGGTAGCCGAGATCGTCGAAGCTGTGCTTCGCGAAGAGGTAGAGCGCCTCGGTGGCGAGCCGGGTGCGGGCGACGTCCGGCCCCCAGTAGATGGAGCCGATCTCGATGACGCCGTGCTCGGGGACGATGCGCATGAAGGACTGCTGCCCCCCGGCGCGGCCGGTCCTGCGATCGACCACGGCGAAAGCGAGCGGGTCGGCCTCGCCGAGCGACTGGCGGATGCGCGCTTCCTGCTCGGCCAGCGAGGCGGGGGCGTGGCTGAACAGGTAACGGTAGCGCTCGGCTGCGCCGGGATCGGACGAAGCCGCCCAGAGGTCGGCCGCGTGCTCGGGGCCGATCGGCTCGAGGCGAACGTAGCGTCCCTCGAGCACGATGCGCTGCGGACGGCCGCTGGCCGGGGAGAGGGTCATGCGTGGCTCTCCCAGATGGCGTCGAGGCCTTCGCGGTAGGTCGGATATTGCAGCGAGGTGCCCAGCGCCTCGAGGATGCGCTTCGACGAGACGCGCTTGTTGTCCGAATAGAAGCTGCGCGCCATCTCGGTCATCTTCGCGGTCTCGAACGGCACTTCGGGCGGCGGGGCGACGCCCATCCGCTCGGCGGCGTAGGTGACGAGATCCTGCGGTGGGGCGGGCTCGGTGTCGGCGAGGTTGTAGGTGCCGGCGAGCCTGCCGATGGCGGCGAGCGCGGTGATGCGGCCGATATCCTCGACGTGGACGCGGTTGAACACCTGGCCCGGCTTCACGATGCGGCGGGCCGTGCCTTCGCGCAGCTTGTCGAAGGCGGAGCGGCCTGGGCCGTAGATGCCGGCGAGGCGCTCGATGAAGAGCGGGACGCCGCGGGCCTCGGCATAGTCGCGCCAGGCCTGTTCGGCGGCGACGCGCTGCTTCGAGCGCAGGTTGATCGGGCGGGTCGGCGCAGACTCGTCGATCCACTCGCCCCCGAAATCGCCATAGACGCCGACGGTGGAGAAGTAGCCGATCCATTCGAGGTTCGGCGCGGCATCGAGATCGGCGCGGTGCAGCCGCAGGGCCGCATCGCCGCGCTCGTCGGGCGGGATCGACAGGATGACGTGGGTCGCGGCCCGCAGGTCGTCACCCAGCGTGGGGCCAGGAGCTTCGCCGTCGAAGACGTGCATGCGATAGTTGCTGTCGGCGAACGCCTCGGCGCCCTCGGCCGAACGTGTCGTGCCGGCGATCGGGATATCCGGGTCGCGCAACTGGTGGATCGCGCGGGCCGTGGCGCGCGAGGAATAGCCCATGCCGAAGAAGAAGACGCCCATCCGGAGCAATTCTTTCGTTAGCGCGCGCCGGCTGGGACGACCGCGTTCCATTCTGCCTGGACGGCTGTGTCGCGCTCCTGCGGCAAAAGTTCAAGCCTCAACGCGGCGGCGCGCTGTTCGGTCGCGAGGCGGCGGGTGGCCCAGACGGCGGCACCTCGGATCAGCGGGTCCGGATCGCGCAGGCGCGCCTCGGCGGCGGCGAGCAGTGCCGGATCGGCCGAGTTGCCGATGGCGATCAGCACGTTGCGGAGGAAACGCGCGTGGCCGATGCGCTTGACGGGCGAGGCGGAGAAGAAGCGGCGGAAAGTGTCGTCGTCGAGCGCGACGAGGTCGGCGAGCGCCGGGGATTTGAGGTCGTCGCGGGCGCGCAGCTTCATCTCGCGGGTTTCCGCCGCGAACTTGTTCCACGGGCAGACGGCGAGGCAATCGTCGCAGCCATAGATGCGGTTGCCCATGGCGACGCGGAACTCGTGCGGGATCGGGCCCTTGAGCTCGATATTGAGGTAGCTGAGGCAGCGCCGCGCATCGAGCTGGAACGGCGCGGGGAAGGCATTGGTCGGGCAGATATCGAGGCAGCGGGTGCAGGTGCCGCAGCTTTCAGCATGCGGTTCGTCCTCGGGCAGATCGGCCGTGGTGAAGATGGCGCCGAGGAAGAGCCAGGAGCCGTAGTCGCGGCTCACGAGGACCGTGTGCTTGCCCTGCCAGCCGAGCCCGGCAGCTTCGGCGAGCGGCTTTTCCATCACCGGCGCGGTATCGACGAAGACCTTCACCTTCGCTCCGCTGCGGGCTTCGAGCAGGTTGGCTATCTCCTTGAGGCGGCCCTTGATGACATCGTGATAGTCGCGGTTGCGCGCATAGACCGAGACGTTGCCGACGGAGCGCTGCGAGAGCATCGCCATCGGGTCGCTGTCGGGGCCGTAGTTGACCCCGAGCATGATCACCGAGCGCGCCTTGCTCCAAAGCCCGCCGGGCGAGCCGCGCCGTTCCGGCGTCTCCGCCATCCACTCCATCTCGCCATGCCACTCGGCGGCCAGAGCCCGACCGAGCTTCCCCGGCAGGTCGGGCCGCGCATCGGCCCGCGCGATCCCGAACGCATCGAAGCCGAGCGACTTCGCCCGGGCGCGGATTTCGGCGATCATGGCTTCGGTGTTCACGGGTTGTGCACTAGCACGAGCGGTGTGCACTCAGAAATCGAGGTCCGCGTAGCCGGCCGCGGCTGGCATGCCGGCGACGCGGTCGGAGAGAAGGGTGCGGAAGGCGGGGCGGGATTTGATGCGGGCGTACCACTGGCGGGTTTCGACCGAGGTATCCCAGGCCACGTCGCCGAGATAGTCGAGGCTGGAGAGGTGGGCGGCGAGCGCGAAATCGGCCAGCGTCATGGCCGGGCCGGCGATCCACTGGCGGGTGGCGAACAGCCAGTTGAAGTAGAGCAAATGCTCGGCGAGGTTGGCCTTGGCGACGCGGAGCACCTGGGGCTCGGGCGTGCCGCGCTGCTCGCGCTTCACGATCTTTTCCTCGAGGATGTAGCGGGTGACCTCGTCGTTTAGCTTGATCAGCACCCATTCGAGCAGCCGCCACATTTCCGAGCGCTCGGCGGCGCCCGACGGAAACAGGCCGGCGACGTTCTCGGGGCTGTAGCGATCCTCGATGGCGTGGATGACGCCCAGGGTACCGACGATCGGCGGCACGCCGCTCTCGATCAGGATCGGCACGGTCGCGGCCGGGTTGAGTTCGAGGATCGCCGGGTCGCGCGTCCACGGCTTGATGTCCTCGAGCGTCACCTCGGTGCCATACTCGGCGAACATCAGGCGGGCGAGGCGCGAGGCGGGGTCTAGCCGATGCTGCAGCAATCGTGGCATGCGCGGGACGATCCTTGGCGGGGGGCGGCAAATCGGTCTAGAAGCGCTGCCATGCTCCCCTAAGGTTGGGATGAGTAGGGGATCAGATGAACGGCGATCAAGGTCTTTTTGTGCCGGCCATCCTCGGGATTATCGAGGGGCTTACCGAATTCATACCGGTCAGCTCCACCGCTCATATTTTGTTAGCGGGTCACTTCCTCGGCTTCAACTCTCCAGGCCGGGTTTTCGAGGTGTTGATCCAGTTCGGCGCCATCCTCGCCATCGCCATCCTTTACTTCGGCCGCATCATCGCCCTGCTGCGCGACGCCATCGCCGGCAAGCCCGGCGCCTGGAAATTCATCCTCGGCGTGGTGCTCGCCTCGTTCCCGGCGGCGCTTGCCGGCGTGCTGCTGCACGATTTCATCAAGACGGTGATCTACGAGACGCCGGTGGTGTTCTGCGTGTCGCTGATCCTCGGCGGCATCGTGCTGCTCTATGTCGACCAGCTGAAGCTGACGCCGAAATATACCGACATCACCCAGTTCCCGCCGCTGCTCTGCCTCTATATCGGGCTGTTCCAGATGCTGGCGCTGATCCCCGGCGTATCGCGCTCGGGCGCCACCATCGTCGGCTCGCTGCTGATGGGCACCGACAAGCGCTCGGCCGCCGAGTTCACCTTCTGGATCGCCATGCCGATCATGGGCGGGGCCTTCGTCTACGATCTCTACAAGTCGCGCGACTACATCACCTCGGAGCTGGGGCTGGCAGTGATCGTCGGCTTCGCCATGGCGTTCGTCGTGGCGTACTTCGTGGTGCGCTACCTGCTCGACTACATTTCCAAGCACGGCTTCGCGGTCTTCGCCTACTGGCGCATCTTCGTCGGGGCCATCGGGCTGTGGGGCGTGCTGCTGTTCAAGTAGCTGCCCAACCGGCGGGGTGACAAACCGCGATCGGGCCATCATTATGGCCCCCCGGAATCGGCGGTGGGGATGTCCGTGGCGTTCAAGCCCAATATCGATGCGTATTTCGAGCGCATCGGCTTCGCGGGGTCTATCGCCCCGACCCTCGAAACCCTCTCGCAGCTGCATGCCCTGCATCCGGCCGCGATTGCGTACGAGAACCTCAATCCGCTGATGGGCGCGCCCATCCGCCTCGACCTGCCCAACCTGCAGCAGAAGCTCGTCTTCGACAGGCGCGGCGGCTACTGCTTCGAGCACAACACCCTGTTCCGCGCCATCCTGGAAGACCTCGATTTCGAGGTGAAGGTGCATGGGGCGCGGGTCATCTGGGGCACGCCAGAGGGCGAGGAGCCGCCGCTCAGGCATATCGTGCTGACCGTCGACGTTTCGGGCGTCACCTACCTCTGCGACGTCGGTTTCGGCGGCATGACCTCGCCGGCTCCGCTGCGGCTGCGCAACGGCGCCGAGCAGGAGACGCCGCTGGACCGCTATCGGCTCACCAACGAGGACGGCACCTGGCTGGTCGAGGTGGAAATCGCCGGCGAGTGGCTGAAGCTCTACGACTTCACCCTCGCCGAGCTCTCCGAGGAGCGGATCGTCGAGCTCAATGACATTGCCGACAGCTCGGAGTTCTTCACGACCGAGCTGCTCGCGGCCCGTATCGAGAAGACGCGGCGGCTGGCGCTCGGCAATACACGGCTCAACACCCATGTGCCCGGCCAGCCGAGCGAGAGCCGGACACTCGCCTCGGTGGCGGAGTTGCGCGAGGTGCTGTCGGGGACAATGGGGATTGCGCTGCCGGCCGATGAGCGGCTCGACGCAGCGCTGCAGACCATCGTCGACCGCGGGGCGGCGTAGTGGCCCCCGTCTTCGTCGATCCGGACAAGATCCGCGAGTTCGAGAGCTTCGACGCCTTCTACCGGTGGCTGGCGCAGCATCATCAGAGCGAGGCGTGGGACGAGCTTTGGATCAAGATCCACAAGGTCGATTCCGGGCTGAAGTCGATCACCGCCAAGGAAGCGATCGACGCGGTGCTGTGCTGGGGCTGGATCGACGCGATCCGCAAGGGTTTCGACGACAGGAGCTTCCTGCAACGCTACACCCGGCGCGGACCCAGGAGCATCTGGAGCAAGATCAACGTCGACAACGTCGCCCGGCTGGAAGCGGCGGGACTGATGACCGAGCACGGGCGGCGGCATGTCGAGGCGGCGAAGGCCGATGGCCGGTGGGACAAGGCCTATGGGATGGGCAAGGAATTGCCGATCCAGCCCGACTTCCAGGCGGCGATCGATGCTGTGCCCGAGGCCAAGGCGATGCTCGGCAAGCTGACCGAGCAGAACCGCTTCGCGCTCGCCTTCCGCGTGCACAACCTCAAGACCGAGGCCGCCCGCCAGCGGAAGATCGCGGCGTTCGTCGAGATGCTGGCGAAGGGCGAGACCATCTATCCGCAGAAGCTCAAGTGACGCTCTGGCTGGCCTTTCTCCGCGCCGTCAACGTTGGCAAGCGCAAGATGAAGATGGCCGAGCTCAAGGCGCTCTGCGAGGAGCTGGGCTACGGCAAGGTCAAGACGCTGCTGGCGAGTGGCAACGTGCGCTTCGAGTGCAAGCATGATCCGAAGGCGGAACTGGAAGCGGCGATCGAAGCCCATTGGGGGTTTCGGTCGGAAGCGGTCATGCGCACCGGCGACGAGATCGAGGCCATGATCGCGTCGGCACCGTTCAAGGGCTATCCCGACGCGGGGCCGTTTCATCGCTACGTGCTGATGTGCGAGCAGCCGATGCGCACCGACGTCGTTCGCGAGGGCATCGACGGCGATTTCGACGTCGTGCGGGTCGACGAGAAGGACCTCTACCTCGTCGGCTACCGGCAGGCGGACGGGCGACACGGCCCGGGGCTGGACAAGTTCGACCCGCAGTTGGACAAGGGCAGCGTCGCCACGATGCGCAACTGGAACACTATCCTCAAGGCTCTCAAGTGATCACCGTTCTCGGCTCCACCAATCTCGACCTGATCGGCACTGTGAGCCGCATCCCCAAGCCCGGCGAGACCGTGCCCGGCGACAAGTTCGCCATGGCGGCCGGCGGCAAGGGCGCCAACCAGGCACTGGCGGCGCGCCGAGCGGGAGCCGAGGTGCGGATGTTCGCCGCGGCCGGATCGGACAGTTTCGCCGACGAGGCGCTGCAGCTGCTACGCGCCGATGGGGTGGACCTGTCGAACGTGCGGATCGTCGAGGGGCCGACGGGCATCGCGATGATCTTCGTCGATGTTCACGGCGAGAATGTCATCGCCATCCTGCCCGGCGCCAACGGCACGATGTCGGCGACCGATGCCGACGCGGCCCTCGCGGGGCTGGGCATCGGATCGGTGCTGATGCTGCAGCAGGAGATCCCGCAGGCGGCGACCGAGCGGGCGCTGGAGCTGGCCAAGGCGCAGGGCGTCGTCTCCATCCTCAACACGGCGCCCTTCCTGCCGACAACCAGGGCCGTGGCCGAGCGGGCGTCGATCGTCATCGCCAACGAGACTGAGTTCGCGCTCCTGACCGGCGCCGGCCTCGACCGGCTCGATGCGGCGATGAGCGACTGGGCCAGAGCGCAGAAACAGACGGTGATCGTGACACTCGGCGGCGACGGGGCCCGAGCCGCGACGCCCCAGGGCAGTTTCTCGGTGCCGGCGCTGAAGGTCGAGCCGGTCGATACCGTGGGCGCGGGTGACACGTTCTGCGGTTATCTCGCGGCGGGCCTGGACCGGCGCCTCGGACTCGAAGAGGCGATGCGGCGGGCGGCGGTGGCGGCATCGCTGGCCTGCCTCAAGCCGGGTGCGCAGCCGGCCGTGCCGTTTGCCGCCGAGGTCGAGGCAGCGCGGGGGGTGTAGCGACACGCCGTCGCCCAAACCGCTCTTCGCTTCGGCGTCAGGGGTGGGGGTGCGACCGCGAATCTGCGATGCTTGGCCCATGAACTTCCTGTTCGCCCGCAAGAAGACACCTGCGATCCCGGCAACCACCGAACTGCTGCTCGATGGCCGGGCGGTATCGATAACCGTGAAGCTCAGCGCGCGGGCGCGCTCCTATCGACTGACCGTGCCGCACCACGGCGATCCCGTGCTGACCATTCCCAGTACCGGCCGGTGGCCGGAGGCGCAGGGCTTTCTCGAGCGGCACAGGGGCTGGCTCGCCGCCCGGGTGAAGCGCGCGGCGCCGCAGACGGCATTCGCCGACGGCGAGATGCTGCCACTGCGCGGCGTTCCGCACCGGATCCACGCCACGGGACGACCGCGCGGACGGGTGGAAGTCGGCGAGATCGATGGTGAGCTCAGCCTGCTGGTCCCTGGCGAGGCGGCACATATCCCGCGGCGCCTCACCGAGTGGCTGAAAACCGAGGCGCAGCGCGACCTGGCCGAGCGCTCGCGGGTGCATGCCTCGACGCTGGGGGTGGTGGTGAAATCGGTATCGATGCGGTCCCAGTCCACGCGCTGGGGCTCGTGCTCGTCGACCGGCAGCCTCAACTATAACTGGCGGCTGATCCTCGCCCCACCGCATGTGCTGGACTATGTCGCGGCGCATGAGGTGGCGCACCTGGTGCACATGAACCATTCAGCCGCCTTCTGGGCGGCGACGAAACAGGCCCTGCCCGACATGGAACGCGGCAAGGCCTGGCTGAAGGCGCACGGCAAGGTGCTGATGGGCTATGGGCTGGCGGCCGGCTGAGCCAGGGCCGAAAGGCAGTGTGCCGCAGCCGCCACACCGCTTAACCAGCCCACTTAAGCCCACATAAACCGGCCACATTTAACTTCGATAGCCTGAGGGACCGCACCGGTGAACGCCGGAACCGCTGCCCCTGTCGAATCGGGGCCGTTCGCGGATACGCCATGCGCAAGAAGAATGCCGGGGCCCTCTTCATGGACTTTCAGATTTCGCCTGAAGATCGAGTCGGTGCGACGCCGAAGAAGGCGCGCGGCCGATCGGCTCCGGCGAAGAAGCCGCGCAGCGGCGCCCGCATAGAGCCCGGCTTCTCGGCCTTCGACGATGTCACCATCGACGACGGCCATGACGAGCGCCCCTCGCGCGGTCGCAGCCCGAAAGGCCCGCAGAAGCGGGCGCCGAAGGGCAAGCAGCCGCGTCGCGGACGGCAGCGGAAGCCGCTGACTGCCGGTCGCATCGTCTGGAAGCTGGTCTCGTGGCTGTTCATCCTCGGCATCTGGGGCGCGCTGGCTGCCGGCGCGGTGGTGCTGTACTACGGCCTGCAACTGCCCTCGGCCGACAGCTGGAAGGTGCCGGATCGCGCCGCCAATATCCGCATCGTCGCCGCCGACGGACAACTGATCTCGAACCGCGGCAAGTCGGGCGGCGAGGCGGTTTCGCTGCACGAACTGCCCTACTACGTACCGGCCGCGTTCATCGCCATCGAGGACCGTCGCTTCCGCGAGCATTTCGGCGTCGACGTGATCGGCCTCGCCTCGGTGGCGCTCGAAAGCGTACGCGCCGGTGAGGTGACCCGCGGCGCCTCGACCATTACCCAGCAGGTGGCCAAGAACCTGTTCCTTACGCCCGACCAGACGCTGGGCCGCAAGGTGCAGGAAGCGCTGCTCGCCGTCTGGCTGGAGCAGACCTACTCGAAGGACGAGATCCTCGATCTCTACCTGAACCGCATGTATTTCGGCTACGAGCGCTACGGTATCGAGGCGGCGAGCCAGTTCTATTTCGGCAAGTCGGCACGCAACCTGTCGCTTTCCGAGGCGGCCATCCTTGCCGGGTCGCTGCAGGCGCCATCGCGCCTCAACCCCAAGGGCAATTCCGACGCGATCAAGACCCGCCAGTCACTGGTGCTGAACGCCATGGCCAAGGAGGGCTACATCTCGCCGGAGGAGGCTTCCGCCGCCAAGATCGACCCCGGCCAGACCGTGCGCACCAAGGTGGTGGGCGGCGAGTCCTACGTCGCCGACTGGGTCGAAAGCCTGATGACCACGTACCTGGGCGATGTGAAGGAGGACGTCATCGTCCACACGACCATCAACTGGGACCTGCAGAAGGAAGCCGAGTTCGTCATCAAGGAAGCCGTGGCGTCACATGGCGGGGACCGCGGGTTCAGCCAGGCCGCCATGGTGGCAATGGATGTCGACGGCTCGGTAAGGGCGCTCGTCGGGGGCGTCGACTACCAGCAGAGCCAGTTCAACCGCGCCGTTACCGCTCGCCGCCAGCCGGGCTCCGCCTTCAAGCCCTTCGTCTGGCTTGCCGGCATGGAAAAGGGCTACACGCCCGATACCATCGCCGAGGACGCGCCCATCAACATCAACGGCTGGGAGCCGAAGAACTCCGACGGCAAGTATGGTGGCCAGATGACACTGCGCCAGGCCCTCGCGCTGTCCCGCAACACCATTGCGGCCCTGCTGGCCAACGATGTCGGGCCCGACAAGGTGGTGGACGCAGCCACCCGCATGGGCATTTCCTCGCCGCTCCAGCCAGTCCCATCGATCGCGCTCGGCACGCAGGAGGTGTCGCTGCTCGAGCTCACCGGCGCCTACGCGCCCTTCGCCAATGGCGGCATCGGCGTCATCCCCAACGTCATCACCCGCATCGAGACGGTGGACGGCGAGGTGCTCTACAACGCCATTCCCGCCGGCCCCGGCCGCGTCGTCGAGCCCAACGTCGTCGCCGAGATGAACGACATGCTGCATGCCGCCGTCGAAATCGGCACCGGCAAGCGCGCCCAGCTCAATGGCTGGCCCATGGCCGGCAAGACCGGCACCAGCCAGAAGGCGCGCGACGCCCTCTTCGTCGGCTACACCGCCCGCATGGTGGCCGGCATCTGGCTCGGCAACGACGACGACAAGGGTACCAATCTGTCCGGCGGCAACGTGCCGGTCGAGATCTGGAGCCAGTTCATGGCCAAGGCGCACGAGGGCATCCCGGTCGCCGAGCTGCCGGGCGCCTTCAGCAATCCAGCGCTGCAGGATCCGAACCTCCAGCCGATGGAGCAGCCGGTCGCCGAGCGCCCGAGGCGCACACTCGTCGACCTGCTGGGCGACATCTTCGGCGGCAACTAGCCCGGAACGGCCAGCGTCAGTCCGTCCACGTTGCGCTCGCTCAAGAGCACGCCGTCCGCCACGGTCAGACGGGCCCAGTGGATGGTGCTGCGCCGGGCGAGGGGGGTGTCGAGATCGGCGGTGTGGTCGGTGCCGGTATTGGGGTGGGTGAAGTAGAACAGCGCCGCCCAGCCATCCTGCACGACGACGTCGGCGTGGCGGCCGATCTGCAGGTCGCCTTGGTCGTTGCCTGGCTCATCGAGGATGAGGCCCTGGCGCTGCCAGGTCACCGCGTCAGGCGAGCGGAACACGGCCTGGCCGCGCCACTCGTCGACAATCATCCACCAGAAGCCACCGAGCTCGAAGACATTCGGCCCCTCATGCGGGATGCCGTCCGGTTTGCCGGGAATGGCTGTTCCGGCCGGGGTCCAGGAGTAGAGGTCGGTGCTGGTGAAGACGCCGGTGCCGGAACCGTGGGCCTCGTCCTTGTACCAGAGCCGGTAGAGTCCGTCGGGGCAGAGGGCGACAGCTGCGTCGATGACGTAGTCGGAGGCGAGCGAGACGACGCCGACCCGGGTCCAGGCCTCGAGGTCGGGGCTGGTGAAGTGCACGATGTGGCGCGGGAAGCCGGGCCAGCGGTCGGGCGTGCCGGTGATGTAACTTAGATACATGTGGTATTCGCCGCGACCCCAGACGATCTCGGGCGCCCAGTGGGTGTTGAGGCCCGGGTCGGCGGGATCGTCGAGCCCGGCGACATTGCCGCGGAAGTGCCAGCTGGCGCCGGCATCGGTCGAGACGGCGATGCCGATCGGTGAGCCGTGCACCCATTCGACGCCCGGCCCCGCATGGGCGGCACGACGGTTGGTGTAGAACATCCACCACTCGGCGGTGCCGCGCCGGTTGATCACCACCGGATCGGCGGCGCCATCCAGCGTCGGGTCTTCGTAGATCGGTCGCGACATGTTCATCCCCCTCGGAGTGGACGTCCCATAGCCCGGCCGCGGCGCTGGGCAAAGCGCCCCTTTCGCCCATTCCCCGCTCTCCTGCGGCATGATGCCGAGGACGCCGGCTTGCATCGGATCGTAAACATGATAATGAGAGTCATATTAATTTCGCAGGTGTAGACGTGCAGCAGGTTGGCGATCAGCCCGGGGGCCGCGAGGGCGGTGAGACGATCAGGATCGAGGCGGGGGCGGCCGATGGCTTCCGCTACATCGACAGCCGGGCCCTGTTCGCCGGCGAGCACGAGATCGGCATCGTCCATGCCGGCGAGACCTACCGCCTGCGCATCACCCGCCAGGGCAAGCTCATTCTCAACAAGTAAGGGCAACCATGCGCACGCTGCTCACTTCGCTCCTCGTCATGACGCTCGCGACCCCGACGCTGGCGCAGGCCACGCCGGAACTGGCCATCGAACTCAACGCGCTGTCGCCGTCCGAGACCGGCTGCCGCGTAACCTTCCTCGCGACCAACCAGATGGGCACGGAGCTCACCCGGTCGGCGCTGGAAGTCGCACTGTTCGGGGCGGATGGCGGGATCGACCGCATGGTGTCGCTGGAGTTCAAGGCGATGCCGGAGGGCAAGGCGCGGGTGCTGCAGTTCGATCTTTCGGGCCTCGACTGCTCCAACATTTCGCGCGTGCTGATCAATGACGTGGTGGCGTGCGAGGGTGACGGGCTCGACCCCAGGATCTGCCTCGCGGCGCTGAAGCCGTCGAGCCGTCTCGCCGCGGGGTTCGGCGTCTGATGGAAACCGTGGTCGAAGCCGTCGCGCCCGTTGCCCACGACATGTCGATGTTCGGCCTGTTCATGCAGGCCGACTGGGTGGTGAAGTCGATCATGATCGGCTTGCTGATGCTGTCGATCGCCTGCTGGGCGGTGATCCTCGCCAAGCTTGCCACCTATGGCCGCGCCCGCCGCGAGATGAAGGCCTTCGACCGCATCTTCGCGTCGGGCGAACCGCTCGGCGCCATCTACCAGCAGATCAAGGATCGGCCCCGCACCGGCCTCGGCGCCGTGTTCGCGGCGGCGATGGAGGAATGGACGGTCTCGCACGCCGACAACGCCGCCAACCCGGCCGGACTGCAGGCCAGACTCCGGATCGTGCTCGACACGACGATCGCCGCCGAGATCGAGCGGCTCGACCGCAACCTGCCGCTGCTGGCGACCACCGGCAGCGCCGCCCCCTTCATCGGGCTGTTCGGCACGGTGTGGGGCATCATGAACTCCTTCACCGCCATCGCCGCGGCGGAATCAACCAGCCTCTCGGTGGTGGCGCCGGGCATCGCCGAGGCCCTGTTCGCCACCGCGATCGGGCTTGTGGCCGCCATTCCGGCTGTCATCGCCTACAACAAGCTGAGCGGCGATTCCGGCCATATCGTCACCCGCCTCGAGGCTTTCGCCGACCGTGTGTCGGTGCTGCTGAGCCGCCAGCTCGATGCCCGCCCTGTCGACGTGCGGAGCGCCGCCTGATGGGCATGTCGCTGCAATCGACCGGGAAGCGCGGCCGGGGGCGCGGCCGCCAGATGATCGGCGAGATCAACGTCACCCCGCTGGTCGACGTGATGCTGGTGCTGCTGATCGTGTTCATGGTCACGGCGCCGCTGCTGACCTCGGGCGTCCCGATCGACCTGCCGCAGACAGCGGCGCCGGAACTGAAGGTCGACAGCAAGCCGATCACGGTATCGATCAACACGGCCGGCGAGGTGTTCCTCGGCGAGGACCAGATCAACCTCGAGACGCTGCTGGCCTCGGTGGCTACGGCAGCGGGCGAGGCCGGCACCGACCAGCGACTCTACATCCGCGGCGATGCCAGCGCCGACTACGGGCTCATCATGCAGGTGATGGGGGCGTTGTCGGGCGCCGGGTACGCGAAGATCGGGCTGATCACCCGCCAGCCGGGGGCGCAGTGACGTGCGCTGGGCCATCCCCGCATCGGTGAGCCTCCATGTCGGGCTGATTGCGGCGGCGTGGATGCTGGCGCAGGCGAAGCCCGAGGAGATCAGCCTGTCGGAAGCGGCGGTTTCGATCGACATCGTGTCGATGGAAGATGCCGTCAGCGAGGCAAGCGAGACGATCAGCGAAGAGAGCGTCAACCTCGTGTCGGCAGGCGTGACGCAGGCGGCGTCGGAGCCCGAAGGGGCGGTGGAGTCCGAAGCAGTCGAAGTGGCGGCGGCGCGGCCCGTCCAGCACGTGGTGGCGGCCGCAACGCCAGTGGTCGAGGAGGTGGAGGCGGCCGAGAGCGAGGCGCTGGTTTCGGCCGAAGTGCTGACCGCGCTGGCCACCGATGCCTCCCCGGTCGCGGCGGCGATCCCGCAAATCATCGACGACGCGGCGCCGACCGTGGCCGAGACAGTCGCCCCCAGCGATGCGCCGATCCTCGATCGGCTCGATCAGGCGGCGAAGCTCGCAACGCTCCAGCCGGCCGAAGACATCCAGCAGATCAAGACGGCGTCGATTGCGCCGACAACCCCGGTCGAGCCGCTCGAAAGCACCATGCCGGTGAAGGTCGCCAACTTCGCACCGGTGACGGAGGAGGTGGTCGAGGAGGTGGTCGATGCGCCTCCCGTTCCGGCGCCCCGACTCGTGCGCAAACCGCTGGAGGCAGAGGCCAAGCCGGTCGAGGACACGAAGCCCGTCGAAAAGAAGAAGGCCGAAAAGACCACCGAGAAGCCGGTCGAGAAGAAGAAGGCCAAGCCGGTCGCGAGCCTCGGCAATGGCGGCGAGAACGATGCCGATTCCGCCGCGGCCAAGGCTTCAGGCGGCAGCGCGGGCAAGGTCGCCAAGGCCGGGGCCGGAGCGCTCGACGCCTACCAGGGCAAGGTGCGCTCGAAGCTCATCAAGGCGGTGCGCAAGCCCTCGGGGCGCTTCGATGGCGGCGAGGCGCGGGTGATGTTCACGCTCGATGCCAGCGGCCGCGTGCTCAAGGCCAGCCTTTCCCGCAGCTCCGGCGACGACAAGGTCGACAAGGCGGTGCTCGCTGCCGTCGGCCGCGCCGCGCCGTTCCCGCCGATCCCGGAGGGCGCAGGCAAGTCGACCTGGTCCTTCACCTTCCCGCTCGTGATACAGTAACCCGAACCCGGAGTTCTCCCATGGAGACCGAAAAGCCCAAGGACACGATCCTTGCCACCACGGCGGACGCCATCCGCCTCGCCAAGACGCTGATGCGCACCGCGCGCTACGGCGCGATCGCCACGATCGACCCCGAGACGGGCTGGCCGACGGCGACGCGGGTCGGGGTATCGACCGATTTCGACGGTGCGCCGATCATCCTCATCTCGCGGCTCGCCGCCCACACCAAGGCGCTGCTCAGGGATTTGCGCTGCTCGCTGCTGCTCGGGGCGCCCGGCAAGGGCGATCCGCTGGCGCATGCGCGGGTGACGCTGGCCTGCGAGGCGCGGGAAATCGAACCGAACTCGGACGAGGCCAAGCGCATGGCCAACCGCTATCTCTGCCACCAGCCCAAGGCCCAGCTCTATGTCGGGCTCGGCGACTTCCGCTTCTTCCGCCTCGAACCGAAGAGCGCCTCGCTGAATGGCGGCTTCGGCAAGGCTTATGCACTGACGGCGGCGGACCTGCTCAACGCCAATCCGGCCAATGACGAGCTTGCGGCGACCGAGCCGGGCGCGGTCGAGCACATGAACGACGACCATTCCGAAGCGGTGGGCCTGTATGCCGAGCACTTTGCCAGGACCGAGCCGGGGCGCTGGCGGCTGGTCGGCGTCGATGCCGAGGGCATGGACCTTGTCGATGGAGACGACGTTCGCCGCGTCTGGTTCGAGACCGAACTGACCTCGGCCAAGGACATGCACATGACGCTGGTGCGGATGGCCGGCGAGGCCCGTCGCGCACTGAACCGGCCGCTCAAGGACGCGCGGGTGGCGTCGTGAGGCTGCTCGCAGTCGCGGCGCTTGCCCTGCTCGCTGTCCCCGTCGCGGCGCAGGAGGTGACCGGGTTGCCCGGTGGCGCCTCGGCGCTCAGCGAGCGGCATGGCAGCTGGTCGGTGAATTGCTCGGTGGGCGAGGCGGGCAAGGGCTGCGGCTTCTCGCAGAGCGCCGGCAACCCGCAGACCGGCAGCGCGCTGGTCGCCATGGAACTCGCGGCCCCGGCCGCCAACCGGGCCGAAGGCATGCTGCTTACGGCGTTCGGGCTGCGGCTCGATGCCGGCGTGCAACTGGGGATCGATGGCCAGCCGCTCGGGGCACCGCGGCCGTTCCTTACCTGCATCGCGAGCGGCTGCGTCGTGCCGATGGCGTTCGAGGACGTCGAGCTGTCGGCGCTGAAGGTGGGCCAGAAGCTCGAAGTGACCGGAGTGAAGGTCGAGGACGGACAGGCGGTGACCGTCAGCCTGTCGCTCGCCGGCTTCACCGCAGCCTATGACCGGACCGTCGAACTGGCAAAGTAGCCACATATCGCCGCGGCACGGGATGGCGCGGCGATATAAAGTTGACTCATATAATCACCTTTTGTAGACGATACCCATCGCGCCCTTGACGCGCGCCACAGCAAGCCACGCGGCGAACCGCCGACAGCCAGCCAACAACACCATCTACCCTGGGGGCAGGCATGTCACATCCGCCACGCGGCGCGGGCATTTCCGCACGCGTATTCCTTTCGCCCATCCACCTCGTCGGCATAAGCGCAATGGCGCTAGCCGTCGCCATGCCGCAGCCGGCCGTAGCGCAGCAGCTGACGGAGGCGCAGACGACCATCCTCGAGCGCTTCGTGCTCACCGCGACGCGCTCGACCAAGAACGTGCTCGACGTGCCCCAGAACGTGGCGGTGATCGACGCCGAGACACTGGAGAAGCACCAGGTCCGTGACATCCAGGACCTCGTCCGCTACGAGCCGGGCATCGCGGTAACCCGCACCACCTCGATCACCAACCCGGGCGGCCAGCTCAACAGCTTCACCATCCGCGGCGTGTCCGGCAACCGGGTGCAGATGCTGGTGGATGGCTCGCGCATCCAGGAATCGGTGATCGACGGCAGCCGCGATTTCGTCGATCCGTGGAACATGAAGGCGGTCGAACTGCTGCGCGGCCCGAACTCGGTGCTGTGGGGCGCGGACGCGCTCGGCGGCACGGTGGCTTTCCGTACCCTCGACCCATCCGACCTGCTCGAGGGCAGCGACAAGCCGTGGGCGCTGGAGATCAAGACCAGCTATGACAGCTTCGACAACACCTTCCGCAAGCAGGTGACCGGCGCCTACGATTTCGGCAGCTTCCAGGTGCTGGGCAGCTTCGGCAACCTCACGGCCAATGAGCCGACGCTCAGCAATGCCGACCCCGACGGCGGCATCTGGGGTTGCCCGCGCCCATCATACTTCCGCTGCGACCAGCTCTTCCCGTCCGAGATCACCGCCTATAATGGCCTGCTCAAGGGCGTGTGGGCGCCGAACGACGACCACAAGGTCACCGCGACCTGGGAGTTCCACGACCGCAACACGGCCATCGACCAGATCTGGGATTCGAGCGCCAACACCGGCACGGGCAACTCGTTCTACCTGTCGGAAGACTACCAGCGTGAAATCGACATGACGCGCCAGCGCTTCGCCGTCGAACACGAGTGGCAGGTGAATGCCGACTGGCTGGACGAGGTGAAGTGGACGCTGAGCTACTCGCCGCAGGCGCGCGACTTCCACTCCGAGCAGCTGCGCAACTACACCGTGGCGACCACCAATCCGGGTTATCGGACCATCATTACCGACCGGGACTACTCCGAGACCTTCCTCGAGGCCGACGTGCAGCTGGTCAGCTCGTTCGACGCCGGCCCGACGTCGCACACTCTGACCTACGGCTTCGATGGCGACCTGATGAACAGCGAATACCTGGGGCGGACGGTGACGGATTTCGCCGACCCGGGCGTCACCGACACCACCGCGCTGAACGGCGGCTTCGCCTTCCCCGACGTGGAGACGACCCGCGCCGACCTTTACGTGCAGGACGAGATCGAACTGCTCGACGGCAAGCTGACGGTCACCCCCGGCCTGCGCTGGGCGACCTACAACCTGTCGCCCGGCACCCCGCTCAACAGCGTGCCGATCGACGATATCGGCAGCGAGACGCTGATCAAGAAGCTCTCTGCCGTCTACAAGATCGACGACAGCTTCTCGGTCTATGCGTCGTACGGCGAAGGCTTCAAGATGCCGACGGCGCAGCAGCTCTACTACACCTCGGCGGGTGTGGGCTTCGAGGTCGTGCCCAACCCCGACCTGCGACCAGAATCGGTCGCGAGCTACGAAGCCGGCCTGCGCGGCGAGTTCGAGCGTGGATACTTCTCGGTCAACGGCTACTACGCGCATTATGACGACTACATCCAGACGCTGCAGGAAGTGTCGGCGGGGGTCTACTCCAGCCTCAACGTCGACACGGTGAAGACCTGGGGCATCGAGGCGAGCGCCGAGTGGGAGGCCGTGGACAACGTCTTCCTCACCGGTTCTCTCACCTGGTCGGACGGTACCCAGCAGAAGACCGACGCCGATCCGGTGACGGTGTTCGACGGCGCCATCCCGCTCACCACCGTGCTCGGCGTGCGCTACGAGATGCCCGACAGCGGCCTCGAGTTCGAGGTGTTCGGCACCTTTGCGCAGGGCGTGAAGGAACGCTCGTCGCCGACGGCGTTCAAGCCCGAGGGCTACGCGGTGTTCGACGCCTATGCCAAGTACAAGCCGACCGAGAATGTCGAGCTGACTGCCGGCATCCAGAACATCTTCGACACGCGGTACTTCCCCAACACGCTGACGGGTTTCGGTGAAACGCCGGTACCGGCCTCCGCCGCCGGCTCCAATCCCCTGGAGCTGCAGACCGCACCGGGGCGCACCTTCAAGATCGGCGCGTCCGTCAAGTTCTAGGCCGCCAAACCCAGGGAGGGGTCCTCGGGCCCCCTCCCCTTTCTTTGAGCCCCGGAGTCTCCCATGCTGCGTGTCCTCGGCCAGTTCTGGCGTCTGCTCGCCCTGTGCGTCAAAGGTCCCGGCGGCAAGCTGGGGCTGCTGTTCTTTGCGCTGGTCGTCGCGCTCAACCTCGGCGGCGTCTATGCGACGCTGCGCATCATCGCATGGACGAAAGAATTCTACTCGGCGCTCGAGGCTGTCGATGCCTCCGCCGCCCTCATGCAGATCGGCGTGTTCGGCATCATCGTCGGGCTCAACACGGCCCGCGCGCTCACGGCGCAGTATCTCAACAAGCTGCTGCTGATCCGCTGGCGCAAGTCGCTGACCGAGGCGGTGCGCGACCGCTGGCTCAGCGGCAGGGCCTACTGGCACATGGCCAATGGCGAGAGCGGGGCGGTCGACAATCCCGACCAGCGCATCGCCGACGACTGCAAGCTGTTCCTGAGCGGCGTCCTCAGCGAGGCAATGGACCTGATCACCAACGTGGTCGCCATCTTCAGCTACATCATCGTGCTGTGGAACCTTTCCACCTTCGCGCTGTCACTCGACTTCATCGGGCTCGACGTCGAGATCCCGCGCTACATGCTGGTTGCCGCCTTCGTCTACGTGGCGCTCAGCAGCGGGCTGACGCATGTGCTCGGCGCGCCGCTCAAGTCGCTCTATGTCGAGCAGCAGAGGCGCGAGGCGGATTTCCGCTTCGCGCTGGCCCGCATGCGCTCCAATGTCGACGAGATCGCCATGCTGGGCGGCGAGGCGGCCGAACGGCGGACGCTGGACCAGCGCTTCGGCGAGATCATGCGCAACTGGAAGCGGCTGATCAACCGCGAGCTGATCCTCAGCTGCTTCACCTTCCCATACAACCACACGGTGCTGCGCATCCCGCTGTTCGTGGCGCTGCCCGCCTTCCTCGCCGGATCGGTGAATTTCGGCGGGCTGATGGAGATTAGCACGGCGTTCTCGTCGGTGGTGACGACGCTCAGCTGGTTCATCTTCTCGTACCGCGACCTCGCCGACCTGGTGGCTGCCTCGTCGCGGCTCGATACGTTCCTCGGCGCCGCCGAGCGCGGCGCGAAGCCTGATCCAGCGCCCGGCAGCGGGCCGCTCGACATCCGCAACCTCGGCCTGCGGCTGCCCAACGGCAAACCGCTGCTGCGGATCGACGGGTTGCAGGTCGTGCCGGGCGAGGCCGTTTGGCTGTCGGGCGCCTCCGGACTGGGCAAGACCACGCTGTTCAAGGCAGTGGCAGGCCTGTGGACGCCAGCCGAAGGCAGGATCGGGGTGCCCGGCGGCACGACGATGATGCTCCCGCAGCGGCCGTACGTGCCCATCGGCAGCCTCTCCGACGCCGTGGCCTATCCGGCGGACCCGGCCGACTTCACGGCGGACGCACAGTTTGAAGCGCTGAACCTCGTCGGCCTCGGTCACCGGCTCGACGCCACCCTCGGCGATGCCGATGGCTCGACCGGCGGGCTGTCGGGCGGCGAGATGCAGCGCCTCGCCTTGGCGCGGCTGCTGCTGCACAAGCCGGACTACGCCTTCCTCGATGAGGCGACCAGCGCGCTCGACGCGGCGGCGGAGCGGCGGCTGCTCGGGCTGCTCCGTCAGCGCCTGCCCGATACCGCCTTCATCATCGTCTCGCACCGCGAGCCCACCGGCATCGGCGCGTTCCGCAAGATCGAACTCTCCGCCGCCACCGATCCCATCGACGCCACTCCTGAAACCGTTCCAGCCTGAGGATTCTCCATGCTCGACAAACCCCAGACCTTTCCCCGCGCCCGACTTGCCGCCACGCCGGAGGCCGTACTCGCGACGCTGCCGCAGATCGGGCGGCTGATGATCACGGCGAAGAACCTCGGCGCGACGCATGAGCGCATCGGTCCGGTCGAGACGGTCAGCTTCGCAGATGGCTGGGCCGTGGTTGGCGGCGCCGACCACGAAAGCCGCATCGAACTGGGCTCGGTGGCCGAAATGGTGGTCGACCGCACCAGCGTCATGAAGGACAAGGCCTATCCGCGGATCGACCTGCACCGTGCCGACGGCTCCTACATCTGCGGCATTGTCGGCTTCGACGGGCTCGAACCCTTCGACAACGCCATCGCCGCGTTCGGTCCGGGCGAGGCGTTGGAAGCCAAGCCCGATGCCGGCCCCACCGAACGCATCGATCCGGCCGAGACGGACCCCGGCCTCGTGACACTTGAATCGGTGCGCGAGGCGGCGACACCCGTCGTCGTCGGCTTCCGCCAGCCCGGATTTTGGCAGGCGTTCCGCGGTGTGGTCGAGACGGTGAAGCCGGCGATGGGGTTCATCAACATCATGTGCGGCGACTTCCACCTGCATCTCAAGTCGGGTGCCGTGGCGGAGTGGCGCGAGGTCGATGGCGAACGTCGCGCCGTGAACGCCGCGGGCGAGGAACTGGGGCTCTACCTCGCGAGCGCCGAAGCGTCGCTCTGACCCCGGGCACTCCGTGCTTGCTGGCCCGGCGGCGTCCGCCTATCTGTTGGCAATGACGACTCCCCTCCTTGCCATCGACACCGCCGCGCCGCGCCTGCAGTTGGCCCTGCTGCGCGGCGAGCATGCCGACACGATCGTCGAGGAGATGCCGCAGGGACAGGCCGAGCGCCTCTTTCCGGCGATCGACGACCTGCTGGGGCGGGGCGGGCTGGCCTACAAGCATCTGAAGCGCATCGCGGTGACGACCGGGCCTGGCTCGTTCACCGGGCTGCGGATCGGGCTTTCTGCCGCGCGCGGGCTGGGGCTTGCGCTCGACATACCGGTGATCGGCGTGCCGAGCCTGCTGGCGCTATCGCTGCCGGTGACCTGCGCGCATGCGGCGGTGCTGCTCGATGCCCGTCGCGACGAGGCGTATTTCCAGGCGTTCTCCGGGCCGGCGATTCCGGCTTCGGAGCCGGTGCTGCTGCCGATGAGCGAGGCGCGGGCGCGCATTCCGACAGGGGCAGAGGTGCTGACGACGCCGTTCGTCGATATCGCGGCACTGGCACGGCTCGCCGCCGGCCTCGACCCGGCGGCCTATCCGCCCGAGGCGAGCTATATCCGCGATGCGGACGCCAAGCCGCAGGAGAAGTTTCGCGTCGCGAGGGTTTCGCCATGAATATCTGGATGGCGCCGGCCGGCCTCCACATCGAGCTGGCGCAGGCGAAGGATGCCGACGCGATTGCCAAGCTGCATGCCCAGGGCTTCTACCGGGGCTGGCCGCGCGAGGATTTCGCCGCCTACATCACCGGCGAAGGCACGCCGGTTCTTGTAGCATGCGATGCGAAGCGGCGGATCGCGGGGTTCGCGATGATCCGGCACGGCGGCGACGAGGCGGAGTTGATCACCATCGCCGTCGACAAGAAGTGGCGCGGCAAGGGCATCGGACAGGCGCTGATGCGCGCGGTATTCGACGACCTGCTGATGAGCCCGGCCAGGAAGCTGTTCCTCGAAGTGGCAACCGACAATGTCGCGGCGCTGAAGCTCTATGGCGGACTGGGCTTCCTCAAGGTCGCCGAGCGCAAGGGCTACTATCCGCGGCCCGATGGCACGCCGGCCACCGCTATTGTCATGGCGCGCGATCTTGGCTAACCCGAGGGGACTTTTCACGGGGGCCGCCCGATGACCAAACCCCTGACGCTCGAAGAGCAGTGTGCCCACAAGGGCATGCGGATGACCGACCAGCGCCGGGTCATCGCGCAGGTGATCGAACAGGCCGCCGATCATCCCGATGTCGAGGAACTCTACCGACGCGCCGCGGCCATCGACCCGCGCATCTCGCTCTCGACGGTCTACCGCACGGTCAACCTCTTCGAGGAAGCCGGGCTGGTGACCAAGCACGACTTCAAGGATGGCCGCGCCCGCTTCGAGCTGATCCCGGACGAGCATCATGACCACCTGATCGACATCCGCTCGGGCAAGGTGATCGAGTTTCGCAACGAGGAAATCGAAGCCATCCAGGAGGTGATCGCCAAGCGGCTCGGCTATCGCCTGGTGGATCATCGGCTGGAACTCTACGCCGTGCCGCTCAAGGCCGAGGACAAGTAGAAATGGTGCTGCGCAGCCTGTTCTTCATCTTCCTCTACGTGCCGTTCATGATCGTCTTCGTGCCGATCCAGTTCGCGATCTCGCGCAGCCCGTGGTTCAACAACCGCATTCCGCGCTGGTTTCACGCGATGGGTTGCCGGTTCCTCGGCATGAAGGTGAAGGTGATCGGCACGCCTTCCACCGACAAGGCGACGCTGATCGTTTCCAACCACGTCTCGTGGACCGACATCGTGGCCATCGGCTCGAAGGCCGATGTGACGTTCGTCGCCAAGTCCGAGATCGAGAAGTGGTTCTTCGTGGGCTTCATGGCCTCGCTGCAGCGTACGCTCTATGTCGATCGCAAGAAGCGCAGCGATGCCAAGCGCGTGAGCCGGGAGATGGGCCAGCGCATGGCCTCCGGTGGCGCCGTGCTGCTGTTCGCCGAAGGCCAATCGGATATCGGCACCCATGTGCTGCCGTTCCGATCGGCGCTGATCGGTGCGGCGCAGCATGCGATGGAGGAGGCGGGCGCCGGCGAGGTGATGATCCAGCCGCTGACCATCGCCTACACCAAGCTGCAGGGGCTGCCAGTGGGGCGCACCGACCGCTCGTTCATCGCCTGGATCAAGTCGAAATCGGTGAAGCAGAATATCCGCGAAATCCTGACGGGTGGCACGCGTGAAGTCGTGCTGGCCTTCGGCGAGCCGCGCCCGTTGTCGGCCGGGGCCGACCGCAAGAGGCTGGCCAGGGAAACCGAGGCCGAGGTGCGGCGGATGCTGGTGGCCCTGAACCGTGGCACGAAACTGCCGGTGGCGGCGGCGTAGCGGCCTTCAGTCGTCCCAGCTTTCTCCGGCCGGGTAGACAACGCTGCGGCCGTCGATGAAGTGGACTACCGAATCCTGCGGCGGGAACCAGTTCACCGCGCGTTCGGCCGGAAAATCCTCGATGAGGCGACGGAGGATGCGCAGGATACCGCCGTGGGCGACCACGATCGCCGGACCGTCGAGCGTCGCCGCGAAGCCGCGTACGCGGTTGGCGACATCCTCGTAGCTTTCGCCCTGCGGCGGGCGAAAATCCCAGAAGGCGGCGTCGCGCTCGCCGGCGATGGCCATTTCCCCCGCCGCCAGCTCGGAGTGGAGGCGACCTTCGTAGATGCCGAAGGAGATCTCGACGAGGCGGCTGTCCGGCGTCGCTTCGGGCAGCGGGGTGTCGAAGGCGGCGCGGATGCGGGCCATGGTCTCCATGGTGCGGCCAAGCGGTGAGACGTGCCAGGTGAACTCGCCTGGCGCACGACTGTCGCGTTCCAACAGCTGGCGCAACAGCCTGCCGTTGAGGTCGGCCTGGGCCCGGCCGATGGCGTTGAGGGGGATGTCCTTCGAGCCCTGGTAGCGCCCTTCGGCGTTCCAGTCGGTCTGGCCGTGGCGGACGAAATAGAGCTCAGGCCAGACGATGGACATCTTCATACCCGGAAGAAAGAGGGCCGCCGAAGCGGCGGCCCGGAGAAAATCAGGCGGTCGCTTCGGCCTCGTCATCGACGTGCATGCCGATGATGTTGAAGCCGCAATCGACATACTGGACCTGTCCGGTGACGCCGGAGCTGAGGTCGGAGAGCAGGTAAAGCGCGGCGGAACCCACCTCTTCCTGCGTGACGTTGCGCTTCAGCGGCGCCGCCTTCTCCTGGAAGTGCAGCATGGTGCGCAGGCCCGAAATGCCCGAGGCGGCAAGGGTCTTGATGGCGCCGGCCGAGATGGCGTTGACGCGGATGTTCTGCGGGCCGAGGTCGTGCGCGAGGTAACGCACGGACGCTTCGAGCGCCGCCTTGGCGACACCCATCACGTTGTAGTTCGGCACGTATTTCTCGGCCCCGTAGTAGGTCAGCGTCAGGAGCGAACCGCCCGGGTTCAGCATCGCCTCGGCGCGCTTGGCGACGGCGGTGAACGAGTAGACCGAGATGTTCATCGTCAGCGCGAAGTTGTCGGCGCTGGTGTTGATGTAGCGACCCTCGAGTTCCTCCTTGTTGGAGAAGCCGATGGCGTGGACCAGGAAATCCATGGTCCCCCACTTCTCCTTGAGGACGCGGAAGGTTTCGTCCATGGCGGCGTCGCTGCCGACATCGCACTCCACCAGCGTGGTGACGCCGATCTCGGCCGCCAGCGGCTCGACACGCTTCTTCAGCGCCTCGCCCTGATAGGAGAAGGCGATCTCGGCGCCCTGGTCGGCGAGAGCCTTGGCGATGCCCCAGGCGATGGAGCGGTTGTTCGCCACGCCCATGATGAGGCCCTTCTTGCCGGCCATCAGCCCGTTCGCCATTGTTCTTCTCCGTATCGGGTGAAACTGTTGCTCGGCTTGTCGCATAGCGCTGGAAATGGGGCAAGTTGCGGCTTTATGGTGCGGCCACCATGAGCCTCAGCAATTCCGACATCATCGCAGCCCTCACCGCCATTGCCGGCCCCTCGGGGGTAGTCGCCGACGCGGCGGACATGGGCCCCTACCTGAACGAGCCGCGCAAGCGCTTCAGGACGCCGGCGGTGGCCGTGGCGTCGCCCGCCAGCGTCGCAGAGTTGCAGGCGATCTGCCGCTGGGCCAACGACAATCGCGTGGGGCTGATTCCGCAGGGTGGCAATACCGGACTCGTGGGCGCACAGGTGCCGCTGACGGGCAGCGAGGTGATCGTATCGCTGCGGCGGCTCGACAAGGTGCGCGAGGTGAACGCCGCAGCGGGCCACATGACGCTCGAGGCCGGGGTGATCCTCGAGGAGGCGCACAGGGTGGCCGAAGCCGCTGGTGCGCTGTTTCCGCTCTGGCTCGCCTCGCAGGGCTCGGCGCGGATCGGGGGGTCTTGAGCTCGATTGCGGGCGGCGTGCAGGTGCTGGCCTATGGCAATGCGCGCGAGCTGACGCTGGGCATCGAGGCGGTGCTGGCCGATGGCCGGCTCTATAACGGGCTCAATTCGCTGCGGAAGGACAATACCGGCTACGACCTCAGGGACCTGCTGGTCGGGGCCGAGGGAACGCTTGGCTTCATCACGGCGGCCACGCTGAAACTGTTTCCGGTGCCCGAGGCACAGGAGACGGCGCTGGTGAATGTGGCGAGCCCGGCGGTGGCGCTCGAGCTGTTCGGCGTGCTGCGGGGACGGGTGGGCACGCAGTTGACGGCGTTCGAACTGATGAACCGCTTCGGCATAGACCTGCAGCTCAGGCACGGCATGCTGACCCGAGACCCGACCGCCAGCCCGTCCCCCTGGTATGTGCTGGCCGAAGTGAGCCGGCCGAAGGGCGGAACGCCGGGCGCCCTGCAGGCAGCGCTCGAGGAAGCGCTCGGTTCGGGGCTGGTGCCCGACGCGGTGGTGGCGGAATCGGAAGCGGACCGGGTTGCGATGTGGTCGGCGCGCGAGCAGATGAGCGACGTGCAATCGAAGGAAGGCGCTTCGATCAAGCATGATGTCTCGGTACCGATCGGGGCGGTGCCGGAGCTGCTCGAGGCCGGCACGGCGGCGGTCGAGCGGGCCATTCCAGGCGTGCGCGCCTGCCCGTTCGGGCACATGGGCGATGGCAACATCCACTTCAACTTCACCCAGCCGGAGGGCGCCGACCCCAAGGCCTTCATGGCCCGCGAGAAGGACGCCAATGCCGCGGTGTACGACGTGGTCCGGCGGCTCGGCGGTTCCGTTTCCGCCGAGCACGGCATCGGCCAGCTCAAGACGGCCCTGCTGCGGGAAGTGAAGGACCCGGTGGCGCTCGAAATGATGCGGGCCATCAAGACGGCACTCGACCCCAATGGCATCCTCAACCCCGGCAAGATGCTGGGGTAGGTCACCTTCCGGTGGCGTCTTGACGCTCGCGCGGGGTAGGCCCATTTCGGCCGTATGCTGCTCGACATCACCTTTCTCGACGACGCCACGCGGCCGGCCCCGATCCGCATCCCGAACCTTACGCCGGCGCAGCGCGCGCCGGGCGAGCACCTCAAGGAGGTGCACGACCACCTGCGCGGCAACATGAAGACGCTCGCGGTGCTGATCGACCGCGCGGCACAGGGCCAGGTCTCGGCCAGCGAGGTGGCGGAGGAGACCGCGAGCCTCGCGATGATCGCCAACTATCGCCGCTTCGGCAACCTGTGCGGCCAGCACTGCCAGATCGTGCACATGCACCATTCCATCGAAGACGAGGCGGTCTTCCCGGCGATCGCGGCGCAGGGCGAAGGTTTCCGCGCCATCGCGGACCGGCTGCGCGCCGAGCACGTCGTGGTCCACGAACTGCTGATGCGGCTGATCGGCGCGCTGACGGCGCTGGCCGACGAGCCGGGCCAGTCGCGCTTCGACGACACGGTCACGGTCTACCGGGCGCTTGAGCGCGTGCTGCTCAGCCACCTCGGCTATGAGGAAGAAGCGATCGGGGACGCACTGGGTGCGTTCGGGATCTTCTAGAACAGGTCGAACTGCTCGCCGCCGGCCGCCTTCCGGCGCTTCGGCTTCGGCTCCGGCTCGGCTGCCAGTTCCTCGGGCGTGAGCGGGCGGATGAGTTCGGCGCCCTCGCTGTCGGCGCGCCCGATGGCCTTGCCGACCGGGTGGTACTTCAATGCGCCGGGCGGCAGCGGCATGGCGAGTTGCGCGGCGTCGCGCGGCTCGACGGCGGCGGTGTTCAGCCAGTCGTCGATCTGCTGCGGCGTGGTCAGGATGGCCGGCATGCGGTCGTAGATCGAGCTGATCTCGAGGTTGGGTTCGACTGTGACGATGCAGGCGGTATCCATCTCCTCGCCGTTCGGGCCAGCCCATTGCGAGTAGAGGCCGGCGAAGGCCATCGGCGAATCGTCCTGCATGGTGATGTAGTACGGGCGGCGGCTGCCATCCGGCCCCTTCATCCACTCGTAGTAGCCGGAGGCCGGCACGATGCAGCGGCCATTGCGCGTCGCATCCCGAAAGCTCGGCTTCTCGCGCATCGTCTCGGCACGGGCGTTGATGAGCAGGGTGAACTCGCGCGGGTCCTTCACCCAGTTGGGGATGAAACCCCAGCGCACCAGCTGGACCGTCCGGCGGCCCATCTGCTCCCAGATGACGGGGATGGGCTCGGTGGGGCTGATGTTGTAGCGCGGCGGATAGTCGATCTGGTTGAGCAGGTGGAACAGCTCCGTCATCATCTCGGGCGGCAGGGTCGAGGCGTAGCGTCCGCACATGCTGTTGGCTCCTTGTGCTGCGATAGTTAGGCGCTTGCGGGCAGTGAGGCAAACGGCGAGGGTTCGGCCATGCTCCATCAGTTCGACCAAACGCCCAATGCCGCGAGCGTCGCCCTGCTCCGTGCCGGGAGGGTGTTGCTGATCCAGCGGGCAAGGGCGCCGTGGGACGGGGCGTGGAGCCTGCCGGGTGGCCGGCTCGAAACTGGCGAAACGGCCGAAGAGTGCGCGGCCCGCGAACTGCGCGAGGAGCTCGGGCTGCGGGTCGCGCAGTTGCAGCCGGTGGCGAGGCTGGTACTGGGTGAAGGGCGATTTCGCTTGCAGGTGTTCGGGACCGAGACGTTCGAGGGCGATGTCGCACCGAATGACGAGATTGCCGGCTGGCGCTGGACACGGCGCGGCGAGGAGTCGGAACTCCGGACAACCCCTCATCTCGCGGAAGTGCTGGGCGAGGCATTCCGGCTGTTCGATCGCAGTTGAGGCGGCGCCGTCGCTGGCGTAACAAGGCGGTCATGCGCATTGCCCCGTTTCTCGCTGCGACCCTGTTCGGCCTGCTGGCCACGCCCGGCCTCGCGGTCGATCCGCCTTATCAGGCGGAGATGGAGCGGTTGAGCGAGATCATGGGCAGCCTCTACTTCCTGCAGCCGCTGTGCCGACCGGAAGGCGGAGCCGACTGGCGCGCCGAAATGGGCGACCTGATCACACTCGACCAGCCTGACGAGGACCGGAAGCAGCGCCTCGCCGGCGCTTTCAACTCGGGATACGAGGCCTATTCGCGGCTTTACCGCGCCTGCACCGTTTCGGCCGACCAGGCGCTGATGCGACTGCTGGTCGAGGCCGAGAAGACGGCGCGCGACATCCACACCCGCTACGCCGAGTAACCGCCCGGTTTCACGGTTAACGATAATTGCCGACCCGCCGTTAACCTTTTAGCGACGAGTCGGGAGCGGATCACGCTTTCAAATGCTAACCCGGTCGGCATGAAGCTCAGCAAGACCCTCATGACCGTTTCCGGATTCGACGCCATCGCCAGCGAAGAACGCGAAGAGCGCCAGGTAGCCCTGGAATATGTGGCCGAGGCCTGGAACGACGCCGAAGACGACGGGGTCGGTGCGCTGGCGCTCGCCCATGCCTCGCTGTTCGCGGCCATCACCTCGATGGTGGAGCACCACGGCGAGGACTTCACCGCCGAACTGATCGCCAGCCTGCCGGAGCGCATCCGGCACGGCGAATACAACCTGATGCGCTCGCTGCAGTAAGCGTCAGAGCGCTTCGAGGAAGCGCATGGGCTGGCCCTGCGAGGGGGTGATCAGTTCGCCCTGCCACATGACCGTCTTGCCGCGAACGATTGTGCCGACCGGCCAGCCGGTGACGGCGACGCCATCGTAAGGCGTCCAGCCCGCCCGGCTCTTCACCCAGTCGTTGGAGATGGTCTCGCGCCGCTTCATGTCGACGATGGTCAGGTCGGCGTCGTAGCCCACGGCGATGCGCCCCTTGTTGGCGATGCCGAACAGCCGGTTCGGGCCGTGGCTCGACATATCGACGAAGCGCTGCAGCGTCATGCGGCCGGCATTCACATGGTCGAGCATGATCGGGACCAGCGTCTGCACCCCGGTCATGCCCGAATGCGAGGCCGGATAGGCGTGGTCCTTTTCCTCGCGCGTGTGCGGCGCGTGATCGGAGCCGAGGATGTCGGCTACGCCATTGTCAACCCCCGCCCAGATGCCCTCGCGGTGGGCGGCGTCGCGCACCGGTGGGTTCATCTGCGCGTAGGTGCCGAGGCGGGTGTATGCCGTTTCGTCGAGGGTGAGGTGGTGCGGGGTAACCTCGACACTCGCCACGTCCTTGTGGTCGGCGAGGTAGACCATCTCCTCGGCGGTCGAGATGTGGAGCACGTGGATACGCTTGCCGGTCTTGCGCGCCAGGCCCACCAGCCGCCTGGTCGAGCGCATGGCGGTTTCGACATCGCGCCAGACCGGGTGGGAGGACGGGTCGCCGGGAACACGCAAACCCTTGCGCTCCTCAAGCCGGTACTCGTCCTCGGAGTGGAATGCGGCGCGGCGCGAAATGGCGCGCAGAATGGCCTCGACGCCATCGTCGTCAGCCACCAGCAGCGATCCGGTCGACGAGCCCATGAACACCTTTACGCCCGCGCAGCCGGGCAGACGCTCCAACTCGGGCAGTTGCGCTACGTTCTCGTGCGTGCCGCCGACATAGAAGGCGAAGTCGCAGTGCATGCGATTGGTGCCGGCCGCGATCTTGGCGTCGAAGGTTTCGCGCGTGGTCGTCAGCGGGTTGGTGTTGGGCATCTCGAAGACGCCGGTGACGCCGCCCATCACCGCCGACAACGAGCCCGACTCGAGGTCCTCCTTGTGGGTGAGGCCCGGCTCGCGGAAATGCACCTGCGTGTCGATGACGCCGGGCAGGATATAGAGGCCGGTGCAGTCGGTCACGCGCTCCGCCGTGTCGGCGCCGAGCGCGCCGATGGCGACGATGCGGCCGCCGCGTACGCCGATATCGGCCTGGTGCTCGCCATCCTGGTTGACCACGGTGCCGTTCTTGAAGATCGCGTCGTACTGCGCCATGTGTGGTCTCCCGCTGGTGTCCTCGGCGGTGTAGCGGATGACCCACATGCCCACAATCCTCCGTCCGTCCCGTGCCGTGTTTCGCTTCTCTGGAGCCGATGCGCAGAAGCTGCTGTTCGACGTGGTGACTGGCCGATTGCTGGCCGAACCGGGGCCGGGCGTGTGGTGGGCGCTGCTCTCCCCGCAGGGCAAGATCCAGGCCGAGGGCCTGGCTGGCTGGCACGGCGGTGCGTTCTGGCTCGATGTCGACGCGGGGGTGGCTGACGCTTTCCTCAAGAAGATGCGCATGTACAAGCTGCGCGCCGCCGTGGAGATCGAGGATCTGCGCGAAAGCCACGCCGTCGGCTGGAGTCTTGATGGCTGGGAAGCCGGGGTCGCGCACGCCGATCCGCGCGGCTTCGGTGAACGCGTGATCGGCACGAAGGCCGAGGCGGCGGCCTGGTTGCCGGCGGATGACCAGTTCGCGGCGCGGCGGATTTCGGCCGGGGTGCCGGAACTGGGGCCGGACTTCGCCATCGACACGACGTTCCCGCACGATATCGGCATGGACCTGCGCGACGGCATCGATTTTGCCAAGGGCTGCTATGTCGGGCAGGAGGTGGTGAGCCGCATGAAGCATCGCGGCACCGCGCGGCGCCGTCCGGTGATCGTGTCGGAGATCGATGGCGTGGCGGGAACCGACGTGGTGGCCAGCGGTCGGGCGGCCGGAACGCTGGGGCGGGTCGTGGATGGACGCGCCGTAGCCGTGCTGCGACTCGACCGCATCACCGATGTGGCGGCAGTGACCGTGAACGGCAAGCCGGTGACGGTGGAACTGCCCGTCTGGGCTACCTACCAGTTTGGCGAATCAAGCGCCGAAGACTAGGTTTTCGCCTTCGCATCACGGGGGAATACTCATGGCACGGGCACAGGCGCGGGCTTGGCAGCGTATGCTTTCGGGCCGGCGGCTCGACCTGCTGGATCCCTCGCCGCTCGACGTGGAGCTGAGCGATATCGCCCATGGCCTGGCGCGGGTTGCCCGCTGGAACGGGCAGACGCAGGGAGACTACCCGTTCTCCGTCGCCCAGCATTCGGTGCTGGTGCTTGAACTCTACCGGGCGCTGAACCCCGAAGCAGAGGCGAAAGCGCAACTCTACGCCGTGCTGCACGATGCGCCGGAATACGTGATGGGCGACATCATCTCGCCCTTCAAGGCGGCGATGGGGGGCAACTACAAGGAAGTCGAGAACCGGCTGCTCGGCGCCGTGCACCTGCATTTCTCGCTGCCCGCGACGCCGACCCAGGTGCTGCAGAAGGCGATCAAGCGGGCCGCCCGCGAGGCCGCCTATCTCGAAGCGGTGCACCTCGCCGGCTTCGAGGTGGAGGAAGCCCGCCGCTTCTTCGGCGAACCCAGCTTCCCGGTCTTCGAATTCGAGCCGTTCGAGCGGCTGATCCGGCCATGGCCGACGCGCGAGGCGCATGACCGGTTCGTCGCCGCGGTGGAAAACCTGTCGGCGGCGCTCCTGGCTCGGGGTTAAGTTAACCTTAACCGCCGTTCCATTTTGACACGCTTTCGGGCCGCATGGTTGATGAATGGTTAAGACCATCATCGACTGGAGCGTCCGGTGAACCATATCAAGACAGTTCTGGGCATGGGCGCCGCCGGGGGGCTGCTCGCCATGGTGCTGGCGGCTCCGGTGCTGCTGCCGGGCCTCGCGACTGCGGCGCAGGTGGTGCAGGTCGAGACCGGCGAGATGGTCCGCAGCCTGCTGCCGGAGCCGCAGCCCTTCGACCCCTCGACGCTGTTCAAGGCGGGCGACTACGACTACGCGGTGGATGACAGCGTCTCTACGACGCCGATCCGGCAGAGCGTGGTGCACAAGATCGGCTACGGCCGCAGCGAAATGGTGCAGGTGGTCGAGACGGCCAGCGGCATTTATTCGAGCGACGGGCTCGAAAGCCCCTACGTGCGGTATCCGGGCATCCGCAAGCAGCGCAGCGGCGGCGAGGTCGGGCTGGCTCTATGGGCCGACGGCAAGTGGGTCGTGCAGAATGCGCTGACCGCCGGATCGTTCGTCACCATTACCCGGTTCGACGGTGGTCAGCTGATCGTCACCGACGACAGCATGTGCGTGACCAGCAGCAGCGGCATCATCTGCAACTGAGCCTAGAGCTTCTTGGGCGCTTCCTCGGCCACCGATGAGCCGCCGATCGTCACCTGCCGGATCGACAGGGCAAATTCGCTGCGACCATCGGGCAGGAAGCGGAACACGCCATCGCGACCGTTGAACCCGGCGGGCGACGCGAGCAGCCCACGGTCATAGCGCGGCGTGCCGTTGGCAAGCGACTTGGCATTGGCGAGGATGGTCGCCGTGTAGGCAAGCGTGGCGAAGGGATGCGGCGCCGTGCCGAACTTCGCCTGATATTCGGTGGTGAGCGCGTTGAGCCCGGCCTGGTCGGGCGCCGGGAAGATGGCGCCGGCCAGCGATGTGGTATTGGCGATCGACGGATCACCGTTCCAGTCGCCCGAGCCGACCAGCTGGACACGACCGGCGGCGATGCCGCCTTCCTGCAGCAGGTTGGCGAGGCTGGGCGCGGTGGCGCGATCGGGGATGAACAGCGTGTCGATCTGGCCCGACTGGAGCAACGGAATCACCTGGGTGATGACGGTGCGCGCCTCGGCTTCGGTCTTGAAATTGTAGACGGCGACCGCATTCATGCCGAGTTCGGACATGGCCTGGCGGAAGGCCCCCTCCTGGATGCGACCGAAATCGGTCGACGGGAAGATGCCGGCAATCGCCCGCTTGCCGATCTTCTGGGCGTAGGCCATGGAGCGCTTCACCTCGGTCTCGGGCAGCACGTTCAGCAGGAAGACGCCCGGGCTGGCGACACCGGAATTGTTGGAAAAGCCGATCACCGAGATACCGGCGCTCTTGGCGACCTGGCCGGCAGCGGTCACCTGGTCGGCGCGCAGCGGCCCGAGAATCAGGCTCGCGCCTTCGCTCACGGCCTGCGTAGCGGCCTGGGCCGCACCGGCTGCCGTGGCGCCGGTATCCTTGACCGAAATGGTGATGTTGTCGCCGAGGTTGGGGTTGGCCTGCACGAAGGCGATGGCGAGCTCGGCCGAGTTGGCCATGGAATTGCCGACGGCGGAAAGGCTGGCATCGCCAGAGAGCGGCAGGAGCAGCGCCACGCGCACCGGACCGGTGCCGAGCGTCTTGCCCGTCATCAGCGTCTGCGGACCCTGGTCGGGACCACCGCCACCGTTATTGGCGGGACCGAAATCGAAGCCACCGGGCGAGCAGGCCGCCAGCAGGGTTGCCGTCACGAGACCGAGCCCCGTCGCCCTGATGAACCCGCCAACGCGCCGCGCCAGCCCCTGCCCACTGCTGATTTTCACTTGCCTAGCCTTCGTCTTGTCCCGCAACCTGCTACCGGTCTCCGACCTCGAAGGTCGAACCCGCCCGTGTGAAGCTATACAAAATCGGCCCCGGCGCATAAAGGCCGAGCTTAACGGGTCCTTAATTGTCAGGGGAAAGCCAGCATTGAGCGAGCAGCCGAAAGCCTGGTTCATCGGCGGCACCCGGTTCGAGGCGCCGCCGCTGCCGGCCGGCCTGTATGTGGTGGCGACACCGATCGGCAACCTCAGGGATATCACCATCCGGGCGCTGGAGACGCTGGCCGCCGCCGACCTCGTGCTGTGCGAGGACACGCGCCATTCGGCGACGCTGCTCGACCACTACGGCATCCGCGCCGAGAAACGCTCGCTGCACGAACACAACGAACGCCAGCGCGCCGACGAGATCGTGGCGACGATCGGCGCTGGCCGCGCCGTGGCGCAGATCTCGGATGCCGGAACACCGCTGCTGTCAGACCCCGGCTTTCCGCTGGTGCGCGCGGTGCGCGAGGCGGGGCTGCCGGTGTTCGCGGTGCCGGGGGCCTCGGCCATGCTCGCGGCACTGGCCTCGGCGGGGCTGCCGACCGATGCGTTTGGCTTCATCGGCTTCCTGCCCAGCAAGGCGGGGCAGAGAACCAATGCGCTGGCGGCGCTGAAGGGCCGGGCGGACACGCTGGTGTTCTACGAATCGCCGCGTCGGCTCGGCGAGTCACTGGGGGCGATGGCCGAAGCGTTCGGCCCGGAGCGGCAGGCCGCGGTCGCACTCGAACTGACCAAGCGCTTCGAGCGGGTGGAACGCGGTACGCTTGGCGAACTCGCTGCGCATTTCGGCGAGGGAGAGACGAAGGGCGAAGCGGTGGTCCTGGTCTCCGGAGCGTCCGAGACGCCGGTCGAAGCGGCCGACTGGCAGGCGGCGCTCGATGCCGCCCTGGCCGACCAGCCGCTGCGGTCCGCGGTCGATGAAGTCACCGCGCGGTTCGGACTCAAGCGCAAGGAGGTCTACGATGCGGCGCTCGCCCGCAAGGCCGCGCAGTAGGCAGAGTCGGCTCACCGCCGAACTGTTCGGCCGTCGGGGCGAGACACTTGCCGCGTGGTTCCTGCGGCTCAAGGGCTATCGCATCCTCGCGAGCCGCTTCAAGACGCCGGCCGGCGAGATCGACCTCGTGGCCCAGCGCTTCGGCATGCTCGTGTTCGTCGAGGTGAAGGCGCGACGGTCGGGATCGCTAGCCGATGCATGGATGGCGGTGAACGACCGGCGCATCACCGAGGCGGCCGACTACTTCCTCGCCCGGCATCCGCGCCATGCCGGCAGCGACATGCGCTACGACGTGATTTTCCTTGCGCCCATGGCGTGGCCGCGCCATGTGGTGAACGCCTTCGACGCCCGTTAGGAAGCTCCCGACATGCTGAAAATCGCCGTACAGATGGACCCCATCGCCTCGATCAATCCGGCGGGGGATTCGACCTTCGCGATGATGCTCGAAGCCCAGGCGCGCGGCCACGAGGTGCACTATTACGTGCCGGGCACGCTGGCGCTGCGGGATAATGTGGTGACGGCTAACCTTGCGCCGGTCACCGTGTTCGACAAGCCGAGGGGCGAGCATTTCGAACTCGGCGACTTCGCACGCGCCGACCTTGCCACCTACGATGTCGTGCTGATGCGGCAGGACCCGCCGTTCGACATGAACTACATCACCATCAGCCACATCCTTGAGCGGCTGCACCCCAAGACCTTCGTGGTGAACCCGCCTGCTGCCGTGCGCAATGCGCCCGAAAAGATCCTCGTCACCGAGTTCCCTGAGCTGATGCCGCCGACGCTGGTGACGCGCGACCGGGCCCAGATCCACACTTTCCGCAAGGAGCACGGCAATATCATCCTGAAACCGCTCTACGGCAATGGCGGCGCCGGCGTGTTCTTCCTGCAGGAGGGCGACCAGAACCTCGCCTCGCTGATCGAACTGTTCGAGCAGAGTTTCCGCGAGCCCTTCATGGTGCAGAAATACCTGCCCGACGTCCGCAAGGGCGACAAGCGCATCATCATCGTCGACGGCGAGCCGGTGGGTGCCATCAACCGCATACCGGCCGATGGCGAAGCGCGCTCCAACATGCATGTCGGCGGCCGCCCCGAACTTTCCCCGCTCACCGAGCGCGAAAAGGAAATCTGCGCCACCATCGCCCCGGCACTGAGAGAGCGCGACATGATCTTTGTGGGCATCGACGTCATCGGCGATTACCTCACCGAAATCAACGTCACTTCCCCCACCGGCATCCGCGAAATCAAGCGCTTCGGAGGCCCCGACATCGCCGTCCTCATC
>JAEYYP010000165.1 GCA_023428425.1 Pseudomonadota bacterium
AACTTCCACGCCTTGCGGCACAGCGACCTCAACGCTGCGCGTCTACCAATTCCGCCACGACCGCACGCCAGTGGTAGGAGCCACACCGCGAAGCGGCGAAGCGAGGCAGCGTGTAGCAACGGGTTTCCGATGGCGCAAGCCCAAATATGCGCTATCGGCACCATGTGGAAATTCAGGCCGGTCGGCGGACCTTCTCGGTGATCTCGACGCTGAGGTGGCCATCCTCGACCTTGACCTCGCAGCGGGCGACAAGGGTGTTGTTGGCGTAGACGCGCAAGGGGTCGTTTTCGGAGGTATCGAGCTCGATCACGGCGCCACGGCCCATGCGCAGCAGATGGTGAATGGGCATCTTGGCCGCTCCAAGCTCCACCGTGATATCGACTTCAATATTGTCTAGAGTCTTCATACATAGACCACGAACACACCGGCCCGGCTGAATCAGCCGCCGCCCCCAATTCCCACGGAGCATTGGTCGCCCATGCTTACCGAAGCGTTAACGAGTGACCCGATTTGCGACACCGGCACCAAGCTGTGGCGCGCTGACGGAGTTCCGGCCGAATGGCGAATCTCTGAAGGGCTGGTGCCGTACCCCGAAGCGCTCGAGGCGATGAAGGCGCGCGCAGCCGCGATCGCCCAAGAGGATGCCGGTGAGCAGGTCTGGCTGCTCGAACATCCGCCACTCTATACCGCAGGCACCTCGGCCGTAGCCGACGACCTGCTCACGCCTGACCGCTTCCCGGTCTACGACGCCGGGCGCGGCGGACAATACACCTACCACGGGCCTGGGCAGCGGGTGGTCTACTTCATGCTCGATCTCCGCCAGCGCGGTCGCGACGTGCGCTGCCTGGTACAGGGGCTGGAGGGCCTGGTGATCGATACGCTCGCCGCCTTCAAAATCCGCGGCGAGCGGCGCGACGGGCGGATAGGCGTTTGGGTTCAGCGCCCGGACAAGGGGCCCGGACGCGAGGACAAGGTGGCGGCGATCGGCGTGCGGGTCAGCCGCTGGGTCAGCTTCCATGGCATTTCCATCAACGTGCATCCGGCGCTCGACCATTTTGACGGCATCGTGCCATGCGGTATTTCCGACCAGGGCGTGACGAGCTTCGAGGATCTCGGCCAACTTGCCTCGATGGAAGAGGTGGATACGGCGCTCCGCGCAGCGTTCGAGCGCCGTTTCGGCCCGACGCAACGGGCGAAGCCGGAAAACCTTGAAAGCGCGGCCTGAGCACCGCATTTTCAACGCTAGACGATTCCTCTCTCCACGGGGGCCTGGGCCATGATGCTCGACGACCTGAAGAAGATCTTCCTCTCGCCTACGCTGTTCCGCCTGGACACGATCCTGTCGCCCAAGCTGGTGCCGGTGCTCTACGGTACGGGCATGTTTGCGCTGTTGCTGTGGGCTGTCGGCCACCTGTTCGCGACCTTCGGGCGGACCTTCGGCGACGGGCTGTGGGGCCTGTTCGAGATTGCCGTGTATGGCGCGCTCGGCCTGATCGCGCTGCGCGTGATCTGCGAGGTGCTGCTGGTGTTCTTCAAGGCCAACGAGGCGGCAACCCGCACGGTGGCGGTGTCTCGTCTCTCGGGCTCGCTGATGGACGAGGTCCGCGATGCCATTCACGACATCGCCGATGAGTCGGACTACACCGAGAGCGAGGTGGAAGACGAGATCTCGCCCTCGCCCCGTCGCACAGCCCGGCGGTCGCCGGTGGTTCCGTCCGACAAGCCCGACATCTGAGAGCCGGCCGCTCTACTGACAGCAAAGAGGCCGCCCGTTGGGGCGGCCTCTTGATTTCAAGCCAGGGCTGCGGCTCGGCCACGCCCCTTCAGCATAGTATCGACGCTGAAGGCGCCTGGACCGGCAAACACCAGGTACAGGAACACGAAGCAGAACAGCACCGCCCCGTCACCGCCATTGGCGACCGGGATGATGTTGCCCTGCCCCATCATCGGCACGTGCACGAACCAGAAGGCATATGCCATCATCCCCGACAGGATGAACGCCACAGGCCGAGTGAACAGCCCGAGCAGGATGGCGAGCCCGCCGAACACCTCCAGCACACCGGCAAGGCCCATCATGGAGAAGAGTTCGAATCCGCCACCGGGCCCCTGCGAGGCCGGGAAGTTGAACATCTTCTGCGTGCCGTGCGCGGCGAAGGTGAGTGCCGTGACGACGCGCAACGCGAAGAGGGCATAGGGGTGGTACTTGTTCAGTCCGTCGAGAGTCATGTGTTGCTTCCTGCTGACGCCGCGGGATTGGGCGCGCACGAAAAAGCAGAGCCAGACTCTCAGGATTCTGGTCAACTAAACGTTCGGTAACATGAGTTAATCGTGAGATCGCGTGATCAGGGCTGCCTTGCCTTGATCGCAAAGCACCGATGATTGCTTTTTCTGGGGATTGGCGTATAGGCACGCCCCCATGACCCAAGCCCCGAAAATCGGCCTTGTCAGCCTCGGCTGCCCCAAGGCGCTCGTCGACTCCGAACGCATCATGACGACGCTCAGATCGCAGGGCTATGCGTTCTCGCGCGACTATGAAGGCGCGGACATCGTGCTGGTGAACACCTGCGGCTTCCTCGACAGCGCCAAGAAGGAAAGCCTCGAGGCGATCGGCGAGGCGGTTGGCGCCAATGGCCGGGTGATCGTCACCGGCTGCCTCGGCGTCGAGGAGCAGATGATCCGCGAGACCCATCCGAGCGTGCTCGCCGTTACCGGTCCGCACCAGTATGAGGACGTGGTCAACGCGGTGAACACGCACCTGCCGCCGGTGCCCAACAAGTTCGTGGACCTCGTGCCCGAGGCTGGCCTGAAGCTGACGCCGCGGCACTACGCCTATATGAAGATTTCCGAGGGCTGCAACAACCGCTGCACCTTCTGCATCATCCCGCAGATCCGCGGCGACCTCGTCTCCCGCCCCATCGCCTCGGTGCTGTACGAGGCCGAGCGACTGGTGGCGACGGGCGTCAAGGAGATCATGGTGATCTCACAGGATACCTCGGCCTACGGCGTCGATACCAAGTACGCGACGTCGAAATTCCGCGGTCGCGACGTGGAAGCGCGCTTCCAGACCCTGGCCGAAGAACTGGGCAAGATGGATGTGTGGACGCGCCTTCACTACGTCTACCCCTACCCGCATGTCGATGGCGTGATCCCGCTGATGGCCGAGGGCAGGATCCTCCCTTACCTCGACATTCCCTTCCAGCACGCCTCCCCGCAGGTGCTGAAGTCGATGCGCCGCCCGGCGAACCAGGTGAAGACGCTCGACCGGATCAAGGCCTGGCGCGCCATGGCGCCGGACCTCGCCATCCGCTCCAACTTCATCGTCGGCTTCCCGGGTGAGACCGAGGAGGATTTCGAGTTCCTGCTCGATTGGCTCGAAGAAGCCGAGATCGACAGGATCGGCTGCTTCGAGTACGAGCCCGTCACCGGCGCGCCCGCCAACGACATCGAGGGCATCGTCCCCGACGAAGTGAAGCGCGACCGCTATGAGCGGCTGATGGAAGTGGCGCAGGACATCTCTGCGCATGTGCTGAGCAAGAAGGTCGGCCGCACCATCGACGTGCTGGTGGATGACGTGCAGCCGGAAATGGGCCGCGCCGTGGGCCGCTCGCAGTGGGATGCGCCCGAGATCGACGGCACCGTGATCATCCACGAGGCCGTGGGCATCAAGGTCGGCGACAAGGTGTCGGTGACGGTCACGGACAGCGACGAGTACGACCTGTTCGGCGTGCCTGCGGCACTGGCCGCCGGGATCAAGGCTTCGGCCTGATCCATTCTCCCGTCGGGCGCATCAGGCGCCCCACTTCTGCCGCCAGGTCGGCACCACGTCGCCCTCCGCCGGCACCGCGTGATACACCGCGCGGGCAATCGCCCGGCTGAGGCACACGGCTGCCGCGTGGCCGAGGTGAATGATGTCGCGGATCGGGTCATCGATCGGACGCGCGCAGGTCGCGACCGAAAAGACAAGGTCGCCATCGACCGGCGTGTGTGACGGGCTGGCGCCACGAGCGATGCCATCCTGAGCGGCCACGGCGAGCCTCTTGGCCTGCGCCTTTGTGAGGATGGCGTCGGTCGCGACGATGGCGATGGTGGTGTTGGCGATCGCGCTGGTGCCGTCCCGCTTGGTGCGGGCCGACTGCGAGAAACTCAGCGGCCTTGCCAACGGGCCAAGCCCTCCGAACTCGCCGTCGACCTCGAAAGGCGCTGCCCAGAAGTGCGCTGTGTCGCCCATCGTGACGCTGCCGGTGGGGTTGGCGACGACCAACGCTCCGACCGTATGGCCCGACGGCAACAGCAGCGATGCTGAACCGAGACCACCCTTCAGATTGGCCGTCAGCGCGCCCGTGCCCGCCCCGATTGTGCCGAGCGCAAACTCCCTCGCAGCCGCCGCGAGCGCGGCGCGTCCAAGGGAAGGATAGGGGTTGGTTGCCCACGCCTTGTCGCCGCCGTTGAGCAGGTCGAAGATGATGGCGCCGGGAACGATGGGAACGATGGCGCTTTCGACGCGGAAGCCTCGCCCTGCGGCGCGGAGCCCGTCCATGACGCCCGAAGCGGCATCCAGACCGAAGGCCGAGCCGCCCGACAGCACCAGCGCATCGACTTCGGGTACCATCTTGTCGGGCGCCAGCAGTTCGGTCTCGCGCGCACCCGGTGCGCCGCCCATGACATCGACCGAAGCGACAAATGGCCGGTCGGCGACCAGCACCGTGGTGCCGGACTTGATGGCATGATCCTCGGCATTGCCGACGCGCAATCCCTCGACGTCGGTGATCAGGTTCAACGGTCCGGTTTTCATCCGGGCTCCTTGGGTTGTCGCGCTATGCGGCGCCGAGTTTCTCGTCGACCAGTCGGAGCGCCCTGTTTACCGGCACTCCGTCGGGATCCCAGGTCCGCCGCATCTCCAGCATCTGCCGGGCAATCGTCCAGTTGCCGAGCTTCAGGTGCGCGTCGAGCAGCAACTGCCCGAACAGGTCGCGTTGCGCGTGCGAGCCGCCGATTTCGGTCATGCGCGGGTTGGCGATGCCGAGCCATCGGGCCGCCGTCGCAAAGTCCCGGCGGGCGTGAGCCAGCACACCATGCGCCGCAGGCAGAGCCACCTCCTGCCACACCACCCGGTCGAATGCCGTAGACGTCGCTGCCCGTTCCTCCACGGCTCGCATCAGGTCGTCAGCCTCGAGCCGCTCGGCGCGCGCCAGTCCGTACAGGTATTGCAGCGTCAGGAACGGCTGGATGGTATCGCGTGCCCTGCCCCGCATGTGGTTCGCCACGTCCTCCCAGCGACCGCCCACATCCATGCCGGCGACCTCCATGCGCGCCAGCAGCGAAACGGCGTTCACCTGGTCCTGCGAGTAGTCGGGCTCGATGCCCCAGACGTGGTTGTCGTAGGCATCGAACACCGCCTGCTCGTCGCCCTGGCTGATGTGAAACAGCGCCTTGTGCCACCAGTTGTGAGTGTACATGAACGAGTTGAGGTCCACCCAGGTCGCCTGCGCCTCAGTGAGGAATTCCACCCCCTCCGCGACCCGACCCGTCCCAAGCATCACATGCGCCAGCGCATGCTGCGCCCACGGCTCCTTGGTCTTGAGCTTCAACGCCAGCCGCGCCTCGTGCTCGGCCGTGGCGAGGTCATGCATCTGCTCGTAGCCGAAGGCGAGCATGCCGTGGATGTGCGGATTGTCGGCGTTGTGCGGCAGCGCCTGCTGCGCGATCCGCAGCATGTTCCTGGCATCGCCGCGGTTGAAGCTGAAATACTGGTGCAGCTTCACCGAAGCGAGGTCGCGCGGAAATCGCGTAACGATCTCCTCACCGATCGCCTGCACCTTCTGGACGTCGTCGCCGATCCATGCCGCGAGCTGCGCCAGCAGCATCCGCTCACGCTCGTTGGCCCCGGAAGCCGCCGCCTGTGCCCGCTGCAAGTAGATAGATGCGGCCGCGTTGGCGCCATCCGCTTCGAGGAACATCCAGGTGAAGCCGGCTTAGAGGTTGGCGAGCACCGCATCGGGCTCGCCATCGGCGGCGGCGATGATGTTGGCCGCCTTTTTCTCATAGCCAAGGAACCCGGTGACGAAGTCGTCGATGCCGGACAGCGTCGCATCCGACGCCCGGCTGACATCGTTCCCGAGCGCATCCTGTGCCATCAGATCACGCGGCCCCCGTCCACTTCCATCGCCACGCCGGTGATCATGGAGGCTTCGTCCGAGCAAAGGAAACAGGCCGCGTTGCCCATGTCCTCCGGCGTCGAGAAGCGGCCCAGCGGGATGGTGGACAGGAATTTGGCGCGGATTTCCGGCGTGTCTTCACCCATGAAGGTCTTGAGCAGCGGCGTCTCGCCCGCCACCGGGTTGATGGCGTTGACCCGGACGCCGAACGGCGCGAGTTCCACTGCCATCGACTTGGTCGCCGTCACCATCCAGCCCTTCGAGGCATTGTACCACGAGAGCCGTGGCCGAGGGCTGACCGCGGCGGTAGAGGCGATGTTGAGGATGGCCCCGGCCTTGTTGGCTTTGAAGTGCGGCACGAAGTGCTTGGCCATGAGATACACGGACTTTACGTTGACGGCGAGCACACGGTCGAAGTCGTCCTCCGTCACCTCTTCCATCGCCATCGGCTTGTGCGAGACGCCGGCATTGTTGACGATGATGTCGAGCCGGTCGAAGCCTGACAGCACCTTGTGCGCCATTTCGGCGATGGACTCGTT
>JAEYYP010000228.1 GCA_023428425.1 Pseudomonadota bacterium
CCCCGACGATGCGTCCATCGCGGATGATCGGATGGGTGGCGTACATCACCGGCACCGGATGGCCGTCGGCATGCCAGAACACCTCGTGGTCGACCCGCACCGTCTCGCCATCGCGCAGGGAGAGCAGCGTCGGGCATTGCTCCTCCGGGTAGGGGCTGCCGTCAGCCCGGCTGTGATGAATGAGCGGATGCACCGCCTGGCCGACCACCGTCTCGGGCGCATACCCGAGCAGTGCGCAGGCGGCACGGTTGATGAAGGTCAGCCGGCCCGCGGCATCGATCCCGAACAGCCCGTCGGCGCTCGACTGCAGGATGTGACTGGCGCGCGCCTCGGTCTCGGCCAGCGCCGCCGTCCGCTCGGCGACCAGCTGCTCCAGGTGATAGCGATGACGATCCAGTTCCAGGTCGCTGGCGCGCCGCCGGGTGACATCGCGCATGACGGCAACCATGCCCAGGCGCTCGTGACCGGCATCGAAGAGCGGCACCTTGACCACCTCGAAATGGCGCTGCCGGCCCTGGTTATCGACCGTGCTTTCCTCGAATCGGCTCAACTGGCCGGCCGCCCACGCCAGCTCGTCGGTCGCCGCCCCCGGCGCACCGCTGGCCAGGCCGCCGGGCAGACCAGCGATTTCCTTGTCGCTCAAGCCATGCCAGGCGCTGCTGCCCGCGATCCCGAACAGATCGAGGCATACGCTGTTGGCAACCAGCCAGCGGCCATTGCCATCCTTGAGCACGACGGCATCGGGCATGGCCTCGACGACGCTGCGCAATTGCGTCTCGCGCTCGGCGATTTCGGCGCCATGGCGTTCGGCGGCCGCCATGCGCCGCCACAAGGCCCCCCCCAGCAGCACCGACAGCAGCAGGAAACCGGCCGCCACGGCCACCTTGACGTTGCGTTCCCGCCGCCAGTCGACCAAATAGTCATCGGTGCTCAGGCCGACGATGGCGATCATCGGCACACTGCTCATCCGCCGCATGGCGTAGGCACGGGCGATGCCGTCGGTGACGTTGGTTGCACGATAGGTGGCGGCGGCCACGCCCGACTCGAACAGCCGGCGCAAGTCGGGGGAAACATTGCGGTTACCCACCGGCGAGGCTTTGGCGTCGGGCAGAGTCGGCGCCCGGGCGATCATGGCCAGATCGGCATAGCGCAGCACGGCGACGCCGCGCTCGCCGAGGTCGAAGCGGCTCAACAGGTCGACAAAATGCTTGACCTCGACTGGCGCCGAAACGACACCGGCAAAGCGGCCGTCCGGGTAGTTGTAGCGCTGGGCGAAGCCGACGATGGCCTTGCCCGAGGTGCGACCGAGACGGGGCGGCGAAATCTGCAGGCGACGATCAGCCTGTTCCCGGTGATGCACGAAGAAGTCGCGGTCGGCCCAGCTCACCGGCTGCTCGGCACGCAGGCCGGGACCGAGGAAGACCTTGCCCTCGGCATCGGCCACGCGGAAGGCTTCAACCTCCGGCAGGCGCTGCGCATGGCGCTCGAGCACGGCATTCATCGCCCGCGGATCAATCTGCCCACGGCTGGCCAGTTGCCGTTCAAGCTCGTCGGCGACGGCGCGCAATGCGATGTCGATCCGGTCCACCGTATTGGCCAGATTCAGTTCGAGGGCGGCGACGATGTTGCCGGTCAGCAGGTCGGCACGTCGCTCATAGTTCCGCCGGCTCTCCGTCAGCGAGTAGGTGACCAGCAGCAGAAGCAGCGCATTGGCCAGCAGCAGGCCGACAAGCAACAAGACGCGCGAACGAAGGGCGAGTTTCACTTCGCCTCCCCGCCGGGCGGACGGATCACCGTCAGCTGGCCGAATCGCATCGATCCCCCTCTGAGACTGCCGCGCAGTTATGTCTTTAGTAATATTCTACGCCCGCCGCATCGGTTTGGTGCCGGCCGGGCCGGCACCCTGCCAAAAAAGAAAAGCCCCCGAAGGGGCTTTGGCGGTATCGGCGTACGCCTTACATGCGCGCGATCATCGCCTCGCCGAATTGCGAACAGGACAGTTCGTCAGCCCCCTCCATCAGGCGAGCGAAGTCGTAGGTCACCTTCTTGTCGCAGATCGCCGCTTCCATGGCCTTGATCACCAGATTGGCCGCCTCCACCCAGCCGAGGTGGCGCAGCATCATTTCGGCGGAGAGGATCAGCGAACCCGGATTGACCTTGTCCAGCCCGGCATACTTCGGCGCCGTGCCGTGCGTCGCCTCGAAGCAGGCGTACTGGTCGGAGATGTTGGCCCCCGGCGCGATGCCGATGCCGCCGACCTGGGCCGCCAGCGCGTCGGAGATGTAGTCGCCATTCAGGTTGGTGGTGGCGATCACGTCGTATTCGGCCGGACGGAGCAGGATCTGTTGCAGGAAGGCATCGGCGATCGAATCCTTGATGACGATCTCGCGGCCGCTCTTCGGATTGCGGAACTTGCACCACGGGCCGCCGTCGATCGGCTCGGCGCCGAACTCATCCTGCGCCAGCTTGTAGGCCGTGTCGCGGAACAGGCCCTCGGTGAACTTCATGATGTTGCCCTTGTGCACAATGGTCACCGACTTGCGGTCGTTGTCGATGGCGTACTTGACGGCGGCGCGCACCAGGCGCTGGGTGCCCTCGATCGAGATCGGCTTGATGCCGATCCCCGAGCTTTCCGGGAAGCGGATTTTCTTGACGCCCATCTCCTGCTGCAGGAAGGCGATGACCTTCTTGCAGGCCTCGGTGTTGGCGGCCCATTCGACACCGGCGTAGATGTCCTCGGTGTTCTCGCGGAAGATGACCATGTTGGTCAGTTCCGGATGCTTCAGCGGCGACGGCACGCCCTTGAAGTACTGCACCGGACGGACGCACTGGTAGAGATCGAGTTCCTGGCGCAGGGCGACGTTCAGCGACCGGATGCCACCGCCGACCGGCGTCGTCATCGGCCCCTTGATCGATACCGAGTACTCCTTCAGGGCATCGAAGGTTTCCTTGGGCAGCCACTCGTCCGGCCCGTACAGGCGGGTCGACTTCTCGCCGGCATAGACCTCCATCCAGTGAATTTTCCGCTTGCCGCCGTAGGCCTTGGCCACCGCCGCATCGACCACCTTGATCATCACCGGCGTGATGTCGACGCCGGTGCCGTCGCCCTCGATGTACGGGATGATCGGCTCGTCCGGTACGTTGAGCGAGAAGTCCGCGTTGACGGTGATCTTCTCGCCGCCTTCGGGAACCTTGATGTGCTGGGTCATGGAATTCTCCGGGAGAGCCGTCGTGTGTCGACCTGAAACGCGCCGGCGATTCTAGGGCAGCAGCATGCGGCTCGAAGCTGTCATGGCGTTGACGCCGCCGCCGCGACGCACCGCGCGGTGGCCCGCGCGGCCGTCGATACACTCGAGGCGATGCAACGGACC
>JAEYYP010000257.1 GCA_023428425.1 Pseudomonadota bacterium
CGGCCGAAGATGCACGGCCCCATCCTCGCCGTCGACGATGATGGCGTCGCCGTTCTCCGACATCGAGACGGCGCCCTTGAGCTGCCCGACGACGGGAATACCCATGGCGCGCGCCACGATGACGACGTGGCTGGTGACGGCGCCGTCCTCGAGCACCAGCCCGCGCAGCTTGTCGCGCGGATAGTCGAGCAGCTCGGCAGCCCCCATCGAGCGCGCCACCACGATCGAGTCCTTCGGCAGCGCCGCCGCCACGTCGTCCGGCGACCGCCCCATCAGCTGCCGCAGCAGCCGGTTGCCGAGGTCGTCGAAGTCGCTCATGCGCTCGCGCATGTAGGGATCCGTCATGTGCAGCATGCGCGCCCGCATGTCGCTCTGCACCTTCTCCACGGCTGCCTCGGCCGTCAGGCCGTTGACGATGGCCTCCTCCAGGCGGCGCACCCAGCCCCGGTCGTTGGCGAACATGCGATAGGCCTCGAGCACGTCGCGGTGTTCGCCCTCGAAGGCGATCTCGCGCCGCGACAGCATGTCGTCGATGGAAAGGCGCAGCGAACCGAGGGCCGCCTCGAGCCTTTGTACCTCGGCCTGGAAATCCTCGTTGAACAGGTTCGTGACGACGATGCGCGGCTCATGCAGGACGACGTGGCCGAGCCCGACGCCCTCGTTGAAGGAGATGCCGGTGATCGACACGGGCCGCGTCAGGTCCAGCTCCATTCCCGGCCGGCTCAGCCGGGCTAGGTCGCCGGCGGCGATCATCTCGGCGATGACCATCGCCGTGGTCTCGAGCGCCTCCACCTCGTCGTTGCTGTAGGTGCGCATCGTGCGGTTCTGCACGACCAGCACGCCCAGCGTGCGCCCCGCGCGCAGCACCGGGACACCGAGGAAGGAATGATATTTCTCCTCGCCGGTTTCCGGCAGGTAGGTGAAGGCGGGGTGTTCCTGCGCGTTCGACAGGTTCAGCGCCCGCGCGCTTGCCGCGATGGTGCCGACCAGTCCCTGGCCGAGCTTGAGCTGTGCGTGGTGGACCGCGCCGGGGTTGAGGCCCTCGGTGGCGTAGAGCTCCAGCACCGAGTCCGCGCGCAGGACGTAGAGCGAGCAGACCTCGGCCACCATGTTCTTGGCGATGTCGCGCACGATGCGGTCGAGCCGCTCCTGCGGCTCTAGGGCCTCGGCCATCAGTTCCCGAAGCCGTCTCAGCAATACGCGCGGGCCGACGACGGAATCGCGCATTCCAGCTCCGCTCTTGGTGGCCTGCGGGACCCGGCGCCTGCCGCCGAGTCCCCGCGGGTTGCTTCAGCCTTAATGCTTATCGAGGCCGTAGACGGAATGCAAAGTGCGAACCGCCAGCTCGGTGTACGCGCCGTCGATCAGGATCGAAATCTTGATCTCCGACGTGGTGATCGCCCGGATGTTGATGCCCTTTTCCGAAAGGGCGCGGAAGGCGGTGGCGGCCACGCCGGCATGGCTGCGCATGCCGATGCCGATCACCGAAACCTTCGACATGCCCTCGTCGTGCTGGAGGACGTCGAAGCCGATCGTCTCCTTCACCTTCGCCAGGACGGCGAGCGCCTTCGACACGTCGCCCGACGGCACGGTGAAGGTCATGTCGGTGAACTTGCCGTCCTCCGAGATGTTCTGGACGATCATGTCGACGTTGATGTTGGCCTCGGCCAGCGGGCCGAAGATGCCGGCGGCCACCCCCGGCCGGTCGGCGACGCGACGCAGCGAGATCTGCGCCTCGTCTCTCGCATAGGCGATACCGGTGACGACTTCCTGTTCCACGATTTCATCCTCGTCGCAAATGAGGGTTCCGGGCGGGTTGACCGGGTCGCCCATGCCGGGCGCGTCGGGATCGTCGAAGGAGGAGCGCACGAAGGTGCGCACCTTGTGCACCATCGCCAGCTCGACCGAACGCACCTGCAGCACCTTCGAGCCCAGCGAGGCCATTTCGAGCATTTCCTCGAAGGAGATGCGGTCGAGCCGCCGCGCCTTCGGCTCGATGCGCGGATCGGTGGTGTAGACCCCGTCGACGTCGGTGTAGATGTCGCATCGGTCGGCCTTGACCGCGGCGGCGATGGCCACCGCGCTGGTGTCCGACCCGCCGCGACCGAGCGTGGCGATGCGGTTGTCCGGGGCCAGACCCTGGAAGCCGGCGACGACCGCGACCTGCCCCTCGCCGAAGCGCTTGATCAGGAAGGCGCCGTCGATCTCCTGAATGCGGGCCGCGCCGTGGGCGTTGTCGGTGCGGATCGGAATCTGCCAGCCCTGCCAGGACCGGGCGTTGATGCCCATCGACTGCAGCGCGATCGCCAGGAGGCCCGACGTCACCTGCTCGCCCGAGGCGACCACGGCGTCATATTCGCGCGCGTCGAAGAACGGGCTGTTGGCGCCCGTCGCCTTCGGCATGCCCTGCACCCAGCCGACCAGTTCGTTGGTCTTGCCAGACATGGCCGAGACGACGACGGCGACCTCATGGCCGGCATCGGCCTCGCGTTTGACGTGGCGCGCCACATTGTGGATGCGGTCCAGGTCAGCGACGGAGGTCCCGCCGAATTTCATCACGATGCGTGCCATATCTGTCTACCGGTACTG
>JAEYYP010000262.1 GCA_023428425.1 Pseudomonadota bacterium
GAGCGGGGGCGCGAGGGTAGCCAGCGCAAAGGGAAGCGACAGCAGCGCGTTGGCGACGAGGACCACGACCGGCGCGGCGAACTCGGGCAGGAGGCCGAGGTCGCGGACGAGGAGAAAGGCGCCGAGCGACAGCACGACGGCGGGAACCGCCAGGTACGCGTAGGCGGGGACACCGATGGCGGTGCGGGCAAGGCGCGAGGCCGTGGAAGCGCGGGCCATGCCGATGGTCATGGCCAGCAGCAGGGTCAGCGCCGCCGAGCCGGCGCCGATGACGAGGCTGGTGGCGATGGCGCGCCAGAAGCTCTCGCGCCGCGCCAGGTCGATGATGCCGGGGCCGATGCCGTCGACGAGGATCGCGACGAGCGGCAGGGCGAACCCGATGATGCCGGCTGCGAGGACGGTCCACTGCGCGATGCGCACCCAGCCAGCATCGCGCCAGCGTGGCGGCCGTGAGCGGCCGGTGGCGGCGGAGACGGGAGCAAAGGCGGCAGTGATGAGAATGACGCCCGAGCAGATGGCGATCTGCACGAGTGCCAGTTGTACGGCGCCAGCCAGGTCGAAATCGAGGCGGACGGCGGCGTAGATCGCCACCTCCAGCGTCTGGTTGGCGGGGCCACCGCCGAGCAGCAGGACGATGGGGAAACTGGTGAAGGCGAGGAGGAAGATGATGGCGCCGAGCCCCGGCAGCGTCGGGGCAAGCATCGGCCAGTCGATGGTGCGGAAGCGCTGCAGCGAGGACAGGCCAAGGCTCTGGCCCATCTTCAGGCGGGCTTCGGGAATGGCGTCGAGCCGGGCGAGGAGGATGCGCGCGGCGAAGCTGGCATCGAGGATGACATGGGCCGCCAGGATGCCGCCGAGGCCGAAGATCGGCACATCGAGCGAATGGCCCGTGAGCGCCAGTGACGCCTCGTTGATCCAGCCGGCGCGACCCCAGACCGCGAGGAGGCCGAAGGCCACGATCAGGCCCGGCGTGACGATGGCTGAAGCGAACAGGCCGACAACCAGGTCGCGACCGGGAAACCGCAGGCGGTTCAATGCCCAGGCGAGAGCCGTCCCGACGAGCAGCGACAGGATGGTGGTGAGCCCGGCCTGCGTTGCGGTCATGACGACGAGACGCCAGACATCGACACCGGACCCTGTCGTGCCTGTGGCGGCGCGCAGGATCGCGGCGAGCGCGACGGCGATGAGCACAGCAATGGCAGTTGCGACGCCCGCCCCGGCGGCAAGCCGGAGCGGACGCGGGGGCAGGCTCTGCGATTGCGCCTTACTGGAGCGCCGCAAGGGCTTCGTCCACCCAGGCTTTGGTGCTGGTCGCGATGGTCGCCTCATCGAGCGGCAGCACCTTGGCCGGCGGCTCGCCGAAGTCGGCGGGCAGCGCATCGCCGATGTCGAGGACCGGGTACATCCAGTTGGTGGTCGGGATGACCGCCTGGGCCTCGGGCGTGACCAGGTAGGCAAGGAACTGGCGCGCCAGTTCGGGCTGCTTCGCCGTCTTCAGCACGCCGGCAACCTCGACCTGCGGCACGTAGCCCTCGGCGAAGTCGGCATAGGCGAAGCGGGCGTCCTGCTCGGCGATGGCATGGTAGCTGGGCGAGGTAGTGTAGCTCAGCACCATGTCGGCCTGACCGTCGAGAAACAGGCCATAGGCCTCCGACCAGCCACGCGACAGGGTGAGGATGTGCGGCTTCAGGCCCTGCCATATCTCCGGTGCGCGGTCGCCATAGGCGGTGCGGATCCAGATGACGTTGCCGAGCCCGGGGGTGGACGAGCGCGGGTCCTGCAGCACCACCTTGAAGCTGTTGGGCATTACAATGAGTTCTTCGAAGCTCCCCGGCGGGTTGGGTGTCTTCTCCTTGTTGTAGACGAAGGCGAAGTAGCCATAGTCGAACGGCACGAACTCGGTGTCGGCCCAATCGATGGCGAGCGCAGGAAGGGTGAGGCCGTGGGTATCGAAGAGGCCGGTCTTGCGGGCCTCGGGCGCGGTGGCCGTATCGAGGCCGACAACGACGTCGGCCGGCGACGCCGCGCCTTCGAGCTGCACCTTGCGCAGGGTTGCGATGGCATCCTCGGAGCCGGAGAAGTTCACCGTGCAGCCGCAGGTTTTCTCGAAGCCGGCCTTGAGCGCCGGGCCGGGGCCCCACTCGGCGGCGAAGCTGTCATAGGTGTAGACCGTCAGGACGGGCTTGTCCTGGGAGAGGGCTGGAAAGGCGAAGGCACTCAGTGCCGCCGCCAACGCGAAGTGCTTGAACGACATAGCGTTCCCTTCCGTTTGCGGCCATGTGGATTGAAGAGGCACTCAATGGTAAGAGGTCCCGAGGGCACCCCATTGCCATCTCAGACTCCCTCCGCCAGCATGACCTGGTTCAGGTTCAATGGGTAACTCTCAGCCACGGAAAACCGTGGCACCCCAGCGAGACGACCCACAGATAGACAGAGTTTCCTCCCCGTGCAAGCGCGCGCCTCCCAGACAAACGTCGCAACCTTCCCCGACCTGCTGGTGATCGTCGGCGGCGGCAGCCTCGATCAGGACCTGCTGCGCGAGCTTTATGCATCGGGCGGGCGGCTGGTGGGGGCGGATGGCGGGGCCGACCAGATCGTTGCGGCGGGGCTCAAGCCGGAGCTGATCGTCGGGGATTTCGACTCGCTGAAGAACGCCCATGAATGGCTGGGCAAGACCCGGCTGATGCAGATCGCCGAGCAGGAAACGACGGACTTCGAGAAGGCGATCTACTCGACCCGGGCGCCGGTGACCGTGGCTCTCGGGATGACGGGGAAGCGCTTCGACCACACGCTGGCGGCGCTCGACGCGGTGACGCGCTACGCCGAGCGGCGGAAAATTGTCCTTGTGGATGAAGAGGATGTGGCTGTCGCGTTGACGACGAAGTTCTCGTTCGAGGTCGCGGCCGGGGGACGCGTGTCGATCCACCCGCTGGCGCCGGTACGGTTCTGGACCTCCGAGGGGCTGAAGTATCCGCTCGATGCGGTGAAGCTGGCTCCGGGGGTACGGACGGGAACGTCGAACGAGGCGCTCACCGGTCCCTTCACCATCGTGCCAGAGGAGGGGATACACGCCCCCTACCTGCTGATCCTGCCGCGGGAATACCTGACGCCCCTGATCGACCAGCTGCTGGCAGAGGGGCGGCAGCGTTCATCCGAATGAACGGCGGATGAGCGCCTCCTGAACGATGAGGGCGCCGCAATGGGCGCCCTCGGAAGGTCGATGATCGCGATGTAAGCGGTGTTTACACCGCTTCGCGGGGACGGCTCGCGGCCTTCTGCACCGCTTCCTGCACCTTCTCGAAGGCGCGGACCTCGATCTGGCGGATGCGCTCGCGACTCACATTGTACTCCTGCGCCAGCTCTTCGAGGGTAGCGGGCTCGTCGCGCAACCGGCGGGCCTGGAAGATGGCCTTCTCGCGATCGTTCAGGTCGTGCATGGCATTGGTCAGCATGCCCATGCGCTCGCTGAACTCCTCGGAATCGCCAAGCACCGTCTCCTGGTCGGGCGTATCGTCGGCCAGCCAGTCCTGCCACTCGGACGCGCCCTCATCGGCCCGCATGGGAGCGTTAAGCGAAGCATCGCCGGAGAGGCGCTGGTTCATCGACACCACGTCTTCCTCGGAGACGCGAAGCGTGGTGGCGCTCTGCTTGATCTGGTCGGGGTGCAGGTTACCGTCGTCGAGGGGCTGTCTCTTATTCACCTCTGACGCTGCCGACGATCGCATTAGTGTAGAT
>JAEYYP010000267.1 GCA_023428425.1 Pseudomonadota bacterium
TGCGCGGGGGCCACGCCACGGCCGGTGGGGTGGAGGCGCGGGCCGGTGGGCGTGGTCATGGCAGGCTTTCGCTATCTTGCGGCGATGTCGTCCGCCTTGGTCGCGATTTCAAGCATCCTGCAGCAACTGGTGAGTTGATTCAGCGCAACCCGGCTCATGCGAGGGCGCTCGGCTAAGGTCGGGATGGACGACCACCGGGTTCCGGCCTCTACTGGAGGCGCTACCATGGTAGCGAGGGGATCGTTTCGCATCATGACCACGACCACCAGCATACCCAGGCGCGACTATTCCGTCGTAGGCCCAGAGTCGCAGCGCGCCATCGATCGCGGGCTGGCGGCGGCCGAGTGGTACCATACCGAGGTGCCGCGGGCGGTGATGAAGGAGCTGATGCAGCGCTCCGACGGACCTCCCTTGCGCGATAACCTGCTGTGGCTTGGCCTGCTCATCGTGACCGGCATCGGCGGAGTCGTGTTCTGGGGCACGTGGTGGTGCGTGCCGTTCTTCTTCGTCTACGGGGTGCTGTACGGGTCGGCGAGCGACAGCCGCTGGCACGAATGCGGGCACGGCACCGCCTTCAAGACGCCGTGGATGAACCGGGTGATCTACCAGATCGCCTGCTTCATGTTGATCCGCAACCCGGTGACCTGGAAGTGGAGCCACGCGCGGCACCATTCCGATACGATCATCGTCGGGCGCGACGTCGAGATCGCGGTGATGCGGCCACCGGTGCTGTTCCGGGTGGTGATGGCGTTCACCGGGATTCTCGATGCGTGGGATTCGCTCGGCACCATGGTGCGGAACGCGTCGGGCAACCTGAGCGATGCCGAAAAGAGCTTCATTCCCAAGGGCGACTGGCCGCAGGCGATCTTCGTGCCGCGGGTGTGGATCGCGATCTATGCCGCGACGGCGGTGGCGGCGATCGCCATGCAGTCGATCCTGCCGTTCATGCTGATCGGGCTGCCGCGGCTCTATGGCTGCTGGCACATGGTGCTGGTGGGGCTGCTGCAGCATGGCGGGCTGGCCGAGGACGTGACCGACCACCGGCTCAACACCCGCACGGTGCTGATGAACCCGATCAGCCGCTTCCTCTACCTCGACATGAACTACCACGTGGAACACCACATGTTCCCGGTGGTGCCGTATTACGCGCTCGAGCGGCTGCACGAGACGATCAAGCACGACCTGCCGCCGCCGACGCCGTCGATCCTCGCCGGCTATCGCGAAATGATCCCGATCTGGCTGCGGCAGCTGAGGGGCGAGAACGTGTTCCTGAAGAAGCAACTGCCGCCGACGGCGAAGCCCTATCGCGAGGACCTGGATTTCGCGGTGCCGATGACTGGGGCGGAGTAGGACCTTCCCCGCTATGCCGCCGTGAAAACAAGTGCGGCGGCTCCACTGGACAATGGGCAGTGTGACAGCCCGGCCTCAGTTGCGTGCAGTGGCTTCAAAGCATAGCCTAGTCCTGCTGAAGACAGGGGATCGGGATGCGAAAAATCGGCCTGCGACTAATTCTAGTAGTGCTGACCGCACTGTCTTTGACTGCTGCTGCGGGGGCAGTAGAGCGCGTGGCGCTGGTGGTTGGCATTGGCAAGTATGCTCATGCGACACCCTTGCCGAATCCCTCTCATGACGCCGAAGCGATTTCCGCATCGCTCAGGAGCCTGGGGTTTGAGGTGATCGAAGGGCTTGACCTCGACAAGGCCGGGTTCGACGGCAAAGTGCGCGAGTTCGCCGAGAAATCGTATGATGCGAAGGTGGCCCTGTTCTTTTATGCCGGACACGGGGTGCAGGCGAATGGCCGAAATTACCTGATCCCAACCGACGCGACGCTCGAGACGTTCACCGCCCTGGACTTCGAGGCGGTGGAACTGGACGGAGTGCTCAAGTACACGGCAGGCGAGGGGCGGATCTCGCTGGCTTTCATCGATGCATGCCGGGACAATCCGTTCACCCGCTCGCTCGGCCGGGGCTTTGATCGCTCGGCTGGCAATGCGGGGCAGGGGCTCGCCGTGCCGCAATTGAACACCGGCGGCATGCTCATCGCGTTCGCGACCAGCCCCGGCGCAACTGCAGCCGATGGGGCCGGCTACCACAGCCCATTCACCGCCGCGCTGCTCAGCGAACTCGCGACGCCGGGGCTCGAAGTGCAGCAGATGATGACGCGGGTAAAGGCAGATGTGTTCGACGCGACACGCGGCGCGCAGGAGCCCTGGCACAATTCCAGCCTCAGGACCGAGTATTTCTTCGCGCCCGCCGTCGAAGCAGGCGTGCGGCCGGCCGATGGGCCGTCGCTGTCGCCTGACGAGGTACTGTGGCAGCAGATTGCTTCGACCGACGACACTGGAAAGCTGCGGATGTTTGTGGAGACGTTCCCCGAGAGCCCGCATGTCAGCGAGGGCAGGGCGCGCATAGCGGCCCATGAGGAAAGGGTACGCACAACGACCCGATATGACGGTGCGCTCGAGGCGGACGAGGCGGAATATTTCGTGATTGCGCAAAGTGCCATCGGCCGGGACGTGCCGGACCCCGGCGCGCCGCGCAAGGTGGCGCTGGCCGAGGGCACGAGCCTCAGAGCCTCTGGGCGGATGGAAGGGGCATCCTACGACAATGACGATGACTGGTTGCGGGTGGCGGCACCGGACGGGACGATGTCATTCGTGCCGCGGAGCGACCTGATCTGGGCCGACAAGGTCGCCGAGAGGGACGAGCATGCCGGGCATCAATCCGACCTTGGGGCACTGTTCGACAGGGTCGAGAGGGCCAAGGGGACGCTGGCGGCGATAAACGGCACCTGGTCGCATGGCGTTTGCAGCGACCCGATTGCTACCAACCTGCAGATCAACCTGCAGGTCGCGCTGCTGTCGCGGCAGATCTACTGGTCGGAGGACAGCAAAGTGATGCAGGCATCGCCGCTGGCGCCTGGCAAGGTGTCCGAGATCACGGTCAGCAAGCACAGGAAGATCGCGCTGAACCAGGCCGGTTCGGTGCAGTTCTACAAGTTCAAGTATTCGGGGGGCAATACCGACATCGTCGGCGTCAAGGGCGACACGATCTACTATGCCAAGGATGCGGCCGAGAAGAATTTCGGCATAATGACGCGCTGCGCCACAGGTACGAGCGAGCGCTACAAGATAGACGACTGGTACGACCTGATGATCCGGAACATCGAGCAGATCGACCCGTAGGTTCGCTCGTCGGCCCGAGCGGACACCCGGGCGTTGCCCCGATGGGGCGAGCGACCCCGCACGCCTGCCTGGGAGCGTGCGGGGAGCGCGATGTGTGATCAGGCGACCTTGGCGAGGGCCTGTTCGACGTCGGCGATGATGTCGTCGATGTGCTCGATGCCGACCGAGATGCGGACCAGGTCCTCGGAGACGCCGGCCTTGGCCAGTTCCTCGGGGCTGAGCTGGCGGTGGGTGGTCGACGCCGGGTGGCAGGCGAGCGACTTGGCGTCGCCGATGTTGACGAGGCGCAGGATCATCTGCAGCGCGTCGATGAACTGGCCGCCGGCGGTGGCGCCGCCCTTGATGCCGAAGCTGATGATGCCCGAGGCCTTGCCCTTGGTGATCTTCTTCGCCGTGGCGTTGTACTTGCTGTCGGGCAGCTGGGCGTAGTTCACCCAGTTGATCTTGGGGTGCTGCTTCAGCCAGGCGGCAAGCTTCTCGGCGTTCTCGCAGTGGCGTTCCATGCGGAGCGCAAGGGTTTCGAGGCCCATGAGGAACAGGAAGGCGTTGTGCGGGCTGAGGGCCGAGCCGGTGTTGCGCAGCGGCACGACGCGGGCCCGGCCGATATAGGCGGCAGGTCCGAGCGCTTCGGTGTAGACGACGCCGTGGTAGGACGGATCCGGCTCGTTGAGGATGGCGAACTTCTTCTTGTCCTTCGCCCAGTCGAACTTGCCAGAGTCGACGATGATGCCGCCGATCGAGTTGCCGTGGCCGCCGATGTACTTGGTCAGCGCGTGGACGACGATGTCGGCGCCGAACTCGATGGGCTTGCAGAGGAAGGGCGTGGCGACGGTGTTGTCGACGATGAGCGGCACGCCGTGACGATGGGCGATCTCGGCGAGGCGCTGGATGTCGACGACGTTGCCGGCGGGGTTGCCGATAGACTCGCAGAACACGGCCTTGGTGTTCTCGTCGATGAGCTTCTCGAGGCCGTCGAAATCGGCCTGGTCGGCGAGGCGGACCTCGATGCCCTGGCGCGGGAAGGTGTGGACGAACAGGTTGTAGGTGCCGCCATAGAGCTGGGCGACCGAGACGATGTTGTCGCCGGCCTGCGCGATGGTCTGGATGGCGTAGGTGATGGCCGCCATGCCGGAGGCGACGCAGAGGCCGGCAATGCCGCCCTCCATCTCGGCGACGCGCGCTTCGAGCACGGCGGTCGTCGGGTTCATGATGCGGGTGTAGATGTTGCCGGGAACCGCGAGGTTGAACAGGTCGGCGCCGTGCTGGGTGTTGTCGAACGTGTACGACGTCGTCTGGTAGATGGGCACCGCGGCGGCCTTGGTGGTCGCTTCGGCGGTGTAGCCGTGGTGGAGCGCGATGGACTCGAGCTTCATGGTGGTTCTCCCTTGGTGATGTGTTCCCACTTGCGGTGGTGTTGGTAACACGGTTCGGCGCGGGAGGAAGCTGTCGCGCGCAGAAGGGTTTGGCGTGGCGGAGGAGGGGAGGGGAAAGTTCGTGCGGACTGGCGCGGTTGCAGCTGTGTTCAATATTAGGTATGTTGAAGACAGCGCAAGGAGGCAATGATGGCACGCGCAACGACTACGATGACGGTACGGATCAGTGGAGAGTTGAGCGAGTTCGTTGCCGCCAATGTCGGCGAGAACGGGCTGTACGAAAACGTCAGCGAGTATGTGCGCGATCTCATCCGGCGTGACAGGGAACGGGTGGAGGAGGAGGCGTTCCAGCGGCTGAAGGCGGAGCTGCAGCAGGCATTCTCGGCGCCGGATAGCGCCTTTGTGACTGTCACGCTCGAGGAGGTGCTGGAGAGAAACCGGCGTCAGCGTCGTGCGCGTTCGGCTGCTTGAGCCTGCGTCGATCCGCATCGACGAGATCTATCAGTTCACTGCCGACAATTGGGGTGAGGAGCAGGCCGACGCATATGTAGCCGGCTTGTTTGCAGCCATTGGTCGTCTGAGCGATGGAGGCACCGCATCGCGGTCGGTCCCGGCGACGCTGGGCGTACAGGGATTCTACTTCAAGTACGGGCGACACTTCGTGTATTGGCGGCGGCTTGAGGATGGCGACATTGGCGTCGTGTCCATCCTTCACGAGCGGATGCAGCAGGCAAACCGCCTCCGCGAAGATTTCGGCATCGAGTAGCAAAAGCCCCACGGCGGGGCCGCGGGGCTTTGGTTCTGCAATGCGCCAGGGATCGGGCGCGCGCCGCGATCAGGCGACGGACGACTCGGCGAAGCTCTCGTTCTCGTCGGGTTCGCGCAGGACGTAGCCGCGGCCCCAGACGGTTTCGATGTAGTTCTTGCCGCCGGTCGCGACCGAAAGCTTCTTGCGGAGCTTGCAGATGAACACGTCGATGATCTTGAGTTCGGGCTCGTCCATGCCACCGTAAAGGTGGTTGAGGAACATTTCCTTGGTGAGCGTCGTACCCTTGCGGAGCGAGAGGAGCTCCAGCATCTGGTATTCCTTGCCGGTGAGGTGCACCCGGGCGTTCTGCACTTCGACGGTCTTGGTGTCGAGGTTCACGCTCAGGTCGCCAGTGTTGATGACCGACTGTGCGTGGCCCTTCGACCTGCGCACGATGGCGTGGATGCGGGCGACCAGCTCGTCCTTGTGGAACGGCTTGGTCATGTAGTCGTCGGCGCCGAAGCCGAGACCGCGCACCTTGTCCTCGATGCCGGCGAGGCCCGACAGGATGAGGATGGGGGTCTGCACCTTCGCGACGCGCAGGGTGCGCAGAACCTCGTAGCCCGACATGTCGGGAAGGTTCAAATCGAGAAGGATGATGTCGTAGTCATAGAGTTTGCCGAGGTCGACGCCTTCTTCGCCGAGATCCGTCGTGTAGACGTTGAAACTCTCGGATTTGAGCATCAGCTCGATGCTCTGCGCCGTCGCACTGTCGTCCTCGATCAAGAGTACACGCATGCCGTCGATCCCTTTAAACCGTTCCTCGCTGGAACCGGCCGAAGCGGTGATCGCTCCGAGCCCTAACCGAACCCTACTGGATATGACTCAAAGCTAACCGCAATTAGTTAACAAAGTTTAATTCTGATCCGCAAGATGCAAACGTTCGGACGCTAACGATATGTTAAGTCATTGAAAATGCATCATAAATTGGCAATTACCGACTTAATATTTTAGGTTAAGAAGCCCTTGCAATCGACTCTGTCGATTCAAGGATTTGGTGTGCATTCCGGTGGGGAAAAGCAGGCTCCGCGGCGCGCGGAAAATCTCTGCCTGAAGCCGTAGGTTAGTGCTTCATGCTTAACGGTCGGTTAACCTCGAAAGCAAGCGATTCGAGGCTTCGGAGCTCCAATGCAGACCCTCGTGGCGATGATCGATGCGATAGACGAGGTCGAGGTTTTCGGCCGCGTCCGCACGGTGCAGGGCCTGCTGATCGAGGTGGTCGGGCCGGTACGCGAACTGCGGGTCGGCGGTCGCGTGGCGATCGAGACAACAGGCGGTGAAACGCTGAACGCCGAGATCATCGGCTTCCGTGACGGGCACGCGCTCTGCCTGCCATTCGGACCGCTGACCGGTATCCGGCTGGGCTGCAAGGCGGTGTTCAAGTCGCATGCGGGGTCGGTGCAGCCATCGAGCGCGTGGCTCGGGCGGGTGGTGAACGCCGAGGGCAAGCCCATCGACGGCAAGGGGCCCATCCTCAACGGCACGGTGGACTATCCACTCAAGCAGACGCCGCTGCCGGCGCATGAGCGGACGCGCGTCGGCGCGCCGATCGACATGGGGGTGCGGACGCTCAACACCTTCACCACCATGTGCGACGGGCAGCGCATGGGCATCTTCGCGGGGTCGGGCGTCGGCAAGTCGGTGCTGATGTCGATGCTGGCGCGCAACGCCCAGGTCGACGTGGCCGTGATAGGACTGATCGGCGAGCGTGGCCGTGAGGTGCAGGAGTTCGTCACAGAGTATCTCGGCGAAGTCGGGCTGAAGCAGGCGGTGGTAGTGGTGGCGACGTCCGACGAGGCGGCGCTGATGCGACGGCAGGCGGCGTACCTGACGCTGGCGCTTTCCGAGTATTTCCGCGACCAGGGCAAGCGCGTGCTGTGCATGATGGACAGCCTCACCCGCTTCGCCATGGCGCAGCGCGAAATTGGGCTGGCGATCGGCGAGCCGCCGACGGCGAAGGGCTATCCGCCGACGGTTTTCACCGAACTTCCCAGATTGCTGGAAAGGGCAGGGCCGGGATTGCATGGATCGGGCTCCATTACCGGTCTATTTACCGTTTTGGTGGAAGGTGATGACCACAACGAGCCCATCGCGGATGCCGTTCGCGGCATCATCGACGGACACATTGTGATGGAGCGTTCCATTGCCGAGCGGGGTCGTTATCCGGCGGTGAACGTTCTGAGGTCGATCTCGCGAACTATGCCTGGGTGCGTGCCGGTGAGTTTCCGGCCCACCTTGCAGAAAGCGCGGGAACTCATGTCGACATATGCCGACATGGAGGAGCTGATCCGGCTGGGGGCTTACCGGAAGGGATCGGATCCAGGCGTCGACCGTGCCATTGCGATCAACCCGGCGCTGGAAGCCTTTCTGACCCAGCAGCGGGAAGAGCGCACTTCGATTGCCGACGGCTATTCCATGCTGCAGGCAATCGTCGAAAAGGCCGGCGCGTGAGGAGTTTTGACTTGTTGTGTAAGGAGTACAAGTCTTGAAGTCGCGCAGCGAGAGCCTGATCCGGCTCAAGAAATTCCAGGTCGACGAAAAGCGTCGCTCGGTCACGCAGATCGAAATGATGATCGCGGACTTCGAGCGCATGGCGTCCGAACTCGACCAGCAGATCGAGATCGAGCACCAGAAGACCGGCATCTCGGATATCGCGCATTTCGCCTATTCGACCTTCGCCAAGGCGGCGATCGCGCGGCGCGACAACCTGCTGAACTCGGCGCGCGACATGAAGGGCACGCTCGAAAGCGCCCAGGACGCGCTTGCCGAGGCGGTGGAAGACCTCAAGAAGGTCGAACTGCTCGACCAGCGCGAGAGCGGCCGCGAAGCCGAGGCGCAGGCCAAGGCCGAGCAGGCCGACTACGACGAAATCGCGCGCCTGCGGCACATGACGCGGCGATAGGCGGCGCCCTGCACAGCTTTCGAAGGGCTCGCCGCGGCGGGCCCTTTTCCATTTGGCCACGTGGGTGTTGCGCCATCGACGCCTTGAGCGTCTCCTCAGCGCGAGGAGGACTCAGATGCTGGACAGACTGCAACGAGATTTCGATCGGGCTTCGCAGGCCTATTGCGACGCCAACGGCATCGTTCGCGACGCCGACTGGTTCGTGCTGAAGCTGGTCGAAGAGGTCGGCGAGCTGACACAAGCGTGGAACAAGCTGAGCGGCCGCGGCCGGCGGCACGGTGTGCCGGCCGAGGAACTGAGGCGAAACCTCGAGGACGAGGCGGCCGACGTGCTCGGGCATGTGTTCCTGCTGGCGGAGGCGCAGGGGCTCGACCTCCGTGCCGCCATCGAGCGCAAATGGCGCTTCGCCGCCTAGGCGACCCTGTCTCCTTGCGGGCTGACCAAGCAGCGGTGATCTCCCGGTCACGCCGCCGGCGGCTCGGTGACGAAGGGCATGATGTCGATGGCGTCGCCGGGGAAGGGGCCGATATGGGGGTGGCGCTCGAAAATCTTCGCGGCAGCCTCGATGGTTTCGGCTTCGACGACCAGATAGCCGCAGATGGCGTTGGTGGCGGGGGCAATGCCGGAGCGGGTGACGCGCAGGGTCTTGCCCACCATGCCGCCGGGGTCGGCGAAGGCGGCAGCGTGCTGCTTTTCCCATTCCTTCCAGAGTTCAATGCCCTCGGAATCGATGCGGTCCTGTTCGGATTTCGGCAGGGCGCGGAACTTCGCGAGGTCTTCGGGCTGCAAGGTGTAGATGGCGAGGAAGCGGGGCATTGGCGGTTTCCCATCGTGATCGATGGAAGGACGGTACGGCATACCACTTGCAGTTTGCAAGTGAAATGCGATGGATGCCGATCAAACTTGGATGGGCGCGTTTACCGTCAGTAGGGGGCCGGCGTGCGATTGGTGATGAATCCAGAGGAGCCAGCCATGTCCGCCATGTCGATCGCCGCAGCCGGCATGAATGCCGCGACCGCCCGGTTCGAGCGCAACGCCACCAACATCACCCGCGCGGCCTCGGGCACCCCGGAAGGGCAGGGGATCGACCTGGCGGCGGAGATGGTCGACATGCTGGCGACGCAGCGGCAGTTCGAGGCGCTGGCGGCCGTGGTGCGTCGTGCCGGCGAGATGAGCAAGACCGGGGTCGATATCCTCGCGTAGCCTGTTCTCGGCTGTACCTGAGACCACCCCTCATCCGCCCTTCGGGCACCTTCTCCCGGGGTGGGTTCATATCCGCCGCTCCGACCAATGGCCCATGGTCATCCCGAGCGGCGACGCTAGCTTGGCGCTCCTGAAAACAGAGGAGATTGCCGTGGCTTATCGTGGAGATGTGCTGGTGTGGGGGAACGGGCCGCGGGAGTTCGAGGTGTTCCTCGAGCCGACATGCCCCTATTCCGCCAAGGCGTTCGGCAAGCTCGACGCGCTGCTCGCCGCCGTCGGCGAGGACAAGGTTACAGTGAAGATTCGGCTCCACTCGCAGCCATGGCACATGTTCTCGCCGGTACTGGTCCGGGCGATCCTCACCGCAGCGGCATTGGGTGGCAAAGATGCCGCGAAGGCGGTCATGGCAGCCATCTATGCCCGCATCCCCGAGTTCGAGTTCGAGCGCCATGCGACGGGGCCGAACCGCGACGCGACGCCGAATGATCTCATCCGGCGGATCGAGGGATATACGGGGCTGCAGATGATGGCGGCTTTCGATGATGTCGAGCTCGACAAGGGCACGCGCTGGGAGACGAAATACGCCCGGCAGAACGGCATCCACGTATCGCCCAGCTTCATGATCGACGGGGTTTTCCAGGGCGACCTGAGCAGCGGCGATGATGTCACGAAGTGGGCAGAGCGGCTGGTTTAGGCTGCGCGAACGCCGGCCTGCGCTGACGCCCCCTCCACCAGCCTGCGGGGGCCTTTCGAGCATAGCTCTCAAGGCCTTCTCGCCTAAAATCGCTCCACTGGAGCGATTTTGCCTTCGGCACAGCTCGAAGCCCCTCCCCGCTAAGCGGTGGACGACCCAGTCGTCGTAGCTGCCCAACACAGACCGAAAAAACGAGGCCCGCCGGAGCGGGCCTCTGGTCTTTCCTGCGATGCGGATTACATCGCGTTGGTGCGCAGGTACTGCGAGTTGCGGTCGGCGTCGAACGTGTCGGCGTCGTAGGCCGGAGCCTGGTCGAGCTGCTCACGAGTGACGTTGACGAACAGGTACTCGTTGCGGTTCTCGTCGAGGGCGTAGCGGAGGTTCTCGATCGACACGGCGACCGGCTTCGTACCGATGCCGAGGAAGCCGCCGAAGTCGATGATCACGCCTTCGACCGTGCTGGCATCGGCGCCGAGGATCACGTCGCCGATGGCACCGAGGTGCTCGTCAGCCGGACCGTAGGCGTTGGTGCCGATCAGTTCCTCGGCGGTCAGCGGAGCGTCGGTCAGCGTCGTGCGATCGATCGGGCCAGTGACCGGGGCCATCGGAGCTACCGCGCCGTCAGCCGGGGCCATGGCGTCGTCAGCCGGGGCCATGTTGTTGTCGGCCGGCGCTGCGTTCGGATCGGCCGGAGCCATGTTCGGATCGGCCGGTGCCGCATTCGGGTCGACCGGGGTCATGGCGCCATCAGCGGGAGCCATGTTGTTGTCGGCCGGAGCCATGGCGTCGTCCGTCGGACGGGTCTGGTCCTCGGCACGGAAGTCCGGTGCGGACTCGAGAGCTTCCTTGGTGGTGGGGAGGATGTAGCGCTCGGTATTGTCCTCGGCCACGACCCACTCCAGCTCGGAGAAGTTCACGGCGACGTTCTTTTCGCCAATGCCGAGGAAACCGCCGACGCCGATCACCACGGCAGCGACTTGGCCGTTCTCGCCGATGACCAGGTTGTTGATGTCGCCGATATGCTCGGCGTCATCGGCCTGGGACGAGTAGACCTGGCGGCCGATGATCTCGGTGGCGAGGTTGTCGACGTCAGTCACGGTGTAGCCGGTGGCCAGGATGGAGGCCGGAGCCTCGACCATGGTGTCGGTGGTCATCGTATCGGCCGGAGCAGCATCGGTCGCCATCGGGGCGTCGGTCGCGGGGGCTTCGGTGGCCGGGGCGGCATTGGGGTCGACCGGAGTCGTAGCGTCCTGGGCGAAGGCGCCGGCCGTCAGCACGGTGACGAGAGCGGTACTGGCGAGGAGGGTGCGGATCATTGTATGGTCCTTCCGTTCTTGTTGTGAGAACAAGGCCGTGCGGCACAACGCTTGGCTGTGGCGTGCCGCACGGCTCGATGTGTTCTGAACGTGCCGACCGGCGGAGCGTTCCCGCCGAGGTGCTTCGCACGAACAAAAAAGACCGGCCTCGTTGTCCGAGGTCCGGTCCTTTGCGCCTCCCAGGCGGGGGTGGGGATGGCAGCGCCTCGCCGCGCAGGGTCTCCCCGATGGCGCCAAGACTAGCGCGGAATTCGGCCGTGGCGAGACCCCGCCGGGTTAACGGGTTAGCGAAAAGTTAAATCAGTATGTCCGCATCTCGACGTGGAGGATGCCGGAACCGTCGTCCGCTGGGATGGTGACGGCGCGGAAGCCGAAGCCTTCGTAGAAGCCGGTCTTGTCGTGCTGGGCGTTGAGGGCGAAGCGGGTATGGCCGCCGGCGCGGGCGTGGTCGAGGGCGTGCTGCATCAGGCGGCGGCCGAGACCCAGGCCGCGAGCGGACTTCGCCACGGCGACCCGACCGATCTTCGTGTGGTCCGGCGTTTCGATGAGGCGCAGCGTGCCGACCACCGCGCCGTCGACGATGGCGACGAAGTGCGTGGCGGTGAGGTCGTCGGCATCGAACTCGTCGTCCTGCACCTGCTGTTCGTCGATGAAGACGGTGCGTCGGAGGGCGAAGGCGAGGTTGCAGAGCGGGGAGAAGACGGGGACTTCCAGGATCGCGAGTTCTGTCATGGCTGCATCAAAAGCACAGCTAGGGCCGACTTGACCAGTGGCCCGTAGCGTGAGTGGATCGGGGCATGTTCCTTTCGGTGTTCGATATCTTCAAGGTGAGCGTCGGGCCGTCGTCCTCGCACACGATGGGGCCGATGATTGCGGCCAAGCGGTTCGTCGACAGAGTTGCCAGGCTGCCGGCCGGCGGTGCGAAGCTGGAGTGCCGGCTCTATGGGTCGCTGGCCTATACTGGCGAGGGGCACGGCACGCATCGGGCCGTGCTGTGCGGACTGATGGGGATGACGCCCGAAACCTATGACCGCGAGGCAGCCGACCGGGCGCTGGCGGAACTGACGTCATCGCGCAGCGTCGTGATCGGCGGGCACCAGGTCTTGCTCGATCCGGCGAACGCCATCCTCGCCATGAAGGGAAAGCGGCTGCCGGGCCATCCCAATGCGATGCAGTTCCGGCTGCTGAAGGGGGAGCCGGACCTGCTCAACGAGACGTACTACTCGGTGGGCGGCGGCTTCGTGCTCAGCGAGGCGGAACTGGCGGCGAGCGGCTCGGCCGGAAAGCCGGCGACGGCGGTGCCGTTTCCGTTCGCGACGGCCGCCGAGATGCTGGCAATGGGCGAGGCGTCAGGCCTGTCGATCGCGGCGATGAAGCGGCAGAACGAGGCGGTACTGCATCCCGGTACCAGCTTGGAAGCGGGCGTGATGGCGGTTTGGCAAGTGATGGACCGCTGCATCGACCGGGGGCTCGCGGGCGAGGGCATCCTGCCGGGAGGGCTCAACGTGAAGCGGCGGGCGCGGGGCTTGAGCGACAAGCTGGCGGGCGGTGCATCCAACAATGCGGCGCCGCTCCATGCGGCGATCGACTGGCTTTCGGCCTACGCCATGGCGGTGAACGAGGAGAATGCAGCGGGCGGGCAGGTGGTGACGGCGCCGACCAACGGTGCGGCAGGGGTGATCCCGGCGGTGCTGCGCTACTATCTCGACTTCATCCCGGGCGCTTCGCGCAAAATGATCCCCGACATGCTGCTGACGGCCGCGGCCATCGGCGGGCTGATCAAGACCAACGCCTCGATCTCGGGAGCGGAGGTAGGGTGCCAGGGCGAGGTCGGCTCGGCCTCGGCGATGGCGGCGGCGGCGTTCTGCGCGGCGCTGGGCGGAACGAATGCGCAGATCGAGAACGCGGCGGAAATCGCGCTCGAGCATCATCTGGGCATGACCTGCGACCCGATCCGCGGGCTGGTGCAGGTGCCGTGCATCGAGCGCAACGGCATGGGCGCGGTGAAGGCGGTCGCGGCGGCCTCGCTCGCCATGCTGGGCGACGGCCAGCACATCGTCCCGCTCGATGCCTGCATCGAAACGATGCGGCAGACGGGGCGGGACATGGACGAGCGCTACAAGGAGACTTCGCTTGGTGGGCTGAGCGTGGCGTTGCCGGAGTGTTGAGTCGCGTGGGTCAGTCGTCGCGTCTGCCGGACATGAGGAGTGCCAGCAGAACGAACATCGACAGACCCCCGGCAAAAACACCGATCGAGAATGAACTCAGGTCCATGCGCGCCCCCACTCGAAGGGGTGTGCCATCAGCCTTCTGGCTTCTTCAGATAGGGCGCCGTCCAACGCAACCTCCGTAAGGGCGCGGGACGGCTACCAGCAGTGCGAGCAGACCAGCAAGTCACAAATGACAGCGAGCGAAAAACGTTACCGACCTTCATAGAGTGAGGTGGCGTGGGTGCGTACCTTGGCTCACGCCGCTGCGGGCGTGTTGATAGGAATCGGGCCTTCGGGGCCGGGCACGGTCCATTGCACGGCGCCGGCTTCGCGGATGATGCGGGCAATGAAGTCGAGCTTCTCGATGACTTCGGGGCCCAGCACGAAGGGGTAGGCGTCGTGCTGTCCGACGGCACGGTTGAGGTTGTTGATCAGCGACGAGAGGGGGATCCAGTTCTCGACCAGGTCCTCGATGCGCGCGGATGTGTAGGGGTTGAAGTCGAGACGGGCGGTGAGCGCACCTTCGGTATCGACGAGGGGACGGAGCCGGACGCCGAAGGCGGCGGCCATCTCGGTGGTGTCGACGAGGTGGAGATAGTGGGCGAAAGTCTCGGCGAAATCCTCCCACGGGTGGGCGGTGGCATAAGCCGAGATGAAGCGGGACTGCCAATCGGCCGGGGCGCCGTTGGCGTAGTAGGCCTGCAGTGCGGCTTCGTAGGATTGGGTCTCGTCGCCGAAGAGCCGGCGGAATTCGTCGAGATTGACCGGGTTGGAGCCGATCAGGATATCCCAGTAGTGGTGCCCGACCTCGTGGCGGAAATGGCCGAGCAGGGTGCGGTAGGGCTCGTTGAACTGGGTCCGGCGATACTCCCGCGCCGCGTCGTCGGCTTCGGCGAGCGCAATGGTGATGATGCCGTTCTCGTGGCCGGTCATCACCGGGTGGGGAGCGACCTGCTCGTCGAGGAAGCGGAAGCTTAGCCCGTGGACGGCATCCTCGTTGCGGGTGGCAAGGGGAAGGTGAAGCTGCAGCAGCGAGTAGACGAGGCGTTTCTTGGCGCGCTCGATGACCTGCCAGTGCTCCAGCTTCACGGGCTCTTCGATGGGCGGAACGACTGCGTTGTGGCGGCAGGCGCGACAGTACGGGTCTGCCCCCGGGGCATAGGGTACGAGCCAGTTGCAGGCGCCATGCGCGGCGTTGGCGCAGAAGACGAATTCGCGATTGTCGAGTGACGGAGCCGTCCAGACATCGGGGCCGCCTTCCAGGGAGCAGAGCGCGTTCGACTGAGGCTCGTAGCCAAGGGGCCGACCGCAGCGCTCGCAGCGGGTGTTCTCGAAGTAAAGCAGGTGGCTGCAATGGTCGCAGCGGAAGAGTTTCATAGGTGCCCCGGGGGTGCTGGAAGCGCTCTCGCGCCGGGTGAGAATGCTCGAAGCGGTGCTGGGTTCCGCCGCGAAGGGTTTGTTAGGCGAGGATGCGGCAAGCTCGGATCATGGGGCAAATCCATACACGAGTTTCGGGGCTGCCGCCCGCCGGGCGCCGGTTGCTGCTCGCGCTGGTCGCGGTGGCGATTGCGCTGCTGCTGGCCGTGGTTTTCGCCCGCCCACCCATCGCCGCGCCGCCGGAGGGAGCGGTCGCGGCGGGAGACGCGGCAAGCTACGGCCGGATCATCGAGCGGATGCGCGGCGGCGAGGGCTACTACGCGGCGGCGCACGAGGTGCTGGTGGCCGATGGTTACGGCACGCGCTCGGTATTCAACTGGCGGACGCTGGCCTGGCCGGTGATCCTCGCGGCGCTGCCGCCGGGTGGGGGGCAGCTGCTGCTCGGGGCGATGGCCCTGGTGGGGCTGGTGCTGACCTATCGGATGCTTCGCAGCGCCGGGTTGTCGGTGGCGGCTGTTTCGGTGCTGGCGGTGGGGTTGAGTCTTGGCGCGCTGCTGGCGCCGGAGGCGGTGGTGTTCTCCGAGGTGGCGGCCGGCGTGCTGATCCTGGTTTCGGTTGCCGCGTACGGGAACGGATGGCGATGGCTCGGCCTGCTGGCCGCGGTCGCGGCGCTGTTCCTGCGCGAGTTGGCAGCGCCCTACGTGCTGGTCTGCGTGCTGCTGACGATCCGCGAGCGCGACTGGCAGAAGTTCGTGGCCTACGCAGCATCGCTGGCGCTCTACGCCGCATATTTCGGCTGGCACTGGTGGATGGTTTCGAACCAGCTCGGCCCGATGGACCGGGCCTACGACGAGGGCTGGATCGCCTTCGGCGGCCTCGACTTCGTGCTCGCGACGGCGGGGTTCAACGGGCTGTGGGCTCTGGGGCCGGACTGGCTGCCGGCGGTGCTGCTGCCGCTAGGGCTGCTCGGGCTGTGGGCCTGGCCGAAGGGCAGGGCGCTCGCGGCAGTAGCAGTCTATCTCGCGGCGTTCCTCGTGGTCGGCAAGCCGTTCAACGTGTATTGGGGAGCGGTCTACACGCCCGTATTGATGCTCGGGCTGGGCTGGGTCTGGCCGGCAATCACAGCGGCGTTGCGGCATGAGCGATCGGCGACGCCCGCTCCTCAGGCGCGCTAAGGTGGCATGCCGCCAAGCTCCGCTATCCTACACGCTGCCGATGGTCTTCAGCCGGACCCTGGGGTGGACTTCGTTCTGGCTCATCACCACCGTCTGCGGGCGGAAGCGTTCGATGATGGCGCGGACGTGGGGGCGGATGCCGGGGGAGGTGATGAGGACAGGGATTTCGCCCATCTGCGCGGCGTTCTCGAAGGCCTGCTGAACGCCGACGATGAACTGCTGGAGCCGCGATGGCGCCATGGCTAGATGGCGGTCGTTGCCCTCGCCGACCATGGCTTCGGCGAAATCACGCTCCCATTGCGGGCCCAGCGTCACAAGCGGCAGATTGCCGTCGGGGCCAAGATTGGCGGCGCAGAGCTGGCGGGCGAGGCGCGAGCGGACATGCTCGGCGATCGATTGGGCCGTGCGACCGGGACCGGCAATCTCGGCGATGCCTTCGAGGATAGTCGGCAAGTCGCGGATGGAAATGCGTTCCATGAGGAGCGTCTGGAGGACACGCTGGATGCCGGAGACGGAGATCTGGTTGGGGACGATATCCTCGACCAGCTTCTGCTGGTCCTTGGGCAGGCCGGAGAGCAGGGACTGGACGTTGGCGTAGCTCAGGAGATCGGCGACGTTGGCCTTCAGCACCTCGGTCAAATGGGTGGAAATCACCGTCGAGGGGTCGATGATCGAGTAGCCGCGGAGCTCGGCCTCGTCGCGCATCGCCGGCTCGATCCACGTGGCGGGGAGGCCGAAAGTGGGCTCGGTGGTGTGGATGCCGGGCAGGTCGATCTCCTTGCCCATAGGGTCCATCACCATCAGCTGGTGGGCCCAGATCTGGCCGTGGCCTGCCTCGACTTCCTTGATCTTGACCTTGTAGGCGTTGGGCTCGAGCTGCATGTTGTCGAGGATACGGACCGGCGGCATGATGAAGCCGAGTTCGGTGGCGAGCTGGCGACGCAGCGCCTTGATCTGCTCGGTGAGCCGATCCGTGCCGGTATCGTCTTCCTTGACCAGCGAAAGCAGGCCGTAGCCGAGTTCAAGCTTCAACTCGTCGATCTTGAGGCTGTCGGTGATCGGCGCTTCCCCGGCCATGCCGCCAGCAGGCTGGGCGCCGTCCGCACCGTTAGGTTGCAGGATAGCGTCGAGCGCGGCCTGAGCGGTCTTGGTGGCGTTGGAGCGGTTTGACTTGTAGGCGAGCCAGCCGACGCCACCCGCCAGCGCCAGGAACGGGATGATCGGCATGCCGGGCAGCAAGGCGAGTGCGCCGACGACCGCGGCCGACATGCCCAGCGCCTTGGGATAGTTGGTGAACTGGCTGATCAGGGCCTTGTCTGCGGAGCCGGTGACGCCCGCCTTCGACACCAGCAGGCCGGCTGCGGTGGAGACGATGAGCGAGGGGATCTGGCTGACGAGACCGTCGCCGATAGTGAGCAGCGTGTAGTTGTGGCCGGCTTCCTCGAAGCTCAGGCCCATCTGCATCATGCCGATGATCAGGCCGGCAATCACGTTGATGAAGGTGATGAGCAGGCCGGCGATGGCGTCGCCGCGCACGAACTTGCTGGCACCATCCATGTTGCCGAAGAAGGCGCTTTCGGCTTCGAGGGTCTCGCGGCGCTTGCGGGCAGTGGCTTCGTCGATGAGGCCCGCCGAGAGGTCGGCGTCGATCGCCATCTGCTTGCCGGGCATGGCGTCGAGGTTGAACCGCGCCGCGACTTCGGCGATGCGGCCCGAACCTTTGGTGATGACGATGAAGTTCACGATGATCAGGATCGCGAACACCACGATGCCGATGACGAAGTTGCCGCGCGTTATGAACTCGCCGAAAGCCTCGATGACGTGCCCGGCGGCATCGGTGCCATTGTGACCGTCGGAGAGGATAAGGCGGGTGGTGGCGAGGTTGAGCGCGAGGCGCATCATCGCCGCGATCAGCAGCACCGTGGGAAACGAGCTGAATTCGAGCGGCGTCTGGATGAACAGTGCCGTCATCAGGATGAGGACGGAAAACACGATCGAGATGGCCAGCAGGATATCGAGCAGCAGCGGAGGCAGCGGGACGATCAGCACCATGATGATCGCCATGACGCCGACGGCAAGGCCGATCTCTGTCGAGGCGGCCGCCTTGCCGAAGCCCTTGAGCGTGAGGGCCGGGAGCTTGATGCCGCCGGCCGGGCCTGGGGACTGGTTGGATAGGTCAGCCATCGATGCTCAGCCTGTGTCGCTCGATCAGGTGCTTCACGCTGCAGAATTCCGTTGTTCGCCGGGACCGGGCACGGCGATGCCTTCGTCGGTGTACTGGTTGAGCTTGTTGCGCAGAGTGCGGATGGAGATGCCGAGGATGTTCGCGGCGTGGGTGCGGTTGCCGAGCACGTGATCGAGGGTGTCGAGGATCAGGTCGCGCTCGACGTCGGCGACTGTGCGACCGACCATGGTGCGCGAGATGGTCTCTGCGGCCTGGGCCGCCTGCATGGCGACCGAGGCGGTGGCTGCGATCTCGCCGAGGCCGGTGCCGTCGGGCATCAGGATGGCGTCGGGACCGATGACTTCGCCGCCCGAGAGCAGCACGGCACGGTGGAGGGTGTTCTCGAGTTCGCGGACGTTGCCGGGCCAGGGCGCACGGAGCAGGGCGGCGCAGGCATCGTCGGAAAGCGAGCGGGCCGAGAGGCCGTTGGCCTTGGCGTACTTGGCGATGAAGAAATCGCTGAGGGCGGCGATGTCGGCCGGGCGCTCGCGCAGGGGCGGCAGCTTGAGGTTGACGACGTTGAGGCGGAACAGCAGGTCCTCGCGGAAGCTGCCTTCGCGGACGGCGTCGGCGAGGTTGCGGTTGGAGGTGGCAATGACGCGGATGTCGACCGGGACGGGCTTGGTACCGCCGACGCGGTCGATGAGCCGTTCCTGCAGGGCACGGAGAAGCTTGGCCTGGAGGCGCACGTCCATTTCGGAGATTTCGTCGAGCAGCAGGGTGCCGCCCGAGGCTTCCTCGAACTTGCCGATGCGGCGACCGACGGCGCCGGTGAAGGCACCCTTCTCATGGCCGAACAGCTCGGATTCCAGCAACTGCTCAGGGATGGCGGCGCAGTTGATGGAAATGAACGGCTTTCCAGCCCGCTTCGAACGGGAGTGCAGGTACTTCGCCATAACCTCCTTGCCGGTGCCGCTCTCGCCGGTAATGAGCACTGAGGCTTCGGAAGGCGCGACCTGCTCGGCCAGTTTCACCACGCGGGCCATGGCCGGATCGCGATAGAGGAAGTCGGTCGACTCCCGGGCGACGGCGGCGATGATGGCGGCGATCAGCTCGGCGTCGGGCGGAAGCGGGATGTACTCCTTGGCGCCGGCACGGATGGCGCTGACGGCGGCGGCGGCATTGCTTTCGGTGCCGCAGGCGACAAGCGGGATGACGATACGCTCGGCGTCGAGGCTGGCGATCAGGGCGCCGATGTCCATCATGACATCGACGAGCAGCAGGTCAGCGCCGCGTCCGGCGCGGAGCGAGGCAAGGGCGATCTCGATGGATGGAGCGTGCGCGACCTTGGCGCCGCCTTCCATGGCGAGCTTGGTGGCTTCGGTGAGCTGGCCTTCGAGCGGGCCGACGATCAGCAGGCGCATGGCGTGCTCCTATTCGAAAGGCTGGATGCAAGGGTCGAGGCCTGCGTGCGTGACCGCCCCCTCCACCAGCTTCGCTGGTCCCCCTCCCCCGCTT
>JAEYYP010000374.1 GCA_023428425.1 Pseudomonadota bacterium
GCCCTGCAGGGCCCGGGCGACGATCAACCACTCAATCGACGGCGCCAGCCCGCAGAAGGCCGAGGCGAGCGTGAACGACGCCACCCCGATAAGGAACATGCGCGTCCGCCCGACAACGTCGCCGAGCCGGCCGAACGGCAGCAGCCCCAGCGCGAAGGCCAGCACGTAGGCGGCGATCACCCACTCGATTTCGGTGGGGCTTGCGCCGAGGTTAGCCTGCAGGCTGGGCAGCGCCACATTGACGATGGTGACGTCGATCAGGTTCATGAAACTGGCGAGCAGCAGCACCACCATGGCGATCCACCGGCGCGGGTCGGCCTCAGCCCGGGACTGGGGCACGTGGAAGGGTTGGCTCATCTGTCGGTCCTTGCTCGGTCGGGGTGGCGGACGTAGCGACGGAGTTCCGCGCAGAGCCGCTCGTAGCTGTCATCGGTAATGTTGCCGCTGCGATAAAAGGCGATCATCGCACCGACGAAAATCGTCGCCGCCGGCTCCGGATCGAGGTCCGGCCGGAAGCTGCCTTCGGCGCGGCCGGCGGCCATGATCTCGGACACCATGCGATGCCACTTGCCCTGCATGGGGGCCATGGCCTCCCGGATCACGGGGTCGCGGCGGGAGCGCTCGATCAGTTCGCCCATCACGGCGATCACCTCGGGCTGCTCGGTATACATTTCGCGAAAATCGTAGAACTCGTGCTCCAGCCGCTCGACCGCCGAGAGATGCGCCCGAGGCCGCGCCAGCGACTGGGCGCGGAACTCGCCCTTCATGGTTTCCGCAACGAGGCGGATCAGCGCTTCCTTCGTCGGCACGTGGTAGTGCAGCGTCGCGATGTTGATGCCGACACGCTCGGCGATGTCCCGGGTGCGCAGGCCTTCGACGCCCTTTTCGACGATCAGTTCGCGCGCGGCGTGCGCTATCGCTGCGCGCCGATCCTCGCTGCTTTCGCGTTTCTGGGTCGTGATGGCCGGCATGCTGGCTCCCGTTCCGGCCGGCCTGATACGTCCCGGCAGACTATCAATCAAGTGATTGATTGAACTGCCAGCGGCGTGCCTGCCCTGCATCCCGCGCAAGGATGCGAAGCAGCGGTGAGTGTTGTATGCTGGGCGCATGACCGAAACGACCACCGACCTCTCCCGCCCCTACCGCTCGCTCAGCCACGTCACCGACTGGGTGTTCGACCTCGACAACACGCTCTACCCGCGCGAGTGCAACCTCTTCGCCCAGATCGACCTGCTGATCTCCGACTACATGGTCGGGGTGACGCAACTCCCCTACGACGAGGCGCGGGCGCTGCAGAAGACGTACTATCGCGAGTACGGCACCACGCTGAACGGGTTGATGCAGCGGCACTCGGTCGACCCCGACCACTTCCTCAACACCGTGCACGCCATCGACTATTCTCCGGTGGCAGGGCATCCGGTGCTCATCGAGGCGATCAAGCGGCTGCCCGGGCGGAAATTCATTCTCACCAATGGCGATGTCGGGCACGCCACCTCGGTGCTGAAGCGACTAGGCGATGCCGATGCGCTGTTCGAGGACATCTTCGATATCCGTGCCATGAGCTATCGGCCCAAGCCGCTGCGCGAGGCCTACGACACGTTCTTCGAAAAGCACGGCATCGACGCGGGCCGCGCCGCCATGTTCGACGACCTCGAAAAGAACCTGGTCGTACCGCACGAAACCGGCATGGTGACGGTGCAGGTCGTGGCCGGCGCGGATTTCGCGCACCACCAGGTCGAAGCGTGGGAACTCGAACGCACCGGCGGCGACCACGTGCACCACGTCACCGCGGATTTGGCCGGCTTCCTCGACAAGCTGCCTTAGGACGAGCTCGCCTTCACCTTCACCGCGGGCAGCTTGTAGTGGCGACGCACCACATCCCAGCCCTCTTCGGCGCTGTCGACGATGGTGAAGAGGTGCGGATCGTCGGGGGCGATGGTGCCGGCCTCGGCCAGCGCCTCGAAGTTGATGATCTTCTTCCAGAACTCGCCACCGAAGAGCAGCAGCGGGACGCGGTCCATGCGGCCGGTCTGGATCAGCGTCAGCGTCTCGAAGAACTCGTCGAGCGTACCGAACCCGCCGGGGAAGATGGCCACGGCGCGCGCCCGCAGCAGGAAGTGGATCTTGCGCGTCGCGAAATAGTGGAAATTGAAGCAGAGGTCAGGGGTGATGTAGGTGTTGGGCGTCTGCTCGTGCGGCAGCACGATGTTGAGCCCGATGTTCGGCGCTCCCACGTCGGCCGCACCGCGGTTGCCGGCCTCCATCACGCCTGGACCGCCGCCAGTCACCACGACGAAATCCTTGTACTTGGTCGCTTCCGAGGTCACCGACGCATACTGGGCGAACTTGCGCGCCTCGTCATAGTAGCGGCTCGCCAGTTCGAGGTTCTTCTTCTGGGTCTCGTTGCGCGCCGCCCAGGCCGGCTTGCCGGGCTCGGGAATGCGCGCACCGCCGAACAGCACAACCGTCGAGTTGATCCCGCGTTCGCGCAGCCGGAACTCCGGCTTCAGGTACTCGAGCTGGAAGCGAATGCCGCGCAGGTCCTCGGAGGTGAGGAAGTCGTCGTCGGCGAAGGCGAGGCGGAATGCCGGCGCGCGCGTCTGTTCGGTTTCGGCCGCGTGCTTGGCCGCATCGATGTCCTCGATCGAGGTGCGTAGCGGCGTGTGCCGGGTTCTGGCCATTCTGGCGTCTCCAAAGGGCGATGCGTTTCCAGGAAAAGTTGCAGACTTTTCCGCTTCGGAAACGCGACCACGAGTCGACCTATTGCTCGCATGGCCGGGGTTAAGGATCGTTGACAGGCGGGTCGGGCCGGATAATGTCCGCCCGCCCTACACTCCCGCCAGGAAGCTCCCATGTCCCACGCCGATCTCGCCCAGACCATCGATGCCGCCTGGGAGGCGCGCGCCGAGATCAACTCGAACACGCAAGGGGCGGTGCGCGAGGCCGTCGAGGAAGCACTGGACCTGCTGGATTCGGGCCAGGCCCGCGTCGCCGAGCGGCAGGCGCCGACGCAGTGGACGGTGAACCAGTGGCTGAAGAAAGCGGTGCTGCTGAGCTTCCGTCTCAACGACAACCGGATGATGCCGGGCGGCGCGAACGGCTCGTCGTGGTGGGACAAGGTACCGACCAAGTTCGAGGGCTGGAGCGAGAACACCTTCCGCGAGTCCGGCCTGCGCGCCGTACCAGGCGCCGTGGCGCGCAAGTCGGCCTTCGTTGCGAAGAACGTCATCCTGATGCCGAGCTTCGTGAATGTCGGCGCCTATGTTGACGAAGGCACCATGGTCGACACCTGGGTGACGGTTGGCTCGTGCGCGCAGATCGGCAAGCACGTGCACCTCTCGGGTGGCGTCGGCATCGGCGGCGTGCTCGAGCCGATGCAGGCCAACCCCAGCATCATCGAGGACAACTGCTTCATCGGCGCCCGTTCCGAGATCGTCGAGGGCGTCATCGTCGGCGAAGGCTCGGTGGTCTCGATGGGTGTGTTCATCTCCGGCTCGACGAAGATCGTCGACCGCAACACCGGCGAAGTTCACATCGGCAAGGTTCCGCCCTACTCCGTCGTTGTCTCGGGCTCCCTCCCCGGCAAGCCCCTCCCCAACGGCCAGCCTGGCCCGAACCTCTATTGCGCCGTGATCGTCAAGACGGTGGACGCGCAGACCCGTTCGAAGACCGGTATCAACGAACTGCTGCGTGACTGACGTGGTCGACGCCCTCGGCCTGCTGCAGGACCTGATCCGCCGTCCCTCCGTCACGCCGGCCGAGGAGGGCGTGCTTGACGTGCTCGAAGCCGTGCTCACCCGGCTCGGCTTTGCCTGCACGCGGGTGAAGTTCGAGGGTGACGGTTCCTACCCTGTCGACAACCTGTTCGCGACACGCGGCAGCAGCGGCAAGCACCTGCTGTTCGCCGGGCATACCGACGTCGTTCCGCCCGGCGATACCGCCGCGTGGACGCATCTACCCTTCGCGGCCGATGTCGCCGACGGCCTCGTCTACGGTCGTGGCGCGGCCGACATGAAGTCGGGCATCGCCGCCTTCGTCGCGGCCCTGTCGCAGGCGCCCGCCGATGCCCGCATCTCGCTCGCCATCACCAATGACGAGGAAGCGGCCTCGATCAACGGCCCCGCCAAGCTGATGGCG
>JAEYYP010000405.1 GCA_023428425.1 Pseudomonadota bacterium
ACCTGCTCCATCCCGAGGGCGGGATACGAGTAGCCGGGCTGGCAGCCGAGCACGTCGGCATACCATTTCACGGCCTTCGCCAGGTCATCGACGATGAAGACGACGTGGTCGATGCCGACGAGGGAGAAGGGTGGGGTGGTCATGGTCACTCTGTTGGTTCAGGAATTGCCGTAGCCGCCGGCCTCGAACCGACGCTGGTGAAGCGAGCGCAGCCGCTCGGTGAGGGAAGGCTCGGGCCCATCCACCTCGGCCGCGACGAGCACCGACTGGATCGGCAAGGTGCGTACAGGCCCGGTACCGCCTCCGAATTCCGTCACCCACTGCGCGAACTGCGCCGAGGACGCGGCGTAGACGATCTTGCCGAGCCCGACCCAGCCATGGGCTGCCGCGCACATCGGGCAATGCTCACCGGAGGTGTAGACCACCGCCCGGGCCCGTTCGGCGGGGGCCATGTGCGTTGCCGCCCAGCGCGCGATCTCGAACTCGGGGTGGCGCGTGTGGTCGCCGCTCGAGGTGTGGTTGTGATCCTCGAACAGCACCTTGCCGTCGCCGGAGACGAGGACCGAGCCGAACGGGTCGTTGCCATCCGCCATGCCGATCTCGGCGAGATCGACGGCACGGGTCAGGTGCTTGCGGTCAGTGTCGTTCATGGGCCTTCCGGTGCGCGGTTGATATGAAGTTTGATCTGGTGTCAGACAGAAAGCTGGTCGAAAGCTCGAGGTGGCAAGTGCCGGAACCGTTGAAGATGAACATCGTCGGTTGGCGCCACGTTACCCAGTCATTCGCCATGGTCAATCAGTGGCAGATACTCTCGCTGCTGAAGCGCGACGACGTCACACTGAGCCATGTGGACGCCAGACTGCCAACGGATAAGTGGTCGGCGGAGGTCGGAGCGTTCGGCAGGGAGGATACAGCAGCAATATCCGCGTTGCGGCCTCCGACGAAGGTACCAGACATAGAGTACCGGATTTCGTTCCCTTTTGATGTCACCCCGTCGACAGGACCGGCGATGGTATTCGGTGTTACCGAGAACGGCCATTTTCCTGCCGGCTATGTCAGGGGCGGCGTGCTCACCGACCTCAACGGCCGAGACAACATGCGCTTTGTGGTGCCATCGCGCTGGGCCAGGGACCGGTTCCTGGATAATGGCGTCGAGAAAGCGTCAATCGAGGTCATTCCACATGGCGTTGACGCGGGTGTCTTCCGGTTCGACCCGGACCTCCGGGCTTCTGTTCGACAAGAACTGGGCCTGAGTGGCTTCGTCTTTCTGCATGTGGGTTCGCTCATGGGCACCAAGGGCACCGAACTGCTGTTCGATGCGTTCGGGGCGGTGCTGGAGCGCGGGGTAAAGGCGACCCTGCTCCTCAAGGGCAGCGACGGCCTCTACGACTCCAAGAGGCGGCTGAAGGCCTTGCTCGATCGCATGAGTTCGTCACGCAGAAGCCTGGTGCTGCATAATCTGAAGTATGTCGGGCGAGCCCTGGACGTCACCTGGATGGCAGGCCTCTACAATGCTGCCGATGGCTATGTGTCTCCGTATCTGGCCGAGGGTTTCAATATCCCCGTACTCGAGGCCATGGCCGTCGGCCTGCCGGTTCTCGTCACCGGTGGAGGACCCACGGACGATTTCACCACCGATGCGATGCGTCGCAACATCTCAGCTCGCCTCGATGACAGCGATGGGAAGTTGCGTTTCCGGCCTTTTCTCGACAGCATTGTCGAACTGATGGCGTCTCTGCCCGGCGACCAGGCGTTCCTGGACAGCGCCCGTCAAAGTGGACCGCTTCAGGTGCAAGCCGGTTACCTCTGGGACCAGATCGCTGGCCAGTTAGTTGGACTGGCGCGGCGGTTGATCTAGCGCCAACGGTCGCGGGCGTGGTCGTCCTCGGTCTTGGCCTCAACCCAGCGGTCGCCGTCGGGCGTCGCTTCCTTCTTCCAGAAGGGGGCGTCGGTCTTGAGGAAATCCATCAGGAACTCGGCGCCCTCGAAGGCGGCGCGGCGGTGTGGCGACAGCGTCATCACCTGCACGATCGGCTCACCCGGCAGCAGCGGTCCGTATCGATGAATCACCGTCGCCTTGATGAGGCCGAACCGCGTCACCGCCTCGGCAATGGCCTTGCCGATCTGCGCCTCTGCCAGTTCGGGATACACCTCGAGCGTCAGCGTCGAGACCGGATCACCCGGCTGCGAGCGGACGAGGCCGGTGAAGGTCACCGCCGCTCCGGCTCCGGCATTCGCCGACAGGAATGTGTTGCTTTCCGCGCCGGGATCGAAGGCCTCGGTCTGCAGGCGAACGGCCATCTCAGCCGCCAGTCATGGGCGGAAACAGCGCAACGACCTTGGCGCCGGCGATGGGTGCCGTGTGCGGTACGATCTCGGCGTCCACCGCCGCCTTGATGAGGCTCGGCTTTTGCATCGCCAGATCAGCAGCTTCGTCGCGATCCCTCAGCCACTGAATCAGGTCGCCGACGGTCGCCACCTCGGGCGGTGGCGATACCTCTTCCTCGCCGCGGTTCAGCCGCTCCCGCAACCAGGCGAAGTACTTGATCTTCATATCTCTGGTCCCGCGAGGTGTGGCCAGGTCGAGCGCAGGTACTCCCAGCCCGTCCACACGGTCAGTGCTCCCGCGATCCACAGGGCAGCGTGGCTGATGAGATTGAGACCCAGCAGCATGGGCGCCGCCATGATCAGCGCCAGCGCCACCAGTTGCGTTGTCGTCTTCCACTTGGCGAGGAAGGTGACGGGGACTTCGATGGCTCGATTGCCCAGATACTCACGCAGCCCGGAAACGAAGATCTCGCGCAGCATGATGGCAATCGCCGGGATCAGATCCCAGCCGTTGAGGTCCCGCGTCCAGGCGAGGGTAATCAGCAGGGCGCCCACCAGCAGTTTGTCGGCGATCGGATCCAGCATCTTCCCCAGCGCCGAGTTGAGCTTCATGCGGCGGGCGAGGAAACCGTCGAGCCAGTCCGTGATGGCTGCCGCGATGTAGAGCAGCAGGGCGATCCAACGCAGCCAGTCCCAGCCGGGCCCGCCGCTCCAGGCGACGAACAGGCAGATCACCGGGATCGCGACGATACGGCCGATGGTCAGTTGGTTGGGGAGAGTGAGGAGTTGCGCTGGAATTTGCATGGCGTGGACAACACTCCATCGGCTCGTGGTGGTCAAGCGGTGGCGCCCGGACTTATCCCCGTATCCAATGGTGCGGATAGGCTGGGCCCTTCCTCGCAACGCGGGGAAGGGCCCTTTGTTCAGGCAACCAGTTGCGAGGTCACTTGGCGACGTGCTTCCACCGCTTCGGCGAGACCTTCGAGCGCCGTCACCGTGGTCTCCCAGTCGATGCAGCCATCGGTGATCGACTGGCCGTAGACAAGCTCCTTGCCCGCGACCAAATCCTGCCTCCCGGCAACGAGGTTCGACTCGGCCATCACGCCGATGATCCGACGGTCCCCGGCGGCAAGCTGCGCTCCGACATCGCCGAGCACCTGCGGCTGGTTTTCCGGCTTCTTCGACGAGTTGGCGTGGCTCGCGTCGATCATCACGATCGGTCGCTCGCCGGCCTTTTCGGCTTCCTTGCAGGCGGCATCGACGCTGGCCGCGTCGTAGTTCGTCGCCTTCGAGCCGCCGCGCAGGATGATGTGGCAGTCGTCATTGCCGGTCGTGGCCGCGATCGCCGAGCGGCCCGACTTGGTCACGGCCAGGAAATGGTGCGGGTTGCTGGCCGATTTCACGGCGTCGAGCGCGATGCGCAGGTTGCCGTCGGTGCCGTTCTTGAACCCCACCGGGCAGCTAAGTCCCGAGGCGAGCTCGCGGTGCACCTGGCTCTCGGTCGTCCGCGCGCCGATGGCGCCCCAGGCGACGAGGTCGGCGAAATACTGTGGCGTGGTCATGTCGAGGAATTCGCAACCTGCCGGCAAGCCGAGATTGTTCACCTCGAGCAGCAGCGAGCGTGCGAGACGCAGGCCATTGTCGATGTCGAAGCTGCCGTCGAGGTTGGGGTCGTTGATCAGGCCCTTCCAGCCCACCGTGGTGCGGGGCTTCTCGAAGTAGACGCGCATGACGATCTCGAGCTGCCCTTCGAGGCGCTTGCGCAGATCGGCGAGGCGGCGGGCGTATTCGAGCGCGGCCTTGGGGTCGTGGATGGAGCAGGGGCCGACGACGACGGCGAGGCGGGCGTCATTGCCGTGGATGATGTTGTGCAGCGTGTGGCGGGCGCTGATCACCGTCTTGGTGGCAGCGTCAGTGCGCGGGAACTCGCGGATCACCTCTTCAGGCG
>JAEYYP010000420.1 GCA_023428425.1 Pseudomonadota bacterium
CTCATGCCCCATGATGCAGGGAAGCGCGTGCCAGTCCACCGGAAACGGCTTGAGGAACAGGCTGTCCATGTCGGCATAGATTCCGCCTTCGTCTATCAGAATTTCGAGGCGCAGAAAGTCGGCCGCATGGGCATAGCGGAAGTCCGCCATACCGGCATCCTGATAGGAAAAGCCGGTGGCTGGCGTAACCGGATCGATAGGGTGCAGCACAAGTCTTGGCCGGATCTCCGCCCAGAGCGGCCCGTGCGGCTCGTGCTGATAGTGAAAATGCACCGCCTCCGGCCGCATCACATCGAGGCATGAGCGCAGGCAGAGATAGTGCATGAGATGGAACGGCTCCGTCTGCTCACGCAATCCGAAGATGAAGTGGAAGACATTGGGAATCGAGGCCGTTCCACTCATCCGAGCGCCTTCTCCCAGGCCCGCAGGGTCGCTCCCTCGGAGAAGCGCACAGTCAGGTCTGCCGCGAGAAGTCCGGCCCTCTCGGCAGCCTCCTCGCGATTCTCATAGACCTGCCGCATCAGGGCGACGGCGTGAGCAAGGTCGGGCTCGGCCCAACGGTCCGTTGGCCGGTAGTTCGATCCCCAGGTCGGCTCATGCACCGGAACCATCCGGTAGTCGACAAGCCCGGCCCGCGCCGGATCCAGAAAATCGCGCTGGCCGCCATACCCCGTCATGATCACCGGATTGCCCAGGAGCGCGGCATCGAACGCGCCCAGCCCCCAACCTTCGGCTCGTGGCAGGGACACGAAGCAATCGCCCCGCCCATGCAGCGCCAGGATATCGGCGTCCGCCAGATTCTCATCGGTGATGATGGCGATGGGGGGAGGCGATCTGAACGGCCGAACTATCCGGTGCAGGCTGTTCCTGGGGGAGGGGTGCCGCCGTCGGAAGCCGTTGCGCCAGTGGCGGTGCCAGCGGGTAACGTCGTTCCGGCTTGTCTTGATAACGAGAGAAACGGGGTCCGCCGCGCCAAACGCCTCGAGGAAGGCCCTGACCACCAGGTCGGGCGCCTTGCGGTTGGACCAGTGGCCGATGGTGTAGAACACGAACCGTCCCGGCGCCAACGCTTCACCATCCAGTCCGGCGGGCCGGTGGGCAGGGGCCGTACTGTCACCCTGTCGTGAACCGAACTGGGAAAGGTGCGGCACGACGTGAATCGGCACCGAAACGCCAGACCTCCTGAAGACCTCAACATTCCAGTTGCAGGGAACCACTACTCCGTCGAGGCGGTTGAGAATGGCCGGCCAGTGGTCTGGCAGGTCCTCCAGTTCCCAGACCGTATATCCGAATATCCTTCGACCGGTCTTGCGGGCCTCCTCGATCAGCGGCGGATAATATTCCGGGACGGTGTGGACCACGACGGTATCCGCGTCCCCATCATTTCCGATCAACCCGGCCAGCGCGGGGTCGTCAGTGCAGAAATTCTCGGCGCGCCTGTATCCCTTGTCGTCGGGCAGCATGGGCACCCATCGCACCGGCATCCCAGCGCGATGGAACGCACGCAGGTAGGACTTTGCTGCCACCGCATAGCCGGTGCTGTCTGCCCAGGACACGTATTTCAGCCGCATGCTCAGCTACCGACAGGAAAGCGTGCGCGGCCGCGCATTGCGGGTCCCTTCGGCAACGGCGGCAGAAATTGCGGCATGTCGGTTTCCAGCGCGTTGTGAACCGTGCGGCCGCACGAGACAGCCGCTCAGCGAATAGTCTAAAACAGGTAGCCGCCCAACCGTCGAGTGCGACCTGTAACTTTGGCGATCGGTACCGCTGCCACATCGCGGATAGCTGGAGCCAACCTGAGTGTTCGTATGCTGACGAACCGCCTTATGAGAGCAGTGAGCGTGCGCTTCGCTAGGCTCAGGTATGGCGCGGCAGTTCAACTGGCGCAGTGGACCCATGATCCGGATGATTTCGAGGGGATTGAACTCCTCTGGTCCAAAGGCATTGCCAGGTTGTGCGACGTCTCTGGTTCAGCCGACTACTGGCGGGAGGACACCGAAAGCGTACAGCCCGCCAGCAGGATCGCAGACCTCTATTCCGGATGCGGAGGACTGGTCTGGGTTCGCCTGGGAACCAGGTCCAGGGACGGTCAGCCTGTCGATCTCGACGCGTTTGCCCAAAAGGCCCTTCCCACGATCCGCCGGCCCTTTGTCCTACTCACCACCGATGGCGACGCCGCGGTCCCGTCTGAGATTCACCCGGCCACTGTAGAAAGCCTCCTGACGTCGCCCTATCTTGAGAGGTGGTATACGCAGAATTGTGACGTATCAGACGTCCCGAAGATCCGGCCCTTCCCCATCGGCCTCTCGCTACATAACAGGCGGCCTTTTGGCAGCCCGAAGAAGACGGCCGACGAGCTGCGCCAACGCTCTATCGCGGCACGTCCGGCCTCGGAACGTCCGATGACCGTGTACTCAGACATTGGCGTGAGTCTCGCATCTGACGACCGGCGGGCAGCGGTACAAGTGGTGAAGGACCTGTCTCATGTCCATTCGCAGACCCGGCGGATTTCTCAAAGCGCGACCTGGCGGCGCTACGCACGCAGCCGTTTCGTTCTAGGCCTCAAGGGAAATGGCATCGATGCTCATCGGACCTGGGAGGCGCTCTATCTGGGAGCAATCGTGATCACGCTCCGATCGACACTCGACCCCCTATATGCAGGGCTGCCTGTCGTGTTGCTGGATGATCTCCATGAGATTGCGGATCCACATAATTTGGTGAAATGGTCGAACGAACTGCTGCACCTCACCGATCGCAATCTGGTCTGGCAGCGGCTGGACCCTCAACGATGGGTGGAAATGTTGAAAGCCCATTTGCCGGGATAGGTCATTGCCCTCGGACATAGCAGAAGAACCCCTTTAGCAGCCCGCTCAGACGCGCAGCGTAGGCGGCCCGTCGCATGGGATCATTGGCCATCCGGTTTCTCAGCGCCGAAAGGATGGTGCGGGCACCCCAATGGAGCATGGGGAGTGATGGGCTCTTCGCAATCAGCGCACCATCGCCAACGGCATAGCTTCCGAAGCGTTGAACCGCCCAGTCGTTCCAAGGCGGGATTTTCGACGCATGGACGAACTCGATCATCGGCGAGAAGTGGCCGCGCTTCGCCTCGCCAAGCAGCCTGTTCACCAGATCGATGCCTTCGGCAGCCGGATAACGCGCACCCGGCCCGAAATCAGGATCAAACCCACCCACCGACGTGTAGAGCTCTCTTTCGACGAACAACGTGCACTCGGTGACGCAGCGGAACATCGACCAGCGCGTAAAGGACTGCGGCCTGGTGCCCCAGCGCAACACACTGGAATTGCCGGCGTCGTCTACCGTGCGGCCCGATATCACGGGGGCTTCTGCGCTTTGAATGATACGATGCGCAGTGTGCAATGTGCGGGGACGAAGAAGGCAGTCATCGTCCGGAAAGCCAAGCCAACGGCCACTCGCTACCGCTGCGCCGTGGTTCCGCGCCCTGCTGGCTCCTTTAAATGGAACCTTTTCGTGCAGGACGGCGATTTTGGCGACGAAGCGCTCGACAATGCCATCCAGGCGATCATCGCCGTTCTGGTCGACGATTATGACCTCGAAAGGCGGTGCGGCTTCCTGTTCGCAAAGGCTTTCAAGCAAGCGTTCCAGAGCGTCCGTGGTGCCAAGCGTCGCGACAACCAGCGAGACGAATGGTCTTGGAACAGCAGTTTCAGCTACCATGTCGGGCACAGTCATTGAGGTGGTCGAAGACGACTCTCGGCCGTGGCGCGAAGGTTTGAGATCGTTTTGGCCCTGCTGTCAAACGAGGAGCGATACCCAGGTCATCGGTTTGCGATGGCGGCGGCTGCGCCGCGCAGAGCCCTTGAAATCCGCCTCGCCTTTGTCTCGATGTACCTGCCCACGCCGAAGGGGAACCGGACTGCACCCTCGGCAGGGCGCGGGCGACGCTCCAGCAACTCTGCCAATCGGCAAAACGCCTCAGTTTCGCACTGTTCGAGCTTCTGAAGGAAACTGGGTCTGAGGGGCTGCGTCCGCCACTCGAGGTATTTGCTGTAAGCGGCGTCATCCCTGCTCAGGTAAGCAAGATAGTCCGCCAATTGGGCCGGCGATGAAAAGGCCGTGGCATCCACATAGCAATTATCGCCGGGGGCGAAGTCCTCGATGTTCGGCGCCCCTCGATAGACGGGTACCGTCCCGGCGAGTAGAGGCTGGAAGAACTTTTCCGTGACGTAGTCCGCCTCCATCGTATTTTCGGCGCCCAATGCGAATTTGTAGCCGCCGATCACGGCTCTCTTGGTCTCATACCCTCTGTCTGTCTCTTCCAGTTCCCGGTTCTTCAGGAACCTGCCGTACGAATCCACCGGGATGTGTTTCATGAGTTCGGCGCAGAATGCGTTTCGTCCACAACGATCGATAGTCGCGGATTGGAACATGACCACCGGGCTACTGTGTCGCCGCGTAGGCAATGGCTGAGACAGCGCCAGCGTCAACTCGCCCAATTGAGGCAGATAAGGGCACCAGACGTCGCTGCTCCTGCTGAACGTCATCTTGAGATCGAAGTGACGCATGATATCGGGCCGGTCGAGCAGCGGGGTATTGATGGTGCTCTCCATGGACCACGCGACCCACTGCTGGGCCGGATACTTTCGCGCATCGCCGGCAAAAAGGGCATCGGGGAGATGGAAGATGACGGCGTCCGCCTCCGGCATGCGCCTTCGGTCGCTCGTAAAGGAATGCCGAGCGCCACATTCCACAACCTTGGGCGTGCTCCCGAAGAACGAGTTGTAGAACAGGATCAGCATCGGTCGCTGGACTTCCGCAGGCGAGTCGTCGGGGCGGCACTTGGCATTGCGAGGCGGACGGTAACCGCTCGTCCAAACGCTGCCTAGATCGAAAGGCGCGCGAGTAGGGATGGAGACCGCTGTGGGGCGGTGGAGGAGGAGGCTCACCTTGCGGCGCTACCCGACCGAGATGCGACGGAAGCAGAAGCCTTCATCCACCCACCCTTGACGCCCGTCGCGCGCTCCGGCACATACGGTGCACCTCGCGGGTGTAGCTCAATGGTAGAGCAGAAGCTTCCCAAGCTTACGACGAGGGTTCGATTCCCTTCACCCGCTCCAATCTTCCCTGACGTCTGATCGTTCATCCTTGCGTTCCGAGGCGCACCTTAACGTCGCTTCACTCATTGTATGCAATGCGCCATATACAGCCTACGAATTAGGCAAATAAGGTGATCGAGTATACATTGTGAGCGGCTTAGTGCCGGAGGGCTTCGGTGCGGGTGGTCGACGTTGTTCGCTAAGTGATTGCTGCTGCGTGGATTTCCGCGTCCTGGGCGTTGGTGCTGGTCTGGCACGTGGATTGCATCGCCTTCAGCAAGGCGAGGCCGCTGAGAGGTGCGTCGCCAAGGTGCAACTGGGGAACAACGTCATGACCTTCACTACCATTTCGCGTCGCTCGCTGCTGCGTGTCGGTGCTGCCGGGCTCGCGGCCACGGCGCTGCCGTTCGGTTTCGCTCGGGCGCAGACCAATGTCGTTCTCGGCATTGTCTATGTCGGCCCCAAGGACGATTTCGGCTGGAACCAGGCGCATGCCGTCTCTGTCGCCTCGCTCAAGGAACTGCCGGGCATCACGGTGGTGGAGGAGGAGAACGTCCCCGAGACCGACGCCGTGGCCAAGTCCATGGAGTCAATGATAAATCTCGATGGCGCCAACCTGATCCTCGCCACCTCGTTCGGCTACTACAACCCGTTCGTCGTCGAACTGGCCAAGAAGTATCCGGACGTGCAGTTCCGTCACGCAGCCCCACTGTGGAACAAGGATGCCGATCCCGCCAACGCCGGGTCGTACTTCCCCTACCTCAACCAGGCGCACTATGTTGATGGGGTCGCCGCCGGCCTGTCGTCGCCGACCGGAAAGATCGGCTTCGTCGCCGCAAAGCCTATTCCGTCGGTGCTGTCGAACATCAACTCCGTGCTGCTCGGCGCCCGCTCGGTGAACCCGAACGCTACCGTGCAGGTGATCTTCACCGGCGAGTGGAGCCTGCCGGTGCGCGAGGCCGAGGCGACAAACGCGCTGGTCGACGCCGGCTGCGATGTCATCACCTGTCACGTCGACAGCCCCAAGGTCGTGATCGAGACGGCCGAGGGCCGGGGCGTCAAGACCTGCGGGCACAACGCCTCCCAGGCCCCGCTTGCCCCGAAGGGTTTCATCACCGGCGCCGAGTACAAGTGGGAGACGATCTACAAGTCCTACGCCGATGCGATCGCCGCCGGTGAAACCCCGCCGAACTTCCTTGTTGGCGGCTACAACAACGACATGCTGCGCAACACGCCCTACGGCGCCGGCGCGACACCCGAGGCGATCAAGGCGGCGGATGCGGCTATCGAGGCGCTGAAGGGCGGTGCCCCGATCTACAAGGGCATGCTCAAGGACAACGCCGGCAATGTCGTCGTCGACAAGGACTACGACAACTACGACCCCTACCTCGATGGCATGAACTGGCTGCTCGAGGGCGTGCAGGGCTCGATCACCTGATGCACTGACGACGGTGGCCCGTTCTCCCGGGCCACCGCCTTTGCCTTGCACAGCGGAGCCTCGTGGATGACAGTTCAAACCGCCGATAACGCCGCGATCCCGGCCAAGGAGGGAAACAGCCTCCAGTTCCTGCGCTTCGCTGAGGCGATCGCCATTCCGGCCGGCGCAATCGTGGTGTCCGCGCTGCTCTTCGCGATCTTCCTGCTCGCCATCGGCAAGGACCCGATCCAGTTCTACGCGCTGGTGTGGACCGGCGGCTTCGGCTCCTCGTTCTCCATCCAGAACTCGCTGCAGCGCGCTGCGCCGCTGATTTTGACCGGCCTCGCCTTCGCCATTCCGGCGCGTATCGGCCTCACCATGATCGGCGGGGAGGGAGCGCTGGTGCTCGGCGGCTTCGCCTCGGCGGCCATTGCCATCCCGCTCGTATCGGGCGGCGTGCCGCCGCTGGTGACGCTGCCGGTCATGGCCGCGGCCGGCATCATCACCGGTGGCCTCTGGGTCGGCTTCACCGGCTGGCTGAAATACGCGCGCGGCGTCAACGAGACCATCGCTTCGCTGCTGATGAGTTACATCGCCATCGCCATCATGAACTTCTTCGTCGAGGGCGCCCTGCGCGATCCGGCCTCCGCCAACAAGCCCTCCACCATGCCGATCGGCGACGCCTACCGCATCGGTTCGATCCCCGGCACCGAGGTGCACTGGGGCTTCGCCGCGGGCATGGTCCTCGCCATCGTGCTCTGGGTGCTGATGAGCCGCACCACCTTCGGTTTCGCAGCGCGGATGACTGGCGGCAACCTCCGCGCCGCCCGCGCCCAGGGCCTGCCGGTCGGCTGGCTGATGGTGATCTGCTGCATGATCGCCGGCGGCTGCGCCGGGCTTGCCGGTTTCTTCGAGGTGGCGGCGATTCACGGCCAGGCCAATGCCTCGCTGGTCGCTGGCTACGGCTTCACCGGCATCCTCGTCGCCTTCCTCGCACGGCAGAACCCCGTCGCCGTCGTGCCGGTGGCGATCCTGTTCGGCGCGCTCGCCGCGGCGGGCGGCGTCATCCAGCGGCGCATGGGCATGCCTGATGCCACCATCCTCGTGCTGCAGGGTATGCTGTTCGTGGTTCTGCTGGTCTCCGACACGTTCTACGGCCGCATCAAGCTGTTCCAGGTCAAGGCCACGGGGGACCGTACGTAAATGGACAACGCCGTCCTCACCGTCCTCATCGCCATGCTGGGCGGCGCCATCCGCGTCTCGACGCCCTTCATGTTCGTGGCGCTCGGCGAAACGCTCACCGAGAAGTCGGGCCGCATCAACCTTGGGCTCGAGGGGAATCTCGTGCTCGGAGCCATGGTGGCCTACGCCACGTCCTACCTCACCGGGAACCCGTGGCTCGGCGTGCTGGCGGCCGGCACGTCCGGCCTCTTCCTCGGGGCGCTGCACGGCTATATCTGCAAGCTGCCCAAGGTGAACGACATCGCTGTCGGCATTGCCATGATGAGCTTCGGCACCGGCCTTGCCTTCTTCTTCGGCAAGCCGTTCATCCAGCCACAGGCGCCCAAGCTCGACGCTATCCCGCTCGGGGACTGGACCGGCAATCCGGCGCTGGCGCAGGCGCTGCAGGTCAATCCGCTGTTCTTCGTCGGCATCATCTTGGCGGTCGCCATGTCCTGGGCGTTCCGCAACACCCGCTGGGGGCTGATTGTCCGGATGACCGGCGACAGCGCCGCCTCGGCCAAGGCGATGGGCGTCTCGGTCGACTTGGTGCGCTTCCTCGCGACAGCGGCGGGCGGGTTTCTGGCCGGCATCGGCGGAGCGTTCCTCTCGCTCTACTATCCGGGTATCTGGAACCAGGGGCTCTCCTCCGGTCAGGGCCTGATG
>JAEYYP010000051.1 GCA_023428425.1 Pseudomonadota bacterium
GTGTAGAAGTTGTTGATTTCCTTGTAGTGGTCGGGCCGCGGCGGATGCGCCAGCGGGCCGCCATCCTCGGGGAACTGGGCTTGACGCAGCAGCCGCACGTCTTCGATGCGGTTCACCGGGCGGCTGCGCTCGTCCATCGAGAATTCCTGGTCGCGATAGACCGTCAGCCCTTCCTTCAGACAGAGCTGGAACCAGTCGCGGCAGGTGATGCGGTCGCCGGTCCAGTTGTGGAAATACTCGTGGGCGATGACGCTCTCGATCGAGGCGTAGTCGGTATCCGTGGCGCTCTCGGGCTTCGCAAACACCAGCTTGTCGTAGAAGATGTTGAGGCCCTTGTTCTCCATCGCGCCGAAGATGAAATCGGAGACGGCGACGATGTTGAAGATGTCGAGGTCGTACTCGCGGCCGAAGCGGCGCTCGTCCCAGGCCATTGATCGCTTGAGCGAATCCATGGCGTAGCCACACTCGCCTTCCTTGCCGTGCTCGCAATAGATGCCGAGCGCGACCTGCCGCCCCGAGGCGGTGGTGAAGCTGTCGTGGATCGAACCGAGGTCGCCGGCCACCATCGCGAACAGGTAGGCCGGCTTGGGGAACGGGTCCTCCCACACCGCGAAGTGCTTGCCGTCGGGCAGGTCGCCGGCTTCGACCCGGTTGCCGTTCGACAGCAGCACCGGGGCCAGCGCCTTGTCAGCCTTCATCGTCACGCGGAAGGGCGCCAGCACGTCGGGCCGGTCGTAGTACCAGGTGATGCGCCGGAAGCCTTCCGGCTCACACTGGGTGCACCACGTGCCGGACGAGCGGTAGAGACCCATCAGCTTGAGGTTCTTCTCGGGCTCGACCAGCACCTCGGTCTCGAGGACGAAACGCTTGAGTGGCGGCTCGAGAATGCTGAGCGTGGTCGGCGTCTCCTCATAAGCGGTGAGCGCCAGCGGCAATCCGTCGATGGCGATGGAATCGAGCTTGAGCTCATCGCCATCGAGCGTCAGCGCCGTACCGGGCGGCGTGCCCTCGCGCGGCGAAATGGTCAGCAGCGCCCGAACCCGGCTGACATCTGGCGCAATTGCCACGTCCAGCTCGACCTTTTCGATCACGTAGGGTGTCGGCGCGTAGTCCTTGAGAAAAATGGTTTCGTCGTTCCCGTCGCGCATCAATATCTCCGCAACATCAACTCGTTAATTGACTGTGGCACGGCGGCTACAGCCGAATCCAGCCATTGCTGTATTCTGTTGGGCTGTCGATCCGGCGTTTCCCAGCGATCGCAGCACGCACCTCCGCCACGCCATAAGCGTGTCGTGTGCGTAATCCAAAACGACAAGAAGTGTAAGCCCTGCCAAGGGGCAGAAGCGCTTGACCTCAACTGCGGTTGAGGCTGTACGCGCTTCACCACCAGCAAGGTGCCAAGGAGGGACGTCGACGATGATCGGCCCGGTATTCAAGTGGTTCGAAACGCGGCTCAACCCCTATCCGCTGGGGGAGCCGGAGCAGCCGCCCAAGACGCTGCTGGCGTTCTGCCTGCATTACTCGCGGGGTGCCAAGCGCTGGCTCGCCGCCATGGCGATCCTCGGCGCCGGCATCGCCGTGGGCGAAATCGCGCTGTTCGGCTTCATGGGCTCGATCGTCGACTGGCTGGGCACTGCCGACAAGGCGACCTTCCTCGAAACGGAGGGTTGGAAACTGTGGCTGATGGGCGGCTTCCTGCTGCTCGGCCTGCCGCTGATGCAGCTCATCGACACCCACATCATCCACCAGACGCTGATCGGCAATTTCCCGCAGCGCATCCGCTGGATGGCGCATCGCTACCTGATCCGCCAGTCGATGAGCTACTTCCAGGACGAGTTCGCCGGCCGCATCGGCGCCAAGCTGATGCAGACCGCGCTCGCCGTGCGCGAAGTCGTGATGAAGATCCTCGACGTGACGATCTTTGTCGTCGTCTATTTCGCCGGCGCCGTGGTGCTGGCCGCGATGAGCGACATCTGGCTCGCCGTGCCCTTCCTCGTCTGGCTCGCGCTCTACGTCGCGCTGCTGTGGTACTTCATCCCACGCCTCGGCAAGATTTCCGAGCAGCAGGCCGATGCGCGCTCGCTGATGACCGGCCGCATCGTCGACAGCTACACCAACATCGCGACGGTGAAGCTGTTCTCGCACTCATCGCGCGAGGAGGCCTACGCCCACGAGGCGATGGACCAGTTCACCCAGACGGTGAACAAGCAGATGCGGCTGATTGCGCTGCAGCAGTTCGTCATCACCATGATGAACTGCGTCCTGCTCGCGGCCGTCGTCGCCGTCGGCATCACCCAATGGCTCAACGGCAACATGACGCCGGGCGCCATCGCGGTCGCCGCGGCGCTGGTGCTGCGCTTCCAGGGCATGAGCCAGTGGGTGATGTGGGAGATGTCCTCGCTGTTCGAGAACATCGGCGTGGTCCGCGACGGCATCAGCTCCATCTCGCTGCCCCGCGTTGTCGCCGACCAGCCGGGCGCCAAGCCGCTCGGACCCGTCAAGGGCGACATCCGCTTCGAGGATGTCTCCTTCCACTACGGCAAGGAGTCCGGCGTCATCGAGGGGCTTAACCTCGCGATCAAGCCGGGCGAGAAGATCGGTCTCGTCGGCCGCTCGGGGGCCGGCAAGTCGACCATCGTCAACCTGCTACTGCGCTTCTACGATCGCGAGGGTGGGGTGATCTCGGTTGATGGCACCGATATCGCGACCGTGCAGCAGGATACGCTGCGCGAGCAGGTCGGCGTCGTCACCCAGGATACCTCGCTGCTCCACCGTTCGGTGCGCGAGAACATCAAGTACGGTCGCCCCGACGCGACCGACGAGGAGATGATGGCGGCGGCCCGGCTGGCCGAAGCCGATGGCTTCATCGCCACTCTCGTCGATGCCAAGGGCCGCACCGGCTACGACGCGCATGTCGGCGAACGCGGGGTGAAGCTGTCCGGCGGGCAGCGCCAGCGCATCGCCATCGCCCGGGTGCTGCTGAAGAACGCCCCGATCCTCGTGCTCGACGAGGCCACCTCGGCGCTCGACAGCGAAGTCGAGGCCGCGATCCAGGGTCAGCTCAGCCGGCTGATGGAGGGCAAGACGGTGATCGCCATCGCCCACCGGCTCTCCACCATCGCCGCGATGGACCGGCTGGTGGTGCTCGACAAGGGCCAGATCGTCGAGCAGGGCACTCACGCCGAACTGATCAAGCTCGGCGGCACCTACGCCAGGCTCTGGAGCCGCCAGTCCGGCGGCTTCCTCGAGCCGGATATCCAGGAGGAAGCGGCAGAGTAGGTTCTGCCAAAGCCGTCCGGGACGGCCCCCTCCCAGCCTCCCCCATGAAGGGGGAGGTGCCACGTCGCGGCACAGTCACCGCCGTGGCAACGACCACCCTCTGCAC
>JAEYYP010000133.1 GCA_023428425.1 Pseudomonadota bacterium
GATCACCCAACTCTGTCGGTAACCCTGTCGGTAAGAAAAAACCGGGGACCCCAGAGGTCCCCGGTTTGATTGGTCGGAGTAGAGTGATTCGAACACTCGACCCCCTGCTCCCGAAGCAGGTGCGCTACCAGGCTGCGCTATACTCCGTCAGGTGCCGGGATGCCCGCCTCAACGCCGGATTGTCGGGAGCTTTTCCGGCAGCGGTTCATCGGTTGGCCGGCGTTATAGCGGGGAGCCCCCGGCAGTTCAAGCGCCGATATTGCGCGTCTTCGGGGTCAGTTGCCTCGCGTGGTGAACCGTTGTAACAACCGCGCCGTTGGGGCGTCGCCAAGTGGTAAGGCAGCGGTTTTTGGTACCGCCATTCCTAGGTTCGAATCCTAGCGCCCCAGCCAGTTTCCCAGCGTGCGCAAGACCGCCAGCGTCCCTGGCGTCAGCAGGTCTCCCGAAGCCTCAGCCGAACACCAGCTCGGGCACGACCACCTCCCACTCGTCGCGGCGCAGCGTATCCCGGTACTCTTCGCCGCAATCGATCTTGCGCCAGCGTATGATGGCGCCAACTTCGCCGCGCATGAAGGTCAGGCCGGGAGGCGGCGACCAACTCCTTGCCATGCGCCCCAGCGGTTGGCCTTCCGGCGTCTCCAGCATCCAGGTGTCGTCACGCCGCGTCAGCCTGGCCGGGTCGCCGGCCTTGGCTGCGGCAATTGCAGCCAGGGCCGGGTTGCCGCCACCCAGCCGCCCGGCCCAGGACAGATCGACGGTCTTGAGATCGGGCACCTGGTAAATGGAGACAACGCTGCCGTCCGCTGCAATCGGCGGGGCGGCGCGGCGCAGCACATGTTCGTTGTCACCTGGCACGAACGGATGTCCTGCGTCGGCCATGATGGCGAGGCTGCGGCGGGCGCGGGTCATGGCGACGTAGAACAGGCGGCGCGGCGCGTCGGCGTCCTCGCCCTTGCCTGGCCGGTCCCAGCCACCGTTGAGGATGACGACATCATCGAACTCGAGGCCCTTAGCGCGATGCGCCGTCAGCAACAGCAGGGAGCGCTGCTCGCTGCGTGCATCACGGGCCCATTCGGCGAACCACTCGATCAGGTCGGGCACCGGCATCGACTTGGTGTTGAGCTCGTGGGCCAGCGTGGCGATGCCTTCGGCGATCAGGTCGGTCCAGCGATTGGCCGGAATGGCATTCTTCATCTGCACCAGGTCGTTGATGTCCAGCAGGTGCGTCGGCTCGCGGCGCATTGCCTTCACGAAAAGCTGCATCTCCCGCAACCGCCAGATGCTGGGCAGCGTCTCGTTGGCCATCTCGACCGGAATACCGAGGGACTCGGCGTAGGCGCGTACCGGCGCGAGCCGTCGCCACTCGCGGGCGATGATCGCGGTCTTGGCCCAGCTCCAGTCGGGATCGAGCCGCGACAGGCGCAGCAACTCGTCGAGCGCCGCCCTGGCCTGTACCAGGTCATCGGACGGGCAATCGAGCACCTGCACCCGCCCCTGGGCGACGGGATCGAGCGCCGCCAGTTCCCCGCCGGGATGGTCCTTGGCCCGCTTGCGATTGATGGCAATGTCGTGGCCGGTCTTCATGCGGGCCGCGGCCGGTGCGATCACAGCGTTCGCGGCAGCAATGATATTGCCGGTCGAGCGATAGTTTTCGATGAGGTACTCCGGCTTGGCGCGGTAGTCGGCCTCGAAGCGGCGGATGAAATCGATCGAAGCGCCGGCGAAGGCATAGATGTTCTGGTCGTCGTCGCCGACGGCGAACAGGCTGAGTCGCAGTTCCGGATCGTCGAGCGAGCGTCCGGCGACGGCCGAGATCAGCGCATACTCTTCGGGTCCGATGTCCTGATACTCGTCGACCAGGATCCAGCGATAGCCCTGGATCAGCGTGTCGCGCTGCGCCTCGGCCTCGGCTTTGGTCAGTCCTTCGCCGTTGAGCTGGCGAACGGCCTCCATGACGACACCGTCGAAATCGTGCTTGTCGCCGTCCACGCCGGAAAAGCTCGCCCCGACCAGCCGCATCGCCAGCGCGTGACAGGTCGAGACGGCAACCGCGGCCGCTTCGTCCCCGATGAGATGCCGCAGCCGCGCCCGGATTTCCGCCGCCGCGTGCCGATTGTAGGTGAGCACGAGAATATCGCGCGGGTCCTCGCGCTTGACACGGACCAGGTAGGCGATGCGATGCACCAGCACCCGCGTCTTGCCCGAGCCGGGACCGGCCAGCACCAGTACGTTGGTCTTTTCGCGGTCATCGGCGACGATCTTCTGCTGAACCGGGTTGTCCAGGGCATCGACGATCGTCTTGAAGGACGCACCGGTGGTCTGGCGCCGCATCTCCATGGCTCGACCCGGCATCCAGCGGCGCAGGAAGGCATCGCGGTCGAGGACGAAATAGTCTTCGGACAGGCGCAGCGCCTCATCGATGCGGTCCAGGCCGCGCTGGGCATAGGCCGCCATCACGTGCGTCTGGGCGGTCTGTTCGGCATAGTGCTCTTCCAGCGGCGTGAAGTGAGCCTGGGTGAACTGACCACCGGCCGGATTGAGGTGCACGGTCATCGCCTGACGGAAGATTGTCAGGCCCTTGCCGAGGCTTCCCACCTGCTGTTCGTGCAGCCACAAGAGCGCACGTTCCATCAGCTTGGTCATGTCGCGCACGCCGCTCGAGCGCAGCTCCATGTCGCCGGTCAGCACCGCGAGCAGGTCGCCCAGCGTCGTTTCGACCTGGATGTCCTTGCCCTGGATTCCCTTCGTCACCTTGCCGATCAGGTAGGAGAGCAGCAGCTCGGCGGCCTGGTGACGGATCCTGGCCGTCTGTTCGATCACCTGCCACGAGCGCTGCAGGATCACCGCCAGCGTGTTGCTCGACACCTTCCTCAAGCGCAAGTTGCCGCGGCCGCCGTCCTGGTCGCGCCCGTCGCGCGCCATGCCGCGCACCAGCCGCTCCACGATGTCCGGCCGCACGGCAGCGTGGCCACGATCCCGCAGCGTCTGGCAGGCAACCTGGAGGTTCAGTGGCAGGCCCGTCTCGACCTCGGCGTCGGGGGCGCCTTCCCGCATCAGGGCTATGAGGTCGGCCTCCAGCCGTGAGGCTTGCTCGAGGCGGTGCCGGGAACTGTCCGCCACGCCGACATGCACGAACATAGTCGCTGCGACATCGTTGCGGGCAATACGGAGAGCCTCGAGATCGGCCAGCGCCTTGTTGAGCGCCCCGGCGCTGAGACGGCAGGCGCCGGTCAGCTCGTCGGTGCTGATGCCCTGGTCCGGCGGCGCGTTCATCAGGTGCCGCACGATGTCGCGGAGCTGCCGACGACGTTCCTCGGTGATGCCCCGTGCGCCAACGATGAGCGCTTCGGCTTCCTCCATCGTCCGCACAAGCAGCGACGACGGAAAGACCTGCACGCGGTTCTCCTCGCGCGACAGCAGCACGGACTCTTCGAGCCAGGAGACGGCCGTCTTCACCCGCGTGTCGTCCGTCGCATCTTCGCGGACGAACTCCCGGTCCAGTTCGGCCCGGACGATCTCGCCGGATGTCGCCACCACCTTGCCGGTCTTCTTGGTGCGGTCATCGACGCGACGCAGCGCCTTGAGGATGGCGCCGATTTCATGCCGGGCGAGGCGGGAGCGGGCGGAGAGCGAGAATTGCCGTTCCACGTCCTCGGGCGCGAACAGCAGCACGCAATTGGCGTGTTCGCGGTCGCGCCCGGCGCGGCCTGCCTCCTGCAGGTAATTCTCCAGCGAGCCGGGAATATCGCCGTGCACCACGAGCCGGATATCCGGCTTGTCGATGCCCATGCCGAAGGCGTTGGTGGCCGCGATGATGCGCAAGTCGCCGACGCGGAAGCGCTCCTGGATGCTGCGCTTCTCGTCGGGCGGCAGGCCGGCATGGAAATGTTCGGCCGACAGGCCCTGCTGCTTGAGGAAACTGGCGACGGTTTCGGTCGCCCGTCGCGTCGCGCAATAGACGATGGCGCCAGAAGCGCCCTCCGCCGGCAGCTGGCTTTCGATCACGTCGAGGATGTCGCCGAGCTTGGTGCTGCGGTTGGTTTCGCGAACCGAAAAGCTGAGATTGGTGCGGACCGCGCCGCCATCGAGGAGCAGCAGGTCGACCCCGAGGCGGCTCTGGAAGTGCTCGCGAATGTCGCGCACCACCTCGGGCTTGGCGGTGGCTGTGAGGCAGAGGACCGGCGCGGGCCGCTCGTCGCCGGCGTTCTCCTTGATGAAGCGGCCGACATAGCGGTAGTCCGGGCGAAAATCGTGGCCCCACTTCGAGACGCAATGCGCCTCGTCGAGTACCCAGAGGCCTATTTCGCGCTGCTTGAGCACGTTGCGCACCGACAGGCTCCGCAGTTGCTCCGGCGAGATCAGCAGCATGGACGCATCGCCCATCCGCACCTTGTCGAGCGCATCCTGCCGTTCCGGCATCGACAGCTGTCCATTGACGGTGACGGCCGAGGCAATGCCGGCTCGCGCCATGCCCTGCACCTGGTCGGCCATCAGCGCCACCAGGGGCGAGATCACGACCGTCAGCGCCCCGGTCTTGTCGAATTTCGACAGCGCCGGGATCTGGTAGCAGACGGACTTTCCCGTGCCGGTAGGCAGGATGCCGAGGACGCTCGCCCCGCGCATCACCTCGTCGACGATCCGCTCCTGCAACGGGCGACCCATCTCATCGACCGGCTGGGGCCGGAAGCCGTCAAAACCGAACCAGCGCGTCAGCGCCTTCACCGGATCGCCCTGCTCGCGGCACCAGGCACAGTCCGGCCGGTCGCAGGCCGTATCGCGCAATTGCCTGACGATCCGCGCTGCTTCGGGGAACTGCATCCGCACCCAGGGCGGCATGACGGAATCGCCGCCCGCCACGAGGATCCACGAGATGGCATAGGCGGTGGGCCAACCAGATCGCGGATTGGACAGGGTGACGAGCAACTTCGCCACCGCGTCCTGGCATGCCCGATCGGCGAGCAGTCTGGAGATTGCTCCCCGCACTTCCGGATATCCAGGCGCTTCTGCATGCCTCACCGCGCGGAACACCGCGTCGAAGCCACCGGCATGCTCCATTCGCGTCGTCAGATAGTGGTAGGCGGCGATGGCGCCGGGCGCCGTCTTGTCGAGGTCGGTCAGCGCCGCCAGCTGATTGCCCAGCACGTCCAGAACCAGGCGGGCGTCCCGCTCCGGATCGTTGATGTGCCCGGCCTGCAGCCGGCCGTCATGGTAGTGCTTGACCAGGTGGTGATAGGGGTTGCGCGGAAACGCCAGCGGATTGAGCCAGAGCGTATCGATCGGCGCGGTCAACACGCCCGCCAGCCCCGGCCGTAGCGCAGCCAGATGCGGCAGGTCGTGCCGGATGATGTTGTGGCCGAGAATGTGCGTGACATCGCCAAGCTCGCGTTCGAACCGATCGAGACCGCTTTCAATGCTCGACTTGCTGGCCACGATGGCGGGTCGTCCGTCGCGCACTGCGGCAAGGGCAAAGACAGTTGCCGTGCTCGGATCGACTTCGAGGTCGACCGACACGCATCGCCGGAGCAGGTCGGAGGTCGCCATGCTCATGCGATGCAGTTCGAGAGAACGGACATCGCCACGCTGATCGTTGCGACTGAGGATGCCGGAACCAGGCATCTCCCCGCCGCTGTTTCAGGCCGAGACGGAGTGTTGCCAGTCCGGGCTAACAGCCTGGGCAACCCGTCGAAAGGCCACCCCAGAATGGCCTCGGCAGCAGGATCGCGACCCTGTTCACAAGATACCCCCTCAGGCACGTCCAATATATCTCCCGACTACTCGACGCGGGATGGTGGCGATCGCCGTCACCAAGAGCTCACGCACGTCTACCGTTGATGTAATGACGGGTGGCAGTAGTGCTGACAAGCAGGTCAGCCATGTCGGCTCGCATCAGCCTGATCTTGTCGACGGGCAACGTGTGAGTAAAGACGCAATGCATGGTACGCACAACCACGCCGAAGGACACGTGCCCCATGCGTCGAAGCAGGTCCTCGATGCCGTGCCGACGAGTTTTTGGCCGAATCGGCGACGACCTGGCCTGATGATCGTCGACGACCGCGGCAGGTCGGCGTGGTCCACCCGTTGTCGTTATCAGCGGGCATCGTCAGAGGCCGAACCGCTCCATGGTGGCCTCGACTTCGTCGGCGACCTCCTGACCGTCCCGGCCTGAACGCCAGAGGTCGTCGATCTGCTTTTTGACCTCGGGGTCGAGCGCAGCCCAGCGCTGCTCCCACTCGGACAGCTTGTCTGTCCAGTAGCCGGTGACCGAGTAGCGCGTGGCCGGCCAGCCGAGCTCATGGCGCAGGTATTTGCGGATCGGTCGCACCGTCTTGCTCTCGGCGGCCACCCACACATAGGGCACGCGCCCATCCGGCACGGCGACGCCGCGTACCGCCGCCTCGAGCCGGCTCGGGGCGAGGCCGTTGCCGCTGCCGTGCAGGTAGACGAGCTTCAGGTCGGCCTGCGTCGCGAAATGCTGCTCGTGCCCGGCGTCCGGGATCTCGACGATGGCCCGGGCTTCGGTTCCCGCAGGGAGGTTTTCGAGCAGTCGGCCGAGGGCCGGCAGGCCGGTGGCGTCGGCGACGAAGAGCTGCCAGTCGGCGTCTGCCGGCGCCTCGTAGAGGCCCGTGGGACCGCGCAAGGCGATCGTCTCGCCGGGCTCGGCCTGCTGCGCCCACTCGCTGGCCCGGCCATGCTCATGAACGACGAAATCGACATCGATCTCCACAGCCTCTGCCGTCGAGCGGGCATAGCGGATGGTATAGCACTCGCAATGTGCCGGTTTCCGGCCCTCCGGCCACTTCCAGAAGCCTTGCGCGTCGACGTCGGGCAGCACCAGTTCGCCGGTGTCGGGATCGGGGAAGAAGAACCGGACATACTCGTCGCCAACCCCGGTGGAGCGGAAATCGCTGAGGCCGGCACCGCCCAGGGTCACGCGCACCATGCCCGGCGTCACCGCGCGGCGAGCCAGCACCGTCCCGGTCATCAGCTTGATCTGCGCCATGCCAGCTCTCCAAGTCGTCCGGACGGAGAGCTACATATGTGGAGAGATGTAGTCAACTTATCAGGCAGGAAAAAGGGCCGGTCCTGCGCTGAGGACCGGCCCTTCGATTCACGTGAAACAGATGGTCTCAGGCGCGCTTGCGGGCGAACTGCCAGAGGCCGGCCACCGTCACGGCGGCAAACGCCATCTTCACGATGTCCCAGAGCACGAAGGGCTTGATGGCGCCGTCGAAAGCCGAACCGAGGAGGTTCGAGGCATCGAGCCAGCCCGGCAGCGCGGCGCCGGTCGAGACGATGATGTTGCCGGCGGCAAGCAGCCAGGAGAAGCCGAAGGCAAACGAGACGGCATCACCCAGGATCATCGCGGCGAACAGCGGCAGCACCTTGCCCGACAGGCCGCGATCGGCGGCGAGCCCGATGATGAAGGCCATCGGCAGCCAGCCGAGGATGAAGCCGAACGACGGGCTCATCAGGTACTGGATGCCACCACCATAGGCGAAGACCGGCAGGCCGCTGAGGCCCTGCGCGATGTAGAGCAGCATGGTGGAGAGCGCGATGCGCCAGCCGAACGACGCGGCGAGCACGGCAATGGCAAAGCTCTGCAGCGACACCGGCACTGGGGTGATCGGCACGCTGATCTTCGCCGAAGCCCACAGCAGCAGCGATCCCAGCACCACGGTTGCGAGATTGGTCGCCAGCCGCGCGGTCCCTGCCTTGGGGCTCAGCGCACCGAGCACGGTGTTGGGGGTGGTCAGTGTCAAGGCCATTGCCAATCCTTCTGAAACAGGGGCATTGCTGATGCCGAATTACTAGTCCCTCGCCATGAGGAGCGCAATGGTGGCCCCCAGCCCGCCAATCGCGTTCGACACCGATTTCGACCCTGAGACCGGTCGGGCGGTACCAGTCGCGCCATCCGTCGTCAGGGTCACGGCGCCCAATGCCGGTCCCTTCACGTTCAAGGGCACCAACACGTTCCTCGTCGGCGACGGACGTGTGCTGCTGCTCGACCCGGGCCCGGACGACCCGGCACACCTCGTCGCCTTGCGGCAGGCGCTGGGCGGAAGGCCGGTCGAGGCGATCGTTCTCACCCACACCCATCGCGACCATACCGCCCTGGTGCGGCGGCTCGGGGCCGAAATCGGCGCGCCGCTCTGGTTCGGGGGACGTCACCGGGCGAGCCGGCCGCGGCGCCGGTTCGAGATCGATCCGGTGGCCGCCGACAGCGACTGGACGCTCGAGCCCGACCGGGTGCTTGCCGACGGCGACCGCATCACTGCGGGCGGCGTCACGCTGGAGGTGGTCGCCACGCCCGGCCATTGCGCCAACCACCTCGCCTTCGGTCTCGCCGGTACGCCGTGGCTGCTGACGGGCGACCACATCATGGGCTGGAATTCCACCCTCGTCCCGGTGCCGGATGGGTCGATGGACGACTACCTGCGCTCGCTGGAAAAGGTCATCGGCCTCGCCTGGCGGCACTATCTGCCGGCACATGGTGGAGCGATCCTCGACGGGCCGGCCCACGCCCGTGCCCTGCTGGCGCATCGCGAACTGCGCAACGCGCAGGTGGTGGCCGCGGTCGAGGCGGGAGCCTCGAGTCTCGATGCGTTGCAGCGCAGCATCTATCCGGCGCTCGGTCTGCCGCTCAGGGCGGCGGCCCGCATGACGCTGAAGGCGCATGTCGAGTATCTTGCCGATCGCGGCCGGATCGGCCTGGCAGGCGGCCTGTTCGGCCTCCGCCTGTTCCCGGCACCGGCCTGAACTCTACTCTTCGGCTGGCTCTTCCACACCGTCTTCCACATCGGCAACCGGTGCCTGCGGGGCGTTTCGCAGCAGCAGGGTGATCTGTCCGTCGAGCGCGAGCAACAGCTCTTCCACCCGCCGGCCATTCTCGCCGAAATCATGGAAGCCGCTCAGCGGCACCGAGCGCATGTCGACCGTCGAGCCGGCGGGCGATCCGCTGACGCGAATCGCCACCTCGTCGCGGAAGCCGAACAGGCTGACCGAGATGGCGTTGAGCTGCCCGAAATCGAGTGCCGTCGGCGGTGCTCGCCGGGTCCGGACATCCCAGCCGCGTTCCTCGACCAGGTCCTCGATTTCAGCGAACATCTGCGTCGCATCGATGGGGTAGCTGCGGGTTCGGGCGTTGGGGAAGGTCGTGGCGATCAGGTCCTGCAGCGGCGCGCTGCTGGGGACCACGCGGACCGATGAACTGAGTTGCAGCGGGTCGCCGAAATCGGTGGCGACTTCGTTCACCAGCGGATAGCGCGCCGCCTGCGCTGCAAGGTAGCCGAATGGCAGCAGGCAGACGATGGCAAAGAACAGGCCCCAGCTGGCCTTGCCCCAGCCCTGGTCACCGGTGATCCACAACCGCGCATAGGCGCTGAGCCCGAGGATCAGCGCCAGCGCCGCAATGCCCGCCGCCACCGATTCGACGATGGCGAAGTCCACCGACGTCATGAACTGCTCGCGGTGCAGCAGCACCGGCACGATGGTCATCGGCACGGCGAGGCTGCCGAAGCGGCGGGCCCAGATCGCCCATTTGCTGGTACGGATGAGAATGCGCATGCGTGATGTGGCCGCCCGGACTGTCAGTTGCTTGGCATACGCTGCACGCGCAAGGAAGGTGTCATGTGGACTTCCGACGACCCGCTGGGGACAACGCCGTCGCACATGGTGCGGATAGCCTGCCATTCGGCATCGGAGAACACCGGAGCGCGCCCGGTGTTCATGTCGGCCGCTACCGTCTGTTCCAGCGCGGCGCGCCGTTCGGCGGTCAGCGGGTGGGTGGACAGGAAAGCGAGCGACTGGCTCATCTCGCTGTCGGCGGCCACCCGCTCCAGCAACGTCGCGAGCGCCGTCGCATCGAAGCCCAGCCGCACCGCCGCCTGCGCGGCAAAGCGGTCGGCCTCGCGTTCCGCATCGCGCGAGAACCGGCTGTCGATCAGCGTCGCCCCGATGGCTGCCGCCACCGAGATGTTGGTCATGTCGCCCAGCACGAAACCCACGAGCAGGCCGGTAGCCGAGCTGGCGATCAGGCCTTCCATGCCATGTCGATGCACCACATGGCCGAGTTCATGCGCCACGATGCCGGCGAACTCGTCGGCCGATTGCGTCTCTTTGAGCAGCGCCGAGAAGTAGAACGACTTCCCGCCGGGCAGAGCAAACGCATTCGGCACCTCGGATTTCACCACCGTGACCTGCGCGTCGAACGGTGAGTCGGCTCCCTCCATCACCTGCGCGGTGAAACGCGCGATGGCCCGGTTGGCGAGGCTCTGCGAGTTGCGATCGCAGACCATGAAGCCGCCCTCGCTGCCGATGATCTGCCGGATCTGCCCCTCCGCCGCCTCGCCGAGGTTGGCCTCCCATTGCGGCGGCAGCACCGCCGTGACGCGGTTGGCGATCAGTGGCACGCCGATGATGTAGGTGACCACCACCGAAACCAGTGCCAGGGTGGAAACTCCGAGGATGCGGAGCTGTCGTCCCGCCTCGCGGCTGCGATGCCGATGCAGTTCGGGAAAGATCGAGTGCGCCGCCTTTATCGGTTCGGCGCCGCTGAACACGAGGCGTGCCCCGACCGGCCGGCCCTCGACCCCGACGCGCAGTTCGCTCTGGTGGGCCGGCAGCGAGAATACCCGGTCAACCGGCCAGCGATCGATCTCGTCGTAGGTCTGCTGGTCGGCGATGATCAGCTCGGGACGGCTGACGCTGGTGTCGAGCGCCAGCACCACGTCGCGCATGGTGGCGACGGCGCCGTCGCTGTAGCGGGCGACGAGCGGCATCAGAACGACCCCACGTTGAGCGCGTCGGCGAGCCCCTCGCCGGCCAGCGAGCGGTCTTCCTCGGTCGCCCCGACGCCCTCGAGGCTTTCGAGGTTGGCGATGACGGCATTGCGCGACACCAGCATCCAGAACCCGCAGTCGATGAATACCTCGCCCAGGAGCGTGAAGGCGGACAGCGTTGCGAGGTACCCCCCCGCCGCGAGGACGAGCCCAGTCCAGCCGGCCTTGGCGATATTGGCGGCCGAGAACTCGCCGGCGCTGAAGTTCGTGTCGAAGGCTCGCGCGATGGCGTAGCCGAGCAGTGCCAGTACAATGAGCGTGCCGATCAGGCAGAGACCGTAGAGCAGATACTGCCCAAGCAGCGAGCGCGCCTTCACATCCACTGAGACCGCCGCATCGCCGAGCCGAAGGGCCGAGAACATCCGCGTCGTCTCCCGGGAGCGGTAGTAAAGGAAGCACAGCCCGGCCACCGCGAGGATGATAGCGGGCCCCAGCGCCAGGAGGCCGTCGAGGCGGGCGACAAGCGCTGCCACGATCAGCGCGATCGAGGCCGCAAGCACCGCCCAGGCACGGTAGAACGGCCCGGCGACCGTCTTCCAGCTGCCGGTGAAGCTGAACTGCCGGTCGCCGAACCAGGTATGCGAGTAGCGATAACGCCAGAGGTCGCCAGCCATGAACGGATAGGCCAGCCCCGCCGTCACCACCACCAGCAGCGACCACAGGAAGCGGCGCACCGCATAGGCCCAGGCGCTGCCCTTCTGGTCGAAGCGGATGCCGCGCCACAGGGTCCGCGACAGCCGGAAGTCGCGCCCGCGATAGATGGCGTAGCCGGTGAGGAACCACAGCAGCAGCGCCGCCGCCCCATAGCCGACTGTCGTCACCAGCCCCGACTGGAACGAGAGGTAGAAGAAGCCGATGTAGATCGGCAGGAACACGCCGAGTGCAAACAGGAAGCCGATCAGCAGTTGGGTCGCCGAACCCGTATATTCGAGCCGGTCGCCGCCGATCACGGTATTCTGCCAGTAGAAGCGCCGCTTCGCGGTGGTCAGCCAGAAACGGTAGAGCCCGAGCGTCGGCAGCATCAGCAGATAGCCGCGCAACAGCCTGCCGAAGAGTTCGCCGCGGCGGCCCGAGAACTGTACCTCGGCACGCAACTGCCGGGGCATGCCCCACGGTCCATGAGTCGTTACTGACATGCGATGCGCCACCGCCCCCTGGCGTTGTTGCGCCTCACCCTATCGGCAACAGCTGAACGCGCGATGAAACAGCCGGCCTATGGATAGAGTCGCTGCCGGCTCCACGCCCCGCCCGGCAGGGTGCGGGTGAAGCGCACCCGGTCATGCAGCCGGTTGGCGCCGTCTTTCCAGAACTCCATCGCCTGCGGCACGATCCGGAAACCCCGCCAGTGGGCCGGCCGGTTCACCGGCTCGTCCTCGCCGAAGCTCTTCTTCAGCGTCTCGACGCGTTCGAGCAGGGCGTAGCGGTTGGCGAGCGGCCGCGACTGCTTGGATGCATGCGCGCCGATCTGGCTGACGCGGGCACGGGTGGCGAAATAGGCGTCGGTCTCGCCGTCATCCACCACCTCGACCGGACCGCGCACGCGGATCTGCCGGCGCAGCGACTTCCAGTGCATCACGAAGGCGGCCTTCGGATTGGCGATCAGTTGCCGGGCCTTGTCGCTCTCGAAATTGGTGAAGAAGCAGTAGCCGCGCGCGTCACGGGCATTCAGCAGCACCATGCGCACGTCGGGCAGCCCGTCCTCGTCGGCGGTGGCGAGGGCCATGGCGTGCGGATCGTTGGGCTCGCGCTCCTGCGCCAGGGTGAACCACTCCTCGAACAGTGAACACGGATCGATCGGCGCGGTGTCGGCGTCGTCGAACAGACGATCGGTAAGTGTTGTTCCCGCCATGATTCTCAGCCCTCCACCCGGTCTGGACAAGCCCGGCATGCGTCGCCATATAGGAGGGCGCCGGGCCCGAAAGCAAACCCCTCCGGCGCTCATTTTGAAAGAACCCATGCGCGACCCGTACACCGTGCTCGGGGTGCAGAAGTCGGTGAGCGAGAAGGACCTCAAGTCCGCCTACCGCAAGCTCGCCAAGGCGCACCACCCCGACCAGAACAAGGACGACCCCAAGGCCCACGCGAAGTTCGCGGAGATCTCGTCGGCTTACGACTTCCTGTCGGATGCCTCCAAGCGCTCTGCCTACGATCGCGGCGAAATCGACGCCGACGGCAATCCGCGTTTCGGCGGCTTCCGCGGTGGCGGCGGCGCGCGCCCGGGCGGCCCGGGGGCCGGAGCCGGGTTTTCGGCCGAGGACATCCTGAAGGAATTCATGTCCGGCTTCGGCGGCCAGCAGCGCGGTGGCGCGCGCGGCGGCGGTGGCGGAAGCGCCGGCTGGGACCCCTTCACCGGCTCGATGGGCGGTGGCCCGGGTGCGGGCTTCAACCCCGGCCGCTCGCAGAACCTGCGAGGCGAGGACGTGAACCTCACCGCCACGGTGACGCTCGAGGAGGCGCATGCCGGCGGCAGCGTGCCGCTCCGCATGCCTACCGGCAAGACGCTGAACGTCAAGCTTCCCGAGAAGGTCGAGGAAGGCCAGCAGATCCGCCTCAAGGGGCAGGGCATCGCCTCACCATTGTCGGGGGAGGCCGGAGACGCCATCGTCACCGTGAAGTTCGAGCGCCACAAGCAGTTCCGCCGCGATGGTGCCGACCTGCGCGTCGACCTGCCGATCGCGCTCTACGAAGCCGTGCTCGGCGGCAAGGTGCGCGTGCCGACGCTCGAAGGCTCGGTCGAACTCAACCTGCCGCCCTCGGCCAACACCACCAAGGCGCTGCGCCTGAAGGGCAAGGGCCTGCACGGGGCCGGCGATCTGTTCGTCACGCTCCGCATCGTGTTGCCCGAGCATGGCGACCCCGACCTCGAAAGCCTGATGCGCTTCTGGCGCGACCAGAAGCCATACAAGGTGCGGGACAACTAGGCGGCGGCTGCCACCTGCTCCACCGCCGCGAGCCCCCGTCTCAGAGCCTCCAGGCACTGGGGATCGATCGCGGTGCCTACGTCCGCATCCATGATGGCGAAGGCCTTGCTGACCGGCATGGCGGCGCGATAGGGGCGCTCGGCAGTCAGTGCGTCGAAGATGTCGGCGGTGGTGACGATGCGCGTTTCGAGGTCGATCGCCGTCTCGGTCAGCCCGCGCGGATAGCCCTTGCCGTCGAGCCGCTCGTGATGCGCGCCCGCCACCCGGGCCAGCGACGCAAAGGCGCCGATGCGCTTGAGGATCGTCTCGCCCAGGGCCGGATGACGCTTGATCGCTGCCCATTCCTCTTCGTCCGGCTTGCCCGGCTTGTCGAGGATCTGGTTGGAGACGCCGAGCTTGCCGATATCGTGCAGCAGCGCCGCCCGTTTCAGCCAGCGGCGGCGGTCGTCGGAAAAGCCCAGCTGCTCGGCGATCATGTCGGCGAACAGCGCGACGCGATCCGAGTGTCCGCTCGTGTAGGGGCTCTTGGCGTCCACCACCTTGGCGAAAGCTCCGGCGATCTCGTCGAGATAGTCGTCGTCGACCAGGATCGAGCGCTTCTGGGGTTCGAGCGCGATCACCCACTGGTCGAGGTCGGGCGCCGCCAGGGTGGCCCAGAATTGCTCGTCGCGGGCGATCGCGAGGAACAGCGCCGATAGCTCCGGATCGAACCAGCTGCCAGCTCGGCGCTCGATTTCGCGCATCGCCGCCTCCGGCCCCGAGCTCATGAAGAACACGTCGACCACCTGGGCGAGCAGCGCCAGTTGCGCCAGGGGCGAGATGTCGTTGCCGGCCTTGCCGAGCGGCTGGCCGCCGCCGTTCCAGTGCTCGTCGAGGTCGAGGATGGCGCCGGCCACCGCGTCCGAGAAACGCATCTGCCGCGCGATCTCGGCGCCACGCGTGCAGCGCGTCTCGATCATCTCGCGCGAAATGGCGCCACCATTGATGGCGATGTTGAGGATGGAGCGGAAACGCTCGGCGAGGCCCGCCTTGAGTCCCGTATGGGACAGCACGAAACGCAGGATTTGCGGCAGGGCGTGGTCCACCTGCTTGAAATCGCTTTTGAAGCTCAGGTCGTCGGCGAGATAGAGCTGGCAAATCCGCGCCGCGTTCGACGAGCAGCCGACATCCTTGAGCAGCAGCGCGTAGTAGAGATCGCCCAGCGTCGCCGTGTCGTAGCCGAGCGCCTCGCCCAGCTGCATGCCGATCCAGCAGCAGCGCACGCCGTGCCCGGCCGGCTGGCCTTCGGTGATGTCGAGGGCGTGCGACAGCGCGCCGACCAGTTCGGCGAGGCCAATCTTCGTGCTGACCGGTTCGTGAGACATGCGCCGGAATAAGCCGCCCCGCAGCTTAACATTCCGTCAGCGCCGAGCGCCCGCTTCGATCACAAATCAGCGCGGCGCGGCGGCGCGCTTGAGCCGGTCGTTGATGGCCTCGCCGAGCCCGGTGTCGGGGATCGGGGCGACGGCGATGCGTTCGGCCTCGGCGTCGAGCTGGTGCAGCATCGAGAACAGGTTGCGCGCCGCCTCGTGCAGGTCGCCGGAGGGGCTGAGGTTGAGCGTTCCCGGCCGGTCGCCGAACGCCAGGTACGCTTCGCCCGGTTCCGGATGTTCCACGTGAATCCGCAGGCGCGCGTCCGGCGCATAGTGGCTCGCCAGCATGCCGGGTGCGGTGACCGGTCCGCCATCTGCCGCGATCGCGACCGGCCGGCCGATCAGCGCCTCGATCGCGTCGCGGGGCAGGGCGCCCGCTCGCAACTGGGTGACGGTGTCGCCGGTGACGGCGAGGATGGTCGATTCCACTCCGGCATCGGCCGGACCGCCATCGAGCACCGGCACGCGACCGGAAAAGCCGCGGATCACCTGCTCGGCCGTGGTCGGCGACAGACGTCCCGAGGGATTGGCGCTGGGCGCGGCGAGCGGCCGTCCGGCGGCACGGATCAACTCCTGCGCCAGCGGATGATCCGGGATGCGGATGCCGACAGTGTCGAGCCCGGCCGTGGCGATATCGCTCAGCCCGGCGCTCGCCTTGCGCGGCAGCACGAGAGTCAGCGGCCCGGGCCAGAGGCTCGCGAGCTTGCGGGCCATCGGGCTGAACTCGGCAAGCGTCTCGGCCATGGCCAGGTCGGCGACATGGACGATCAGCGGATTGAAGCGCGGCCGGCCCTTGGTCTCGTAGATCCTGAGCACGGCATCCGGATTGGTCGCATCGGCGCCGAGGCCGTAGACCGTCTCGGTGGGGAAGGCGACGACCTCTCCCGCCCGCAGCAGGCCTGCGAGATGATCAATGTCTGAACGGGAATAGGCGGGGCCGGGTGGCATTCTGAACGATTATGAACGGGTTCTGTCGCGCGCCGTTTGACAACCGCCGGGCTTGAACGTCAAGCTTCACCGGCAATCGGCGGCCCTTCATGACCACTCTGCTCGTTTCCCAACCCAATTTCGACAGCCACGCCACCCCCACCGGCCACCCCGAGCGGGCCGACCGGATCAGGGCGGTCGACACCGCGTTGAGCGGCGAGAAGTTCGCGACGCTCAAGCGGCGCGAGGCGCCCTCTGGCGATCTCACTCTCGCCGAGCTCGTGCACCCCGGGGATTACCTGCGGCAGCTGGCGCAGATCCGACCGGCCGAAGGGATCGCGCGGATCGACGAGGACACCTTCATTTCCGCGCGCTCGCTGGAGGCCGCCTCGACGGCGCTCGGCGCCGGGCTGCTGGCGCTCGAGGAGGTTGCGCTGGGCGGGGTCCGCAACGCCTTCTGTGCCGTGCGCCCGCCGGGGCACCATGCCGAGCGCGACCGGCCGATGGGGTTCTGCCTCATCAACACCATCGCCGTGGTGGCCCGCGAGGCGCAGCGCAAGTTCGGCGCCGAGCGGGTAGCCATCGTCGATTTCGACGTGCACCACGGCAACGGCACCGAGAACATCTTCCAGGATGATCCGACCGTGTTCTACGCCTCGTCGCACCAGTGGCCGCTTTATCCGGGCACCGGAGCCGAGAGCTTCACCGGCGTCGGCAATATCTGCAACGCGACGCTCGCGGCGGGCACCGCTGGCAAGGAGATGCGCGAGGCCTACGAGGATCGGATATTCCCGGCGCTCGAGGCGTTCCGCCCCGATTTCCTGCTGATCTCCGCCGGTTTCGATGCCGACTACCGCGATCCGCTGGGTGGCCTCAACTGGCGACCCGAGGACTTCGTCTGGCTGACCGAAAGGCTGTGCCGCATCGCCGGCAAGCTGTGCGAGGGTCGGGTGGTCTCGATGCTGGAAGGTGGGTACGACCGGCAGGGATTGGCGACCGGCGCCGCCGCCCATGTTGAAACTTTGATGGCCGCGGGCTAGCAACGCCCCTCATCGCACAGGAGCTCCGCCATGGCCGATTCCCCCTTCGACGACATCAAGGGTATGAGCTTCGAGACCGCGCTGAAGGAGCTGGAAGGCATCGTCGGCAAGCTCGAAAGCGGGCAGGCGCCACTCGCCGAGTCGATCGCCATCTACGAGCGCGGCGAGGCACTGAAGGCGCATTGCGAGGCGCTGCTGAAGGCGGCGGAGATGCGCATCGAGAAGATTACCCTGCGCGGCGGCCAGCCCGCAGGCACCGAGCCGCTCGATCCCCAGTGATATCGTGGCCGAGCGCACCCGTCTCGACCAGGCGCTCGAAGCCCGCGGGCTGACCCCGTCCCGCGCCCGGGCGCGGGACGCTATCCTGCGCGGCACGGTAGAGGTGAACGGCATCGTCGCCACCAAGCCGCATCAGCCGGTAGGCGAAACTGACATCATAACGCTTTATGACCCTGCCGCCGGCTATGTTTCGCGCGCCGCCCTGAAGCTGATCGCCGGCCTTGATGCAGGAAGCATCGATCCGACTGCCAAGGTCTGCCTCGACCTCGGATCCTCGACCGGCGGCTTCACCCAGGTGCTGCTCGAACGCGGTGCTGCGAGGGTCTACGCCGTCGATGTCGGTCACGACCAGCTGCACCAGAGCCTGCGCGCTGATTCACGTGTAACAAGCCTCGAAGGCGTCAACGGCCGCGACCTGACGGACGCACTGATCCCCGAGCCGATCGACCTGGTCGTCTCCGACGTCAGCTTCGTTTCCATCCTCAAGGTGATCGCGCCCGCGCTCGCACTCTGCACGCCCGACGCCGAGGCGGTGATCCTCATCAAGCCGCAGTTCGAGGTGGGCCAAGAGAATGTCGGCAAGGGCGGCATCGTCACCGATCCCGACGCCATCGCTGCCGCCACGACGCGGGTGGTCGAAGGCCTGGCGGCGGCGGGCTGGCAGTACGTCGTGTCCGTGCCGTCACCGATCAGCGGTGGAGATGGCAACAGGGAAACCGTCACAGTGTTCCGGCAGGATGGCCGCCGCGGCTGAACGCCGCCGGAGCCATACCGAGTTGAGCTACCTGCTGACGCCGCTGCTCATCGTGCTGCTCTTGGTCGGGCTGGTGCTGGCGCCGACGCCGATCCCGCTCGGCGTGCCGATCATGGCGCTGTCGCTCTTCGCGCTCATCGCCACCAACCCCCACGCCGCCCGGCTGGTGCAGGGCCTGCGCGGACGTTTCGCCGTGCTGGACAAGGGCATGCGCTTCGTCGAGGACCGCGCCGGCGGCCGGATCGGCGAGACCTTGCGCCGGACCCGACCGACAGAAGCGCCGCCTCAGTAGCCGATGCCGCCCTCGCGACCGGTCTGGCCGCGGTGGCGCAGATAGTGGTCGGCCAGTACCACCGCCATCATGGCTTCGCCGATCGGCACGGCGCGGATGCCGACGCAGGGGTCGTGGCGTCCTTTGGTCACCACCTCGGTATTTTCGTTGGTGACCGTGACGCTCTCGCGCGGCGTGATGATCGATGAGGTCGGCTTCACCGCGAAGCGCACCACGATCGGGTCGCCGTTCGAGATGCCGCCGAGGATGCCGCCGGCATGGTTCGACTTGAAGTACGGCCCCTGGTTGCCGGCGCGCATCTCGTCGGCGTTTTCCGTGCCCGTGAGCGAAGCGGCGTTCATGCCCTCGCCGATTTCGACGCCCTTCACGGCGTTGATCGACATCATCGCCGAGGCCAGGTCGGCGCTGAGCTTGCCGTAGATCGGCGCCCCCCAGCCCGGCGGCACGCCTTCGGCCACGACTTCGACGATGGCCCCGACCGAGTTGCCCGCCTTGCGCACGCCGTCGAGATAGCCCTCCCATTCCTGCGCGGCGACCGGGTCGGCGCAGTAGAAGGGGTTCTGGTCGACCTGGTCCCAGTCGAAACGGCTGTAGTCGATCCTGTGCGGCCCGACCTGCACGAGGCTGGCGCGCACCGTGACATTGGGGATGACGAGGCGGGCGACCGCGCCGGCCGCCACCCGCGCCGCCGTCTCGCGGGCCGAGGCGCGACCCGAACCCTTGTAGTCGCGGATGCCGTATTTCTGCTGGTAGGTGAAGTCGGCGTGGCCGGGCCGGTACTTGTCCTTGATCTCGGAGTAATCCTTGGAGCGCTGGTCGGTGTTCTCGATCATCAGCGAGATCGGCGTACCGGTGGTCTTGAGCACTCCGTCGGCCTCGTCCTCGAACGTGCCCGACAGGATGCGAACCGCGTCGTCCTCGCGGCGCTGCGTCGTGAACCGGCTCTGCCCCGGCTTGCGACGGTCGAGGTCGCGCTGGATGGCTTCGACCGAGATCGGCAGGCCCGGCGGGCAGCCATCCACCACGACGCCGAGCGCCGGCCCGTGGCTTTCGCCCCAGGTGGTGAAACGGAAGAGGTGGCCGAAACTGTTGAACGACATGGACGCGCCCCGGAAAAGGTCACGGGCGTTCTAGGGGCAGGGAAGCGGCGGCGTCAATCTTCCCCCGTCTGCAG